>CACPHA010000013.1 GCA_902633655.1 Paracoccaceae bacterium
ATCGCCAACGACTTCCGGACGAGAACAATTGATGAGCACGGCATCTGGCTTGTAATTGTTGAGAGTAGATTTGATATCTACCAATTCTTCTCCTGATCGCAATTTTGTTCCGTCAAAGTCTTCAACAGACATCGCGATCCAAACGGGTTTGTTAATTTTTTTTGTAGCACGCAAGGCCCCTTCAGCCTGATCTATAGACGACATTGTTTCTATCAAAAGAAAGTCACATTGTGGAGCAAGATGATTGACAATTTCATCGTAAAGTTTCTCCGCTTCATCAGCAGGTGGGCAAATGTCGGGCCTGTAAGATGCAATCAGTGGACCAATAGAGGCGGCAACTAAACCTGATCCATGTTCGTCTCTCGCTTTGGTAGCGGCGAGCGCAGCGATATCCCAAAGCTCATGACGCCGCTCTGTTAATCCCGCGCGTTTTAATCGGTCATAGAGAACTGGATATGTGTTAGTCGTTGCAACAGTTGCCCCAACGTTGAAATATTCAGCATGAACTTTATCAACGAGCCCTGGTTTCTCCATCATTACTGTGGTTGACCAAAGTGGTGTAGCTCGATTGCCTGAGCGCTTAACAAGCTCTTGACCGATTGAGCCGTCTAGAAGAGTGATTTGTGTCATGCTTTCAACCTTTCATTATCAGGATCCCATAGGGGTTTATCTTCTTGAACTGTCGCTTTGAAGCGTTTTCCGAATATCTCCACTTCGACTTCAGTACCTGGATTAGCAAGATCAGTGCGAAGCATGCCGAGGGCAATGCTAGCATTCACGCGATAACCCCACGCCCCAGATGTGGTTTCGCCAACGATCGTTCCATTGTGCCATAGCGTTGACATGTAAGGCGCATCACAGGAGCCTGCATCCACGATTAGGGAGACAAAACGTTTCTTGCTGCCTTGTTGCTTTTCACTCAAAAGCGCAGCTTTTCCAGTGAACTGCTGCGGCTTGTCCAGCTTAACAAAGCGATCGAGCCCACTTTCGAACATTGAGTAATCAGTTGAAAGGTCACTTTTCCAGGCACGATAGCCTTTTTCAAGACGTAGGGAGTTAAGAGCCCACATTCCAAAAGGCTTTGCACCGGCTTGGATAACCGAATCATATATTTCTGGCATATTTTCGTTTTCTGCATGAATTTCCCAGCCCAATTCTCCAGCAAAAGAAACACGTATTAAAAACACTTTGCGTGCCGCAACGTTAGCGAATTGATGGGTCAACCAACCTCGGGATAAATCTGCATCCGTCAGTCCTGACAAAATCTCCCTAGATTTGGGACCGGTCACGATTAAGGTGTCTCTTTCTGTAGTTGTTTCGCGCATATTTATGCCATCTGGGAGAGTGTTTTGGATCATTTCAAAATCATGCCACTGAGCTGTGGCGGCGGTGATAAGCACGAAATTATCTTGGGTAATTCGTATACAGGAAAATTCTGAAAGAGTGCGACCACGGTTGTCTGCGACATAGACTAAGTTCATCAGGCCCACTTTGGGTATGCTGCCAGTACAGAAGCCGCGAAGCCAGTCGTCAGCTCCTTTTCCTTGAATCCAGAAGCGTGAAAACCCAGGTAGGTCGAGAACTCCGCAGTGATCCCTTACTGCCTCGCATTCCTCTTTAATTCGCTGTTCCCATGGGCCGTCCCGGTCCCATGTCTGAGTTGTTTCTTCGGATGTATTATCATCCGGTTTTGCAAACCAGTTGGCCCGCTCCCAGCCGTTATAGGCGCCCATCTGGCCACCCAGTTTAACAATTTTTTCATGCAGAGGTGAGAGCTTTTTATTTCTGCCCGCAGGCCATTCGTGCCATGGAAAGTGCATAGCATATTCGTGGCCATAAACCTCCAGTCCTTTAGCAACGCAATAAGCATGATCTGTGTAATCTGTGTACCTGCGAGGATCACAGGACCACATGTCCCATTCTGTCTGGTTGTCAACAACCCACTCGGCAAGCACTTTGCCTGCGCCGCCTCCCTGAGCAATCCCGAAGGTAAATACACATGCTTCGAACGCATTGGGCACACCTGGCATTGGTCCGATCAGAGGCATACCATCCGGTGCGTAAGGAATTGGCCCATTGATGACCTTAGAAACACCACCCTCACCAAGGATAGGGACACGCGCAAGAGCATCTTCAATATACCATTCCAAGCGGTCCAGATCGTCTGGATACAGCTGGAAGCTGAAATCTTCGGGAAGCGGATCTTTTGGTGTCGCCCAGTGGGCACGGCAGTTCCTTTCGTAGGGTCCAAGGTTAAAACCGTTTTTTTCTTGCCGTAGGTAGTAAGAGCTATCCACATCGCGCAACAGTGGAAGTTTGTTACCGTTTCTTTCCGACCAGGCTTTCACCTCTTCAACCTCTTCGAACAAGATATACTGATGGCTCATCACCATCATTGGAACAGTACGCCCACCGAAGGGTTTAAACCATTCACCAATGCGCTGAGCATAATAGCCCGCGGCATTAACAACATATTCGCACCGAATTTCACCTCTTTCTGTTTCGATGATCCACTCGCCATTCGCACGGCGCACGCCAGTTGCTGGGGTAAAGCGCAATATTGTTGCGCCCAGATCTCGTGCGCCTTTTGCTAAAGCCTGTGTGAGCTGAGCGGGATCAATATCTCCATCGTTGGGATCATAAAGGGCACCTTGTAAATCGTGTGTTTTGATAAAGGGGTATTTGGCTTTGATCTCATGGAGACCAAGAATATCAATGTCCATGCCCTGATTTCTTCCCATTCCTTTAGCACGTTCAAATTCTTGCATACGTTTTGGGGAATGGGCTAGTCGAATAGAGCCCGTAACATGGTAATTCATCGGGTAATCGACAGTCGAGCCAAGGTCACGATAAAGTTCAGTTGAATATCTTTGCATATTCATTACTGACCAGCTTGTTGAAAATGTGGGCACATTGCCGGCTGCATGCCAGGTGCTACCTGCCGTGAGCTCATTCTTTTCGAGCAGCACACATTCACTCCATCCAACTTTGGCCAAATGATAAAGGCAGGAAGCGCCCACAACACCGCCACCAATAATAACAACGCGGGCAGTGGATGGAATATCAGACATTATATTTTTCTCCCTTATTTAAGGCATAGCAGTTGAATAGTTCACCTAGTGTGAGTTTAGTAAGATTATTTAAAGGGTCCTGATGGGGATATTGCTCATTGGTCACGGTGATAACTAACAGTCCGTAATTGTTGGTAGCATTTTTTCTCAATATACCTGCCCTCATAAATACCTTTGGTGTAAGAAGTTTGAATAAGACAATTCCATGTTCAATACTCCTCAAACTGAGGCGCACCATCAGCGACTAAGTAGTAATTCCCTTTGCTGGCAACATAGATGTGGCGCATAATTTTTAGGTCTATTGTTCCATCTAATGTACCGGTGGCAACAGCCGTTCGTCCGTCTCCGTAGCGTTCGTAAAATAGGCTTGCACCACAACCTGAGCAAAAGCCTCTCCTTGCTATGTCTGATGAGCGATACCAATTAAGTTTTGTCTCCGTGAGCAATATAAGGTCATCGCTATCAACTTGAGTTGCCGCCCAATAATGTCCAGACGTTTTACGGCATTGGCTACAATGGCAGAGTACCACATCGCGCAAATTTCCTGTTAGTTTAAACTTTACACCGCCACAAGCGCAGGATCCGCTGACTGACATCAATTACTCTCCTTTTGGTACGGGCGAGAGGCCCAAAAAAAATCCGTAACCAATGAAACAAACTGCCAGTATACGTCGCAGCCATATGTTTAAAATACCGCTGAGAGCTGCGCGGCCCAGGAACGCCCCCAGCGCACAAAAGGTTACGTAACTTAGTGTTGTAAGACAAAGCGCTGTCGGAAATATTACCCAAATCTGTTCGCCCATTGGCACATCGGGCGCCACGAATTGGCTAAAGGCTGCAAGGTAGCCTGCTAAAGATTTCGGATTGATCGTTGCCACCCAAAAAGCTTTTACGTAAATCTGCTCAGGCTTTGGTAACTGATGAGCAATTAGGCAGTGGGCTGTGAGCCAACCGCGAATGCCCAAATAGATCAAAAATCCTGCACTTATCCATTTGAAAGTAAAAAATACGCTGTTTGGTGCGGCTATTAGCGCCGTGATACCAAAGACAGATAGAGTGATAAACAATGTCGCTTGCGTCAGAATGCCGAGCACGCAGACTAGTGATAAACGAAAGCCATAAGCTATCGCAACGCTAATACAATTCAAGGCATTGGGTCCAGGTGTGGTGACAAAAATTGCCCAGAAACTTGCGAAGACTAGCCAAGCTTCCCAGGACATAGCGCTAATAAACCGGCGGGGCGATCACCCAGATCGCCACTGCCGGCTCCTTGTAGGGGTTAGCATATTTAAAGGCTTCTCCCCGTATACGAAAACCATCACCCGGCTTAATTGTAAAGCATTTGCCTTCAATCGTTATATCGAGCTTGCCGGATATCAGGTATCCAACTTCTTGCGTTGGACGACTGACAGGCTTTGCAAGTTTTGCACCAGGTATAAAAGTGGAATGTACCACTTCAAAATCGTCTGTGAGGTCGGGAGAGAGCAATTCCTCCAAAAGACCCGCTTCTTTGGAGCCGATCGATCGGCGTGCACCCTGTCTCACTATAAAACCAATTTCTTCCGGGGCAGCTTTAGCTTGGCCAAACAGCATAGATATCGGAATTTCAAGATTTTTTGCAAGATCGCGTAAATCATCGATTGACGGTTCCGATAGGTTGCGCTCAACCTGCGAAAGCCAGCCAACGGATTTACCAACGGCGTTAGCCAGATCACTCAGCGTTAAGCCGCGTGACTTGCGTAGCGACCTTAGGTCTGCTCCAAGACAGTCATAATGTGCGAGATCAAGAGTGGGCATATTGGATTGTGGAAATTCTATTTTTCTTGACGGTGCCTTGTGGTAGTGAAAAAATCAAGGAAAATTTCATAAACCCAAGTGGACATGTAGCAACCCACAGTCTAAGGCTTGACTATGGAAACAGCTTACGCCCCCCCCAAAAAGCCACTCGTAATACTCCATGAGGACCGTGAGACTCTTGTGGTCAATAAACCCTCAGGGTTGCTATCCGTTCCTGGGAAAACCGAAGATCTCGCAGATTGTCTGCTGAAGCGCGTTCAAGTGGCTTTTCCCGATGCACTACTTGTGCACCGCCTTGATCGAGATACGTCAGGCGTTATGGTCTTTGGGATGACGGCCCATGGCCAGCGTCATCTGTCCATGCAGTTTGAAAAACGGGTTGTTAAAAAGGTATATGTTGCGCGGGTTGCGGGGAGGTTTGTCGAACGCTCTGGTGAGATTGATCTACCTTTGATCGTTGATTGGCCGAATAGGCCGCTTCAAATGGTTTGCCATAAAACAGGACGGGCGGCATTTACGGAGTGGAAATTATTAAAGACAGGTTGTGAGGAAAGCCGATTGCGGCTGATGCCTAAAACCGGTCGCTCACACCAGTTGCGTGTGCATTGCCTCGCAATAGGCCATCCAATCCTTGGTGATCGGCTTTATGCACCGGAAACTGCTGATAGTTATCCGCGTATTATGCTTCACGCCGAAGAACTGCGCCTCAATCACCCCGAAAGTGGTAAGGGCATGAAATTTCGATCCAAAGCGCCTTTTTAATATGAAATATAATTTATATATCAGGTTTGTATGTCTGGCGTCAAAATAGGCCTCAGTAAAGCTAAAGGGTGTGCGCGGAGGCTAAGAGAGAAGGCAACATAGTCTTCGAACATTTCCTCGGCAAGGCTCATCTTTGGCAGGTGGGCTTCAGGTTCTGCCCAGCCTTCACCGTCCATATCTACTGCAAAGAGTGGTAGAGGAATCTCAGAGGTGATCGCTTTGGCTTGCCAAAGTGCTTCACGCCGGCTGAGCCTAAGTGAGGTAAACACATCGGCCTCTGCCAGACGAACAAGAACCAAGGGCGATGTGCCTGCTCGGCGCCACACATCTTCTACCGATAGATACCCGTTACCTCTTGCTGCAGTGATCCAGACGGCATCGTCTTCCTTCAGCCCTTTGAGTTGGCGCAACCCGAGGCGTAGAGCGAGTCCGCCGTGCCCGTCCGGCTCCATCGTATTGTCCCAATAGCTGTCATTGATGCAAACAGGGCGTATCTCAACTCCATGTTCTTTGGCATCGCGCACGATCTGTGCTGGTGCATAAAACCCCATCGGTTGAGAGTTTAGAAGTGCGCATGCAAAGATGCCCGGGTGGTGGCATTTGATCCAGGCGCTTGCATAAACAAGAAATGCGAAACTGGCCGCATGACTTTCAGGAAAGCCGTAGGAACCAAAACCTTCAATTTGGGAAAAGCAGCGTTCGGCAAACGGCACATCATAACCGTTTTTCTGCATACCGCTGAGGAAGCGGTTTTTGAATTCACTCACACTGCCGTGCTTTTTAAAGGTAGCGAGTGAGCGGCGCAGGCGGTCAGCCTCATCTGGGGAAAAGCCTGCGCCGATTATAGCGATTTGCATAGCCTGTTCCTGAAAGAGTGGTACGCCAAGTGTTTTGCCTAAAACCTTACCCAAATCGTTGGAGGGAAATTCAACAGGTTCTTCCTTATTGCGGCGACGGATATAGGGATGCACCATATCTCCCTGGATGGGGCCTGGACGGATGATTGCCACTTCGATTACAAGGTCGTAGAAACAGCGTGGGTTCATCCGAGGCAAAAAGTTCATCTGCGCACGGCTCTCCACCTGGAATACACCAATGCTGTCTGCTTTGCACAGCATGTCGTATACTTTGGAGTCTTCCTGGGGGAGGCTTGCCAGCGTATAATCCTGCCCTGCGTGCTGGCGTATTAGTTCAAAGCTCTTACTTAGGCAGGTTAGCATACCAAGGCTCAACACATCCACCTTCAGAATGCCGAGCGCATCGATGTCATCCTTATCCCAGCAAATGACTGTACGGTCTTCCATCGTGGCATTTTCAATCGGAACCAACTCATCAAGCCGCCCATCTGTAATAACAAAACCGCCCACGTGCTGGCTGAGGTGGCGGGGAAAGCCTATTACTTCACGCATAAGATCAAGCGTTTGGCGTAATCGGCGGTCGTTCGGGTTGAGGCCAATTTCGCGCAGGCGGTGGTCTTCGAGCCCGCTAATGCGGTTGGAAAATCCCCAAAGCTGGGAGGAGAGGGCTGCCACTGTATCCTCCGTGAGCCCCATAGCTTTTCCGACCTCACGTACAGCACGTTTGCCGCGGTAGTGTATCACCGTGGCGCAAAGGCCTGCCCGATGCCGACCGTAGTGCTCATAAATATGCTGAATAACCTCTTCGCGCCGTTCGTGTTCAAAGTCAACGTCAATATCAGGTGGTTCATCGCGAGCTTCTGAGACAAAACGTTCAAAGACCATTGTTCCAATCTCAGGACTGACAGAGGTAATGCCAAGGGAATAGCAAACGACAGAATTTGCCGCTGACCCTCGCCCCTGACACAGAATATCACGGGATCGTGCGAAGTGGACAATATCGCGCACTGTCAGGAAGTAGGGTTCATATTTAAGTTTAGCGATCAGATTTAGCTCATGTTCGAGCATATTGCGCACTTTTTTAGAGGCTCCGTGAGGATAGCGCCAGTCGAGCCCTTTATGCGCCAGACGAGTTAAACGTTCTTTTGGTGTTTCCTGTCCGTTAATCTCAGACGGATATTTGTAGCGGAGCTCATCAAGTGTAAAAGTTAGGCTCTTTGCTAGCTTGGTGGCGCGTATGACAGCCTTTGGGAAGGCCCGGAAGATGTAGTACATTTCATCTTCTGATCGCAAGCGCTGTTCTGCATTGGCAAGCGCACAACGGCCCAATTGATCTACCCGCGTATTAGTGCGAATAGCGGTCAAGACATCTACCAGACGTCGGCGTCTTGCCTGGTGCATCATTGGGCGGGCACTGGCAAGTAACGCTAGCCCTAGATCTTGGCCAAGCTTTGCGATGGTTTCAAAACGTGTGGCGTCCTGCCCATCGTAGGAGGGTGCAATCAAAAGATGCATGTTTTTCCTAAAGTGTTGAGTTAATTTTGTTGCGTGTAGTTCCCAATGACTCGCGCCGTACTTACACTTTAGTTCCTGTGGCGGATGGAGCAGAAGTTGTAATCCATCTCCATTTTCCAGTAGATCGCCTAGGTTGAGTCTGCAGTGGCCTTTCTTCGCTTTGCGTCGTCCTTTTGTTAGAAGTCGGCAGAGCGTAACCCAGCCTTTGTGGGTTTCTGGCAGTATGGTAACTTTTAGTCCTTCATCAAAGGTGAGTAGTGCCGCAGGAATGAGACGAGGAACGTTTAAAATATCAAGGGATGGTGGCTTTGGAATATGGGTTGGTCTTGGGGGACCGAAGCTATCTTTGGCTATACGTTCTGCTACCAGCTGTTTTATTTTGCGTGCTTCACTGTGAGCGCGCACAATACCCGCAACTGAATTTTCATCGGCAATAGCGATAGCGGGTAGACCCAGTAAAGCCGCACGGGCTACATATTCCTCGGGATGTGAAGCCCCGGTTAGGAAGGTAAAATTCGAAGTGGCAGAGAGTTCAACAAACATAATAACTTAATGTATTCACGTTTTGTTCTAATTCCACAATACATTAAAAACATCAACAATTTTGTATCACTCCTGCCGAACAGCGTTTTTGAGGTTTAAAAGCTTGATTAAGGCATCATCGCGCTCTTTACGTAACATTTCTATTGATCTGCCTTCCAATGTTTCTTCAAGCCCATCGATGAGTTTTTGTTTGATATCAGAAGCTAAAGAGACTTCGCCTAAGTCATTCCACCGAACTTCCTGTGATGAACCAAGGTGATCAAGATACTGTGCGTATCCACCCTCACCACCACCGAGATGATAAACCAGATTCGGACCAAGGAAAGCCCACCTTAAGCCAAGACTATGCACCATAGCGCGATCAATATCCTCAACACTTGCAATGCCTGTTGCCACCATATTAACGACTTCCCTATAAAGCGCCGCGTTCAGGCGATTCGCTATGTGGCCTATGGCTTCGCGTTTGGGGATTACAACTTCTTTGCCAAAAAGTTGGTAAAAATTTTTGGCGCGCTCAGTCAGCTCTGGTGCCGTTTTTTTTCCAGCAACGACTTCTACCAAAGGGATTAGATGTGGTGGATTGAAGGGGTGTGCGACCAGAAACCGTTCTGGAAAGGCCATTCCAGTTTGGATATCTGTCGCCATAAGCGCAGTTGTTGAAGAAGCGATGGGAACGTCAGTTGGTAGATAGTTTTCAGCCTCTTGTAGCAAGTTTTGTTTTAGCTTCAGCCGATCTGGCGCATTTTCCTGAACCCAGTCTGGAGCATCGCAAATTGTTGTAAGATCTTGACTTAGTTTAAGCTGTTGCCAAGGTATATTATTTAGAGATGGGTCGAGTTTTTTGAGGCCCAGCCAGGAATTTTTTATGTAAGGCTTCACCTTAGAAAGCGCTTGTTTACTTGGATCAAAGACCGTGACCTTTGCATTGTGACTAAGAAAAAGCGTTGACCAACTGGCCCCAATGGTCCCAGCACCCAGCAAGATTATAGAAAGCTTTGGCACTGATTTAGCTAACAGAGCGTATCAACTTGCGCTCAAGTATTCGCAAGACCGATTTTAAATCGTGTCCTCGTTTTAAAACTTGTCCTTCCATACCAATAACAGTGTATTCTCCTTGTCGATTACGCAGCTTAGGTCGTTTTACGATTTTATAAAGCGGCTGTTCAGCGGTATGGCGGAAAACGGAAAACACAGCAACGTCAGTTAAAGAAGAAATCCCGTAATCACGCCACTCCCCGGCGGCTACCATCCGCCCATATAGCGCGAGTATGGTGTTCAGTTCGGTCCGCCGGTATGAAACCGTTGGCGGAAGCTGGGGAGGACGGTATTGTTTGAAAGGTGTGAATGTATTCATAAAAATTATCTTGCCATGAAATCAGTTGAAATCAAGACGTTTAATATATTCCATCGCTCTAAGGAGTAATATGCTCTTCAGGACGTAATCAAATAGGGCGTTTTAAAAAAAACTTCTTCTAAGTTGCTTCCGGCTCCAACTCTGTCAATCACAGCAAAGAGACCGGGCTCTTGCAAGGGTGTGAGAACGCCATGCCATATATTTCGATGTAAATTGACTGCCTGACCTGGACTGCTGAGAAACGCCTGTGGGCGATCTGGGTGGCCCTGGTGATCTTTGGCGACTGTGATCAAAAAGGGTTCGTTTATCATCGGAATAAAGGCCTGCGACCCAAGAGGATGGCGCTCCATCATGTTGAGCTGATAAGGCAAACTTCGCGCAACGGCATTGAAAAGACTAACCCCTGCAAGGCCATCTAAAATATCAAGCTTTGCTAGATCATTGTATCTTTCACATTTTCCGTGATTGATGATTCTATCGGGTGTGCCTTGGGTATCAAGAATATCTCCAAAAGGTGCAAATGCCTTTTTGCTAAGTGATAGGGCTTTAATCTCTTGCATCAGAACAAACCCAACAAACGTAGTTCCGCAATGCGTTCAACTTGTTTGCAGGCCGTAGCTAATTCTGCATTTCTGTCATTTCTAATGCGCGCTCGAAATGCGTTAAGGATACTGTCTTTTGTATTGTCACGGACTGCAATAATGAAAGGAAATCCATGTTTTTCCACATAAGCCTTATTAAGTGCTTGAAATTGAGTGTGCTCTTGATCAGTTAGTGCGTCAAGACCTGCTGATGCCTGCTCACTTTTGGAGGAAAGCGATAGACGTTTCGCTTGTGCGAGTTTCCCGGCAAGATCGGGATGGGAGCGTAATACAGCTAAGCGTTGCTCTTCTGATGCTGATCGAAATACTCGGGAAAGAATATTTTGCAAACCTGCTGCGCAGTCGTGGGCTGGGCCAAGCTCAAGATCATAGGCTGTTTCCGCAATCCAAGCAGAATGTTCAAATACCCCACCATAAACTGCAACAAAACGGTTTTTAGACATTTGAGAAGGGCGTTCGAACGGTACGGCTCGGTGGTTTTTGTGCCAATGCTCAGCAATTTCGATCCGTTTCGCAAACCAGACATATTGGTGTGATCTTGTGTAATCGATAAAACGTTTAAGGGCCATTGTTCGACCGGGGCGCCCGATTAGACGGCAATGCAAACCGATGGACATCATCTTTGGTTGACCAGCTTTTCCTTCAGCATAAAGAAAATCGAAGGTATCTTTAAGATAGGAAAGAAACTGGTCTCCTGCGTTAAAACCTTGCGTTGTGGCAAAACGCATGTCGTTGCAATCCAGTGTATACGGCACGATCAATTGTTCCTGTCCTTTTATTTCGACCCAATAAGGAAGGTCATCGGCATAGCTATCTGAAATATAGGAAAAATTTTTCTCTTGCGCGACCAAAGAAACGGTATTTTCAGAACATCTGCCCGTGTACCAACCCTTCGGCCTTTCGCCTACCACCTCAGTATGAAGCTGAATGGCTTCTTTGATTTGCGCGCGCTCCTCTTCAAGAGGCATATCTTTATGTTCAACCCACTGCTTACCATGACTTGCTATTTCCCATTTCTCGGATATCATAGCACTAACTTGTTCCGGGCTACGCGCTAAGGCTGATGCTACGCCAAACACCGTTACTGGAATGGAATTCGCTTTGAAAAGGCGATGCAATCGCCAAAATCCGGCCCTAGCACCGTATTCGTAAATACTTTCCATATTCCAGTGGCGTTGGTTTGGCCATGCGGCGGCACCAACTATTTCTGACAGAAAGGCTTCCGAAGCTTTATCTCCATGCAAAATACAGTTTTCTCCACCCTCTTCATAATTGAGAACGAATTGTACTGCGATTTTCGCATCATTAGGCCAGTTTGCTTGGGGCGGGTTTGGGCCTAAACCCCTCATGTCACGGATGTAACGCATCAGTTTTAACCTTCTTAAGCGCTGCTTTGCCAGATTATCGGATTCTCAACTTTTATACAATTTTCTAAATTGCTTTTGTCTTTTGCAGGTATTGCAAGAAAACGATTAAACAACAACAATATCGAAAGAACCAAAGCGGAGGCAATAATGAGTGGATATTTGACGACACATGTCTTGGACACAGCTAGAGGAATGCCGGCAATTGGCCTATCTATTGATTTATATAAACTGGAGGCTGATGTACGAAAGCATTTGAATCACATGCGTACGAACGCTGATGGACGTACCGATCAACCGATCTTAAATCGGGATGTTTTTGAAATTGGTAACTATGAACTCATTTTTCACGCTGGACAGTATCTGACGCAGGAGAACCAAAGATTAAAAGAAAGCTTATTCCTTGACATTATACCAATTCGGTTTTCTATGCACCGTAACAATCACTATCACGTACCTCTTTTGTTGTCTCCTTTTGGATATTCTACTTACCGTGGTAGTTGAACGATGTTTATAACTTCTGTCATTCGAGCTGCTATTTCACCAAAGAGGAAATCACTCAAAAGTCGTGTTTTCATGTCCTTTTATTTATGATGAGGGTAAAGACAACCTAGTTGTAATGGTGGTGGAGGGGTTCCCTGCAAAATAGGCAAAAGCTTACAATAATTTAGATGGGATATAACCTCAAAATAAGGCTTTAGAATAATGCCTTGGCCGTCTGGCTCTCAGTTTTTGAAAATGTCAAAAATATGGTCTTTTAGTCGCATTCTAACAGCTATCTTTGGATAAAGTTTCTTAAACGATGACATCGTAGGCGAAATGAAACTACGCCCAATAACAAAAGTTTTGGCGAGGTATACTGAGCCTCTTGGAAACGGTGCTACTTTATGCCCCTTTACCTCAGCAATTTATATTGTTTTCAGTATCCCAGTGGCATCATGTTACAAGATTTCACTTTGTTCAGTAGGATGCAATTTTCAATTTGTGCGCTGAAATAGTTTTAAGCCGAGGTGGCCTCCCAATTGAGATCTATGTGCAGCCGCCACAGCTGACACTATTTCTTAATTCGTCGAGGCGTACTAAAGTTCAGATACTCTCACAATAAGAAATTATTCGTTTCTTTTTGCTACTATTAGATATTTCTGTAATTCAAGTAAATACGAAAAGATGCTACAACGTAACATGAAAGCAAACGCGAGCGATAATGAGTGACTTTATAATCATCTGGGATTGGCTAACCTTTGCAATACGTTGGCTTCATGTAATAACTGCTATGGCGTGGATCGGAACATCTTTTTATTTTATAGCTCTTGATTTGGGTTTGCAACGCACGAAAAACCTTCCAGATAAAGCACATGGTGAAGAGTGGCAGGTACATGGCGGTGGTTTTTACCATGTCCAAAAATACCTCGTTGCTCCCAACCAGATGCCAGATCATCTGACCTGGTTTAAATGGGAAAGCTACGCAACTTGGCTGTCTGGAGCCGCACTTTTAATGGTTATGTATTGGGCTGGTGCGGAGCTTTACCTGATTGACCCTACCAAAGCAGACTTAAGCCTGATGGTTGCAATCCTAATATCAGCTGGATCTCTCGCGCTGGGTTGGATTATCTATGATTTTCTTTGCAAATCATCACTGGGATACCGACCTACTATGCTAATGTTTTTGCTTTTTATTCTCCTTGTAGTGATGGCTTGGGGCTATACTCAAGTGTTCACAGGCCGGGCCGCTTTATTGCATCTTGGTGCATTTACGGCAACCATCATGACGGCAAATGTCTTTTTCATAATTATGCCAAATCAGCGTATCGTGGTGAATGATTTAATAAATGACCGCACGCCTGATGTAGAGTACGGTAGAATCGCAAAGTTGCGTTCCACTCACAACAATTATCTTACACTGCCAGTAATATTTTTGATGCTCTCTAATCATTATCCACTTGCGTTTGCGAGTGAATACAATTGGTTGATTGCTAGTCTAGTATTTCTGATCGGAGTAAGTATCAGACACTATTTTAATACAATTCATGCACGGAAAGGCGCACCAAATTGGACCTGGCTCGTTACTTCCTTTTTGTTTGTTCTGATCATGTGGCTGTCAACGGTCGGTCTCGAGGAGAACAATAATTATGAGAAGAAGATGAGTGAAAAGGAAGAGGCATTTTTCGCGGTAGAAGGGTTTGACGAAGTTTATGAGATTGTCAGCGGACGCTGTTCAATGTGTCATGCGCGAGAACCTGTCTATCGAGGCATTCATTATGCACCAAAGCAAGTATATCTGGAGACCAATAAAGATGTGGTTTCACAGTCCTCGGCAATTTTTTTACATTCGGCGGTCACTCATGCGATGCCGCCAGGAAATTTAACTGGGATGGAACAGTCAGAGCGTGATAAGATCAAAGACTGGTATAGATCTGCTACTAGGACACAACCATTTTTCGGGCGTCTCTATTAATTTATTTTAAAAGAAAAATGTCAAGAATTTTAACGGAATTTATGGCCTTCTGGCTTGACGGCAAAAACAGCATCCTCTATCTCAATTCTCTTATGAGCGGGTATGGTGAAATGGTATCATAAGAGCCTTCCAAGCTTAAGGTGCGGGTTCGATTCCCGCTACCCGCTCCAGATATCACCAGACTTAAGCAGTCCACTGGTAGATAGCCTACTGATAATATTCTAATAAATAGCATCGTCTTAGTATTGTGCCGGAGAGAGTGTTGACCAGGTTACTGACCAAAAAAAGTCCCATACATGTTTAACCGGGCTGGGTATTACTATTTCTCAAGACTTGTCCCTCCTGACCTTTTGAGCCATTATTCTTATCCTCGCGTTGTTCAGGGGTTTAGGACGAGGTCTGCTCAGACAGCTAAGTTGAGGGCTTTGTTTGCGTCGGTTAAATTGGATGAATAGTGATCACTCCTCAGAATGACCGATCCTGATCTTATTGGGCGTAGTTTGTTAAAACAGGAATATCTGACCTATTCCCGAAATGCTCAGCTTGATGTGTTTATCGGTTCTGAGAAATCTACTAACCTCTCTTAGGCCCTAGAAACCTACTCAACGCAAAAGGGTGCTGGTAAGCCAAAGACCTTTGAAGCCGCTGCTCAAAAAGCCTGTTCTTATCTGTTCGATGCTTGCGGGACTAAGAACGTAGGCGACTACTCAAGACAGATGCTCTAAGCTACAGGGATCATCTGATTGTCAAGGGACTGGTTGGATCAAGCGTTGGCAGGGTTATCAGTTCCATTAGAGGTATATTTAACTTTGCCATATCTGGTTATGTGCTTGATCTTAAGAACCCATTTGTAGGGATATACTTTGATAAATCAGCTGGGTGAGAAAGCGGCTTCCAATACCAATAGATGATATCCGCAAAGCATGACAAAAATGCTGATTGATTGATGATGCTCTGAGATGGTTGGTGGCTTTGATATCAGATACTGGGATATGTCTCGCAGAAGGCGCTGGGTTGTTTAAAAGCGATATAATCTTGGATGCTGACATCCCTTTTGTAAGCCTCAAGCCGCGCATCCTTGGAGCCTGCTAAAGATCTTTCATAGTCATTTCAAAATTCCAGAAGTTTGGCACGACCTTTGTCGGCTAGACGCTTGTTGAGCCTTTCGGCCTCAGGCCCCCCGGCCTCAAGGGCAAACACAAAGGCTTGGGTTAGGTAAAAACAAGCTGCGTCAATATCTTGTCTTAGCTCCGCCTCATCGCCTGCGATCGCGTAAAGAAGCACGAGTTCTGTTATTTCGTTGCTGTGGTGTGCCTCCAGTAGCGCTTTATTCAGAGCTTCTCTGTCCATTGTCAGTATTTGAGAGAGAACGCAATGTTCTTCGTGCGAACATCGTTGTAGAGAGCTTTCAAGCCCTTTTCGCGGCCGAAGTCAGACTTTCCGGCACGGTTAAAGGGTGCCGAAATTCTGCCCGCCAACCATTCGTTTACAAAAACTTGCCCAGGGTGCAACTTACATGCGACACGGTGAGATCGCACCAAATCACGTGTGAAGATTCCGGCCAGAAGACCAAACTCGGTTACATTTGCCAAATCGCCTGGCTCCAACGATGTGCGCGCCGCTTTTAATTCCTGGGCGAACGAGTCTTCTCCCGTCTTTGCGCAGTCGGCGAAGTTTTCTTCAAACCCTGGGTCTTCGACGGCAATAGCAGCGGCGCCATCGCCCTCGACCCAGTAATCAGCCAGGTAGTTGCTGGCCAGCCCATCGCACATAGCGTCTCTCATAATGTCCTGCCGTTTTCAATCTGAGTGGCTACCCAATGGTGAAAGTTGTGAGTCGGTCCATCCATTACGGGCGAGAATCGGCCTCCGTCAAAAAACTCGCCATGACGGCCCTTCTGCATCCCTTCAACCACGAAGACGTCTTCTTCGAATACGGTCTTCCATAGTTGTGCGTTCAGCGCACGCAAGCCATCGTGTTCCGGTGTGTCTTCCTCGGCGTTCGCATAGTAGATTTCGATATGTTCAACTGTGTTACCATAATCTTTGGGCTCTAGTACGATGGCAAAGCTGTGATCGCGTTGCACGCCTAGCAATACGTTAGGATAGACTGCTACGTATTCGGCACCTTCACCCCACTGCCTGCTCAGGTTTGAGAAGTCCGGTAGCTTCCGACCTTCGGCGTCTGAGAGCTGGCGGTAAACCAAAGTACCCTGACCCGAGTAATGGCCAGGCTGTTCGATATTGTAGTGATCCTCTAGGCGCGAATAGCTGTTGAGGCCCGGATGCACCCAGGGAAGGTGGTAGCTCTCGCAAAAGTTCTCAACCGCCAACTTCCAGTTTGTGGCGAGTTCCAGTTTGAACGTAGAGATCTCACCGCCATGATAAATCGGTTGTTCAAATTCCGTCCAGCGCTCCAGCAGTTCTTTGTGGGACTCTTCAAACTCCGGTGCATTGCCACTGATGTTGACAAAAACCACATCGCGCCAGACATGCGACCTAATTTTTATTAGCCCAAGCTTGTCCATATCCACGGCTTCGTGAGTGCTCTGGCCTGGCCCACCAACGTGTGGTGTTGCTCGCAACTCACCGTTCAGACCATAGCACCAGCTATGGTAGGGGCAGCGGATAGCACCTCGGATTTTCCGTGATTTATCCACAAGAATCATACCACGGTGGCGGCAGGTATTTTGGAACACGCCGACATTGCCATTTTGGTCGCGGACTAACAAGATTGGCATACCCAAGAAATCAACCGGCTTTGCGTCACCTGCTTCGGGTATGTCCTTGCCAAACCCAATTCCGGACCAATTTGAGAAAAGTACCGATCGCTTTTCTTCGTCAAAAACGATGGGGTCAATGTAGTGCTCGTTTGGCAAACCTTTAGCCGTGTTTACCTCGAGAAGTACAGAGGATAAGGGACTGTAATCGTTCATAGGCATCTCTTTGGCAGGAAGATGTATCTACGCCAGGTGAGCGAAAATGAGCACAGCGATCAATATCTGAAAAACTCATTCTTAGTTGACCTGAGCTAAATCGTGCGCTTAGCAACCTCTTCGAGAATCCAATCTTTCAGTGCACGTGCTCCCGCCGACAGCTTTGCATCTGGGAGGCCAACCAGATAAAATTGATGCGGGGCGGGCATGGATTGCGTATTCACGATTGTCAGTTTTCCGCTTTCAATCATGGGCTGTACGAGGCGATGCCAGCCCAAAGCGACACCGGCACCCTTGCAAGCGATCTGCAAAGCAACTGAATAGCTGGTTACACGTCTTCCATATGCAATATCGCCTTTATATCCAAAGTGTCCGAACCACTCGCGCCAGCTTGTCCACGAGGAATTTGCTGTATCCAAGTGGATCAAACGTTCTTGTGCGAGCTCTGCCACACTAAGGGATTGCAGCCTTACGGCCAATTCGTCCGAAGCGACGGGAACAAGCTCATCTCGATATAGGGGGGCCTGGTCTAAGCTTAGATCATGAGTTGGACCATAAGATATAACGAAGTCAAAGTCGCGCGCGTTCTGAAATGGGTGATCTTGCGTTACTTGATTAACTTTTATCTCTGGGAAATCACGCCAGAAACTAATAATTGCAGGTGACAGCCAAAAAGCTGCAACCGCCGTTGTGGAGCCAACCAACACAGCATCGGCATCGCCTGATTTTCGAATGTGAGCCAACTGCCGTGAAATTTGCCGAAAGGTCGAGGCAAGGGTCTCAAAGAGCGCCGTGCCTTCAATAGTGAGTTGGACACCTCGATGCTGACGCTCAAAAAGTAAAACACCGATTTCACCTTCTAACGCCTTGATTTGATGACTCACGGCCCCAGGCGTCACCGACAATTCTTGCGCTGCATTCTTAAAGCTAAGATGTCTCGCCGCGGCTTCAAAAACAGCAAGTGTGGTAAAAGGAGGGAGACCGTAGTAACGTCGTGACATGTTTGATCCAAAGGTCTGCGCGGTTATGCGTTGGTTCCACTCAACTGTAATTGAGAATGGTCGAAATTGAAATAGGGCCTCTTTTGCTTTTTAATGGTAAGGTTTAACCATATCGCGAAGAACCGGCGAACCAATCATCATAACCAGGCGCGGTGCGTACAATCACCGACTTCTTAGTCATATAAGATTTCAGTGCATCCCAGCCGTTTTCTTTGCCAAAGCCGCTGTCACGTAAGCCGCCCCAAATTGAACGGGGATCGTTGCGGTGATGGTCGTTTAGCCAGATAATTCCACCGCGTACCCCTAGCGAAAGCCGATGAGCACGTGCAATGTCGCGCGACCAGATAGAAAGCCCAAGACCAAAATCCCCAATATTAGCCAATTGCAGGGCTTCTTCCTCTTTTTTGTATGGGGTCACGGAAATCACCGGCCCAAAGACTTCATCCAAGAACAAACCATGATTTGACTTTACGTCTTTGAACACGGTTGGGCGCAGGTAATACCCCTTGTCGAAGGGAGTTTCTAGGTCCAATGGACATAGGCCAGCTATCTGTACCGCTCCATCGGCTTTTGCCTGTGCAATCATACGAATACATCGGTTTTTACTGGCGTTGGAAATCACTGGTCCCATTTGGGTACTATCTGCCATTGGGTCCCCAACCTTGATGGCGTCTGCGCGCTTAGCAAGTGCTTTGGTAAAGTGGTCATAAATTGAAGTGTGCACGATGAACCGGGCGCCAGAGACACATGTTTGTCCTGAAGCTATAAAAGCCGCGAAAAGAGTTCCTGCAATAGCACCGTCAAGATCGGCATCCTCGCAAATGATAATTGGCGTCTTGCCTCCCAGTTCCATTGTGGAGCGAATTAGACGGTCACCGGCCTTTGCCGCCACTTTCCGACCCGTTACAGTTCCGCCGGTCAAATCAATATAGTGTATATCGTCTGCCGCACAAAGTGCCTCTCCTGTTCCAGGACCGCCTGTAACAACGTTAACCGCACCATTAGGTAAATCTGCCTCGGTGGCGAGCGCGGCGAGTACTAAAGGAGAGACTGGAGCAAGTTCTGAAGGTTTTATTACACAGGTGTTTCCGGCAGCCAGCGCTGCCGCCATTTTCTTGACTAGGATAAGGATTGGATGGTTCCATGGTGTCAGCAAGGCCACTGGCCCTAAAGGTTCATAGTGGGTCATGGTGACATAGCCGCCCCTGACCACATTACTTTCTCCTTCAAGCCCCATTGCAATGCCCCCGAAATACTCAATCCACTCAGGTATGCGCCCCATTTGTGCACGCATTTCCTTTATTGATCTCCCAGTCACCGCTGTTTCCAACAGTGCGAGTTTTGGGATATTTTCTGCAATAATATCAGCGAATTTTCGCAGATGGCGAGCTCGGTCGATTGGGTCTATCTTGGACCAGACTTCAAAACCTGCCCGCGCGGAACAGACGGCTGCGATTATATCGTCTTCACCTGCATCAGGCACGTGGGTAATTATGTCTGAAGTTGCCGGGTTGCGCACTTCGATTGTTTCCTGTCGCGCGGATTTTCGAAACATGCCGCCATAAAACACGCCTTTGTTGGTACCTTTCTTGAGAAACTGATCTACGATGTCAGACATATTGCGCCTCCTTTTGGTATTCCAAGTATGAGACTAGGTCTTTCAGGTTACAATTGGAAAATCTGAAGTTCGGTTGACTATGGACTACCAATCCAACGTTATTGACAATTGTGTAGTACTCCTTCTTGGTATTCTCAATGACCTTAAAGGAATGATAATGCTGATCCCAAAATCTATGAAAGCTGCCCTCCTGAAGGACTATCATCGGCCTCTCGAGCTTGTGGATATGCCAGTACCAAAACCTGCAGAAGGTGAAGTGCTTATTCAAGTTGAGGCGAGTGGATTGTGTTTCACAGATGTCCATATCTGGAAGGGTGAACACGCTCCACCGACCCTTCCCCTGATTATGGGACACGAGGGTATTGGCCTTGTTGTGGCATTGGGGTTAAACGCCTCGCGGCTAAAGGTAGGCGACCGTGTCGGCATTGGCTATGTTTACGGGGCCTGCGGTCATTGCCGAGATTGCCTGACCGGTGGTGAAAACTATTGCCCGCATTTTGATGCTACCGGTTATTCTGTCCACGGTTGTTTTTCCGAATATGTCTGCGTTCGCGATCAGTGGGCCAACAAAATCCCTCATGGAATTACTCCGGTTGAAGCTGCTCCTTTGATGTGCGCGGGCGCTGCGGCCTATGCCTCGATCAAGAAAACTGGAGTTCAAGTCGGCGACACCGTTGCAATCTTTGGTATGGGTGGGCTTGGTCAATACGCGGTTCAGATCTCTAAACTCATGGGTTTGCGGGTAATTGCGGTTGATATATCGACCGAAAAATTGGTTACGGCAAAAGAGCTTGGCGCGGATGAAACTGTAACCGCTGGGGATAAGGCCGGAGAGAGAATCATTGCCTTAGGTGGCGCGCATGGCTGTGTGAACTTCGCACCAGTAACATCTACCTGGCCTATCATGCTGGAGGCCTGCAACCCGCGTGCGCGTATTGTGCTTACCGGCGTTCCAGCTGGAGAAATGGCGTTTTACACATATCAGGTGGTTGAACGGGGCCTGACAGTGGTGGGCAGTTCTGCCTCGAACCGTCAGGAAATGAATGAACTTCTTCGACTAGCGGCTGGCGGTAAGGTGAAGGGCGTAATCAACGAGATGCCCTTTGATGACATCAACACCGCGCTCAGCGAATTGATCGAAGGTCGCGTGGAAGGGCGTATCGTTCTTACTATGAAAGGCGCAGACTTCTGATGGACCTAAAGCTTGATGGGAAAACCGCATTGATAACTGGTGCTTCGATGGGCATTGGCGAACATATCGCTGAAACACTTGCCGCTGAAGGAGTACACCTGCACATCACAGCCCGCAGCGAAGACAAGCTTCAAGCGCTGAAAGTGCGCATATCCAAGACATCTAATGTTTCAGTGACACTTCATCCGCTAGACCTAACCAGCGAAGCGGCTTCGGAACACCTAGCTAAAACGATTGGTAATATTGACATACTGGTCAACAACGCAGGGGCTATTCCAAGCGGAGATCTATGGGACGTAGACGAGGTCGCATGGCGCAAAGGATTCGATCTGAAGGTATTTGGTTACATCAATATGTGTCGTCAGTTCTATTCGAAGATGAAAGAGAGTGGCGGCGGCGTTATCATCAATATTATCGGAAATGGCGGCGAAGTGCTTGACCGCGATTATATCGCAGGCGCGTCTGGCAATATCAGTCTTATGGGGTTCACCCGGGCGCTTGGAGGATTTGCTCTGGACGATAACATGCGCGTTGTGGGGATAAATCCCGGTCCAGTGAATACCGACCGTATTTTTAATATGCTGAAGAAATGGGCTGAAAAAGATCTTGGTGACGGAGAGCGGTATGAAGAACTAGCTGCCGGTTACCCGTTGGGTCGTCCTGCGCATTGTCGCGAAATCTCGGATTTGGTAGCATTTCTCGCTTCCTATCGCGCTGGTTATATTACGGGCACCGTCTTTACTGTGGATGGTGGAATTTCCGCGAGAACGTCGATCGTATGAAACGCTTTGGCCTACTGATCCCTTCCTCAAACGTAGTGCTCGAAGAGCTTGTTCAAAAGGCCAGAGGTAACGCTACTATACATATTTCAAGACTCGGGGTATTGGATGTCAAGCTGGACCAAACTTCGCGTACGCAATTTGAACTAGAGACGCAGCTAGGCGCGGCAATGCTATTGTGTGATGCTAAGGTCGATGCTGTTGTATGGGGAGGTACTTCTGCAAGTTGGCTCGGATTTGCGCACGATTTGCAGTTTATCGACCAGATGCAACAGAAAACCGGCGTTCCTACAGGAAGCTGTGTGTTGGAAATCAACCGACAGCTTGATGAGCTAGCGGCAAAGCGTCTGGGTATGGTCATGCCCTACACTGCCGATGTGGCCGATCAGATCAAACTCAACTATGAAAGTTCGGGGTATGAGATTGTGGCTGTTGCCTATGCTGGTGGCGATCAGAGCAATGATTTCTCATCTATGCCGCAAGACACCATTGCCCAAATGATTAGAACCGTTTCTGAAGAGCGTCCAGATGCCATCGTCATTATGTGTACCAATGTTGCAGGAGCAGCGCTCGCCCAAGCCATGCAGGAGGAGGTAGGTTGCCCGATCATCGACAGTGCAGCTGCAACCTTGTCTTTATTTGGTCAATTCTAGTCTTTATTGGGTTAGAAATCGATCCTTCTGGAAGTAGCAACAGTTTAAATGGACTGGAGGCAAAGCTTGGTTGGTGCTGCCCTTAGGAAGCGTGAAAACTAAATGATGAAGTTTGAAAACAGAATAAAGCTGGCGGCTTTACGGGCAAAAGAGTGAGTTCTTGTCGTTGAAACGCCTTGGATAATTATACTATTTCTTATTTAATTTGTAATGGATTGGCAAAAACAGGGTCTTAATCCTCCGCGAGTGCTTGTTTAACAAATACGTTCTTAAAAAACTGAGATGGATAGTATAGCTGAGTATGTTATTGATGAATGTAACGTGGAGGCAGATCTCAAAGATCTAGCCTCTAAACTATACGAGGCTTATCGCCATTACTGCAAAGCAATTGGCCGAAAGACGTAGTCCACTAAAGCCTTCAAAAAAGCCTTAGACAAACTAACCAGCGCCCATCGGTCGCGCACCTCAAGCGGGATAAAATGGCATGGTATTCAGCCAGTGTTGAAATTCTAAGTGAATATCAGTGTAGGTAGTGAAGGCAGTTTGGAAAACTTTTTTGAGGGAATTCTCTGGGGACTTTTAAGGGTTGCCTACACTGAATACACTAATTAAACTACCAACGCTATTTTTGAAGCGGAAGGTTAATATTATAGAACACCCCCTCGTGTAAGCAGGATGCACAAGCAGTCCCCAACCACTAGTCACATAAAACAGTCAAGCAGGGCTATTAGAGTAGAATTACCATGATTGACGGTTGCCAACCCGCAATTTCAGGTGATGGTTGAGTAATATACCCGGGCATACCTCCAGGGCTCTTGCTTCCCAAGTCGATTAGTGACAAAATTACTTATAAGAATACGCCTTATCGTGACGAACTGAAGTCTAGTATATCTAATGATTTAAGAGTGTTAGTAGTAGCTTAGCGCACTAGTAAGGTTTAGAACTCACTTAACTCGCTGCAGATATCATCTCAGCAAGAAGCCAAATCGTGTGTAAGCGCGTGAAAAAAGATTTCTATTTATTTTTCTTTTCTGATCTAACCTAATAACATAGATGGATGACCAATTTTTACCAGTTAGGTATACAGTGTTTTGCTCTTCATTAAATGCAATGCCATTTGAAACATCGTGCCTTCTTTTTCGCTCACTAAAATTACTGAGATCAACTATCGACTTCACTTTGCCACTCGATGGATCGATTATTACGATTTGATCGTTCTTCCATATATTGGCCCAGACATCTCCATTTATATATTCCAACTCGTTCAAAAGGAATTGTGGCTTACCCTTTAAATTTACCAACAGCTCACCGGTCGGTTTCAGCGAATTGGGATCTAAAAAGATTAATCGATCTGACCCATTGCTCATTATCAGCTGTTGACCATCATTCGTGAGCCCCCAACCCTCGCCAGTAATTGAAAATTCATCACGTAATTCTAAAGTATTTAAGTCATAAATAAAGCCCTTTCCAGACTGCCATGTAAGCTGAAAAACTTGATCCTCAAAAATGGTTATTCCTTCTCCAAAGTATTTTTTTTCTAGAAATCTTCTTTGTAAGATTTCCTCAGAGCCAATTTGCGTAACGCGCAATTCTGAAGCACCTCTTAGGCCAGAACCCTCGTATAAGAGGCCGTTTTTATATTCTAAGCCTTGCGTAAATAAATTTTTGTCATGATGTAGTTGCTCTACTGGATTAAATCGATAAACCGGCACTTCTTCATCAGACCACAAGAAAATTAGGTATAATACTGTGACGATAAACAATAAAATGAGCAATAATCGGTTCATTTGTATTCAGTCTTGCAATAGATTCAATTTTTAAAAATACGATACCACGGATTATGATTTTGAAATAGTTTAAAGATTAATCAGTTAGTATACTGAGGGAGATTGAAGTTGAAGTTATTCGTAAATTTATTCCTCATTATTTCCATTCACGTGATTTCAAATTTTTGTTTTGCGGGAGAAACTGAACTTTTTTCAAAGGAAATTATTCTTGTTACAGTTATGAGCAACACTACAAAGCGAGGCGGACATTCTAGCTTAATAATTGAGGCGACTGAAAAAGTCATTTTTGATCCGGCTGGTCGAGTTAGGTCAAAGCTTTTAAAAGAGAAGGCAGATGTTTTGTATGGCATAGATGAAAGTCTTGAAGAATTCTATCTAAGTATTCATGCTCGAGAAACACATCACGTAGTGATACAATCAATATTGGTTTCAGATATTGTAGCCCAAAAAGCTTTAAATCTGGCAAAATCTAATGGACCCGTTGCACCAGCTCTTTGCGCCCGTTCAGTTTCAATTCTTTTGAGAAAATTACCTGGATTTAGATCAATAAAAGTAACATACTTTCCTGAGAAACTTATGAAAGATTTTGCTAATATTAAAGGCGTTAAAACAAAAAAGATTTTTGAGTATGATGGGCCTGACAAACACAAGAAGCTGATTGAGTTAGAAAAAAAATACGAATTAAAAAATTAAACCTACTCTCTTAAAAAAAAACAATTAATCTCCATTTAAATCGATTTAAGATTCGCAACAATCTAAATTCATGGATGCGATGAAAAAGTCTTTCACACTTTTGTTAACGCTCAAAATATCAACTAAAATAGAATTTGGAAAAGTTGGTCCTTAGTTATACCCTAAAAATATTATGAATTTAATCGAATTACAAATGTTCACATGGCCAACTTGGTATACTTGGGTTACCATTGGATTCATTGGATTAATAATCTTTTCGGTGGCACCGATTAGAATTTTTCTTACAATAGGGTCAGTCTCTATACTTACCGGAGTTCTTATAAGCCTCAAGATTTTAAATAATAATTATGATGGCTTTATATTTTTTGTTTTAACGTTTTTTATTTTTCATTATATTATGGTCACCTTAATATTCAAAAAATGAATACTAAAGCTTCTGATCTGATAAGAGTATTTTCACTTGTACTATATCTTAACAGCATCGCATGTGTTTTGGCTGTAACTACAGTGATTTTACTGGTTGTTCAGGGGGTGCGGCTGAGCAATGAAAACTACTTTGCATTAGCATCATTTCCAAATTCTATGGCATTTCCCATTTCAACGCTAAACTTGGCCAGCCAGTTGGTTATCAAAAGCCCAATTTCCAGATTCTCTAAAGTTAAAAAGTTAAAGAGAAGTTTTAACGTGGCGGATCGTATAAATAGATTGAGTTTTGTTCTTTCGATTATTTTCATTTTACACCACACGAATTACGGAATGTGGGTTTTTCATACCATTATAGGCTAGTCTGACCGGTTCTTTATTCCAGTGACAAAGCTTTTAAGCATTATGAACTGGTTTCAAAACAGACTTACGGTATGACGCGACAGTCTCGTATCCTGGCCTTTTACAAAGGCAAGAGTGTACCACGAATTCCATTATATCTGATATTGAGTTTTACTTCAGGGGCGGAGAACGGTAGTGGGAAACGTTGGGAAATAGCGCCGTACTGGCATTTGCTAGGGGAAGTCATCGTTGCCGACCGAATTACTGACTATTTTGCGCTGTATTGCTATGAACCCGGGACTACTGTTATCTCTGAGATCAGAGTGTTAGCATTAATTCAGCGCAGGACTCGCGCTAGCCGCTCAAGTCATGTTCTTACTTTTTGATTCAAATTATTATGTCAACTTTATGTTCGAATTTAAAAGGAGCTGAATTTATTGTCAGTTTATAATTAACTTGTCTCACGTTTAAAAAAAAATGCCTAACGTACTTTACAAAAGCTATTGATTCACTGTTTGCTTCGTTTCACTTTTATTTTTTTGTGAAAAGGAGATCGATATGAACTTGATCCGAAAAGTCTGTGGAAGTTTAGCCAACATTTTGGGGGTCTTCCTGTGTTTGACCCTTGCTCCTGCTAATGCCGATACAAAAATTTCTTTCGCTTTGGACTGGAAATTTGAAGGCCCTTCCGCGCCTTATTTTGCGGCGATTGATAATGGCCATTTTGCAGCAGCCGGTCTTGATGTTGAAATATCACCAGGTAAAGGATCATTGGATGCCATACCCAAGGTAGCAACTGGCGCTTACCCAGTTGGTTTTGCTGATATCAACTCATTGATTAAGTTCCTTGATCAGAACCCTGGGGCTCCCGTGACTGGTGTTATGATGGTCTATGACAAACCACCATTTGCTGTAATTGGCAGAAAGTCACTCGGGATAAATGGTCCCGATGATCTTGAAGGTTCAGTTCTTGGTGCTCCGCCTCCCGATGGTGCTTGGGCTCAGTTTCCGTCCTTTGCAAAGGCAAATGGAATTGACATGGACAAGATAACCGTTGAACCTTTAGGTTTCCCCACTAGAGAACCGATGTTGGCCGAAGGAAAGGTAGATTCCGTTACAGGATTTTCCTTCTCATCCTACCTAAACCTCGTTAAGCTAGGAGTGCCTGAAGAGGATATTTCGACCATCCTTATGGCCGATTATGGCCTGAAACTTTATGGCAACGCGATCATCGCAAACACAGATTTCGCAAATGAGAATGCAGCCGTTTTAAAAGCCTTTTTAACCGCCATTGCAGCCGGATGGATAGATGCGATTTCTGATCCAACATCAGCAGTTGCTTCTCTTATTAAACGTAATCCTGCAGCTGATGCCACCCTTGAAGAGCGCCGTCTGATGTTGGCACTAAGTGCTAATGTTCTTACTGATAATGTGAAGGCAAATGGTATGGGCATGGTGGAAACTGAGCGTTTAAAAGAGGCGATTACGCAGCTTGGAGAAACATACGAATTCAAGGGTAAACCTGATGTCAGCCTATATTTCACCGACAGGTATTTACCAGATGGTGGCTTTAGTTTGGACTAAAATTGATAAAGGTAACAAAGGGCGTTCAAATGGTCGCCCTTTTAAAATAATTAAAAGAGCAAGTTTAATGAC
The DNA here is from genome assembly GCA_902633655.1 of Paracoccaceae bacterium. Classification (GTDB taxonomy): domain Bacteria; phylum Pseudomonadota; class Alphaproteobacteria; order Rhodobacterales; family Rhodobacteraceae; genus LFER01. The sequence continues at coordinate 27,400 of CACPHA010000013.1, forward strand.
GACTGGTTTTATTCAGATTGAAAACGTCTCGCACACTTACAAAACGCAAACAGGTCCTTTACCCGTTCTGGATAACTTATCAGTGAACGTGCCCCAAAATGGGTTCACTTCTGTCGTTGGTCCATCTGGATGCGGTAAATCCACATTGACGCGTTTAATCGCGGGGCTTTTGAAACCGGACTCTGGTGTTGTGCGACTTGCTGGTGAAAAAGTAAGCGAACCAAGAGCAACGGTTGGTATGGCATTTCAAAATCCAGTACTGCTTGAATGGCGTACGATCGTTCAAAATGTTATCCTGCCCCTAGAAATTGTTGGAAGTGTTAGTAAATTTGCGAAAAGAAAAGATCGAGCTTTAGAGCTCTTGGCATTGGTGGGGCTTTCTGGTTTTGAAAATAAGCGCCCATCTGAACTTTCTGGCGGCATGCGTCAACGGGCATCACTGTGCCGCGCTCTGGTTCACAAGCCCGAGGTCTTGATCCTCGATGAACCCTTTGCAGCACTGGATGCTTTTACGCGAGAAGACCTTTGGCAGGTTATGCATAAACTCAAAGAAAAAGAACCATTTACCGGTGTCTTGATAACGCATGATTTAAGAGAATCAATTTTTCTGTCTGATCAGGTTGTGGTTTTATCTGGTAGGCCAGCAACTTCCCAATATGTCTTAGACATTCCTCAAAAGGCTCCAAGGGCACTGGATGACTTATATACAGCAGAGTCGATTGAAATGCTGAATGATTTGCGTCACCAAATTAAAATTGCGCAGGGCAGGGGGAACGAAAAGATATGAAAAAAATCGCAATTCCCTTAATCGCAATGGCCATATTTCTTGTTTTTTGGGAAGCTTTAGTTTGGGTTAACGATTGGCCAAATTACAAAATGGCGTCACCCTCAGACCTATGGCCGGCCTTTTGGAAGTTCCGAGTACTCTTTTTAAATTACGGTTGGGATACTTTATGGCGCACAGTCGTGGGATTATTACTCGCTGTAGCTGTAGGCGTTGGGCTTGGCATGGTTATGGGGTTTTCGAAAACTATGAGAGAAGCACTCTATCCACTTCTTGTAGGCTTTAACGCTATACCGAAAGCAACGGTGGTCCCTATTGTGGCTTTAATTTTTGTGGGTCAGCATGATCTAAATACGATTCTTATTGCTTTCATGATTTCGTTCTTTCCAATTGCTGTTTCTGTGTCCATTGGATTATCTACATTAGAACCTGAATACCGTGATATTCTTAGAGCACTCGGAGCATCAAAGGCTGTAATTTTCTGGAAAATTGCGCTTCCAAAAACTTTACCTGAATTTTTTGGAGCACTGAAAGTTGCAGTCACGTTGGCATTCATTGGCACCAACTTGATGGAGATTGTATCGCCGCATGGTCGCGGCCTAGGTGCGCTCTTTGACAGTGGCAAAACAAATGCCGATTATCCTCTAATGTTCGCTGTTCTTATAGCATTGGCCCTACTTGGCATCATTCTTTATTATGTTGTTGTTGCCTTAGAAAAAATATTTGCGGGTTGGGCTGAACGGGAAGTGATGTAAGAAGTGATATGAAATTTGAAAGATTTGAAGCTTGAACTGTAAATCTTTGAAACCGCCTCCACGGCCTTTTTCGCTTGCAAACCGCCTGACGCGAGCAATACATCCTCTCTACAGTTCTGCTTTATTGTTCCACCATTCTTTTCTTAGAGCGTCTTGTTCTTATAGTCCGTGCTGGTTTCGCACCGACTAGCGATCTGCCTTCATGCAGCTTTTTGGAAATTGCAAAAGGCTGTTGGCTAGATCCTCTGCTTCCTCGCGTCCTTGGCCGTCAGGTACAACTTAGTCGCGTAGTCCAATTTGCAAAGTATCTTCTACATCTACTTTTACCCCTGTAAGTACCAGATCCATCGCGCGGCCCTCTCCAACGAGACGTTGTAAACGGACTGGTCCTTCAACTATCAAAGGAATACCCCAACAACGGCAGTATACGCCCATGTAAACACTTTTTTCCATCACTCGTATATCTGCCCAAAACGCAAGTTCCATCCCACCTACCACAGCAGTGCCAGAGACAGTAGCAATCACGGGTTTGGATAAATTAAGCCGATTTGGTCTCATGGGAGCCATCGGTTGTTCTCCTTCCGGCGGAAAATCATATATGTCTACAGTGCCTGTACAAGCCAAGTCTGTGACATGTTTCAAATCCCACCCAGCGCAAAAAGCACCACCTTTCCCCTAAAATACGGCAACTCTAGAATTATCATCGGAATCAAACATTTTAATGATTCAAAAAGTGCCATAGCACTTTCAGGATCCATAGCATTACCTACTTCAGGTCGCGCGTGTACAACTGTCCAAATACCGTCCTTTTCATCTATTGAAACTGCAATGCTATTCCTCATGATGCTACATTCGGATCAAGCCAGATCGAAGTTTGTCTGAAAAGCCTGAAGTCTCCATAATACAAACACATTATAATGAGGAAAATGAAAAACTTGGTTTACTATTATAATGGACGCAATATAACGCCTGGGTTCATTATACCTCTTGGGTCCAATGCATCTTTAATGGCGCGCATCGCCGAGAGCTTGGCAGGGTCTGCGTACCGTTCTAGGTCAGCAAGTTTGAGCCGACCAATTCCATGCTCCGCACTTATAGAACCTTCCATCGAGTTCACAAGCTGATGTACTTGATGTCTGATTCTGTTTTGTGATTTGACGTTGACTTGGTGTAATTTGCCCGGAATTGGAAAAACATTGAAATGAAGGTTCCCATCGCCTAAATGGCCGAAACAGTTAATTCTAAATGCCCCCAAGTTTGAAATCAAAACTTTTGCGCGTTCGATAAACTCAGGTATGGCAGACAATGGTAGGGAAATATCATGGCTAGAAATGGAGCCGATTAAACGGTTTGCCTCTGGGATATATTCGCGGACAGCCCAGAATTCGTGTCGTTCCCTTTCGGATTGAGCAATTATAGCATTTGTTATAAGTCCTTTTTCTTGCCCCACCGTGAAAAAAGCGTCAATCGAGCTTTCTCCATCTGTGGTTCCCTCAAATCCAATTTCTAAAAGTACCATCCATTCTGATGCTTCCTTAAAGGGTAATTTAATTTCAGGGAGTTTCTCACTCAGAAAATCAAAACCTTGTTTGTGTATCAATTCAAAAGCGCTTACCACATTGCCCAAACTTGCCCGTAATGTGTACAAAATATTAATTGCTGCGCTGGGAGATGCCACTTCCAAAAAAGCGGTGTAGAAGTGGGACGGTTGCTCAAAAAGTTTTAAAGAAGCAGCTGTAATTACACCCAACGTGCCCTCGGATCCAATCAACAAGTTGCGTAAATCATAGCCGGTATTATCCTTCCGTAATCGGCTTAGACCGTTCCAGATTTTTCCATCAGGCAGTACAACCTCCAATCCTATGCAGAGATCGCGAGCATTTCCATAACGCAACACATTTATACCGCCTGCATTGGTCGCCAGGTTTCCTCCGATTCTTGCCGACCCCTCAGCAGCAAGCGAGAGTGGAAAGAGCCGATCGACATCGTAAGCTGCGTTTCGTACCTCGGCAAGAGTAACGCCGGCTTCAGAAATCAAAACATTTTCTGATGCATAAATTTTACGGATTTTGTTCATTCGTTCCAACGATAAGATCAAAGGTGATGGACCCACCGGCATGATTTGTCCACCAACAAGGCCTGTACCTCCGCCATATGGAATTACCGCCACCCTTGCCTCATATGCAGCTTTTATAAGCAAACTTACTTGCTGTGTCGTTTCTGGACGCACTAGTAGAGCCTTTTTGCCCATCCATTGCCCCCTAGGTTCTTCCAGATAGCGCGGCTCTGCTGGATGGATAACGCCTTCGGGTAGAATTTTCTTCAGATGGCTAATAAAAGTATCATCTACGGCGTGAAGTCTCATTAGAACTGTCCGTCTTTATCCTATTTAATAAACTAGCATTAACTTTTTGTTTGCATAGCTCTAAACAATATCTGTCTTCCCACGCCTATCATTACGTAGGCAAGCATAAAGCACATGCGTACGCCAGCGTCCATTGATCTGGATATACGCCTGCGCTACGCCTTCATATTTAAAACCACATTTTTCAAGCAAACCGCGAGACGCGTTATTTTCTGGTAGGCAGGCGCTCTCAAGTCTGCTTAGATTTAAGGTACCGAAAGCGTAGCTAACCATGCCTCGCAGTGCTTCCTGCATAAATCCGTTACGGGCGTATTTTTGTCCCATCCAATAACCGATTGTGCCAACTTGAGACGGGCCTCTACGAATATTATCCAAAGTGATTGCACCAAGAAGATGCTTCTCCCTTTTGTGCAATAACATCATGGGGTAAGCCACACCATCATTGATTGATTTCTGTGACCAGTAGACACGTCTCGCAAACGATTTGCGCGTTAGATGATCTTTTGCCCATGTCGGGTCCCAAGGTTTTAAAAATTTACGGCTCTCCGAGCGCATCTTTGCCCATTCTGTGAAATCCCGATGTGCTGGTGGGCGAAGGACTAGGCTCTCGGTCTCTATGCTCACTCTGCGATTGAGAAAGAACATCAGGCAGCACAGCTTTGTTTCACATCTTCAAGTTTTGGAGCATGATCGATGGGTCCGTATAGTGCTAGGGATAATGGAGCTTTCAAAGCGATTTTCTCTGCAAATACGCGCAAGCGTTCCAGCGTTACGCTTTCAATTTTCATGACAGTTTCTTCTAATTCTGGAACATATCCCCAAATTTGGACTAAACGGGCTAAACGTTCTGCTCGGTTTGAGGCGCTTTCCAATCCCATTAACATTCCTGCTTTCATTTGAGCTCTGGATCGTTCCAATTCATTTGTGCTAATATCGTCTGCTGCCCTCTTGAGTTCACCAAAGGTAAGCTTCATTAGATCGGGCAACTGTTCTGCACTTGTGCCAGCGTAAATCATTGTCATTCCGGTATCACTAAATGCACCAGTTTGCGCAAAGATTGAGTAGCAAAGCCCTTGATTTTCGCGAATTTCCTGAAAAAGCCGAGATGACATTCCACCCCCAAGTGCCACTGAATAGATCTGAGCAGTATAAATATCATCGTCACGGTAGCTTGGACTTTCAAAGGCAAGGGCCATATGTGCTTGCTCTAGATCTTTTTGCTTTCGGTACTCCCCACCAATAAATTTTGCTACCTCAAATTTTTCGGACTTGGCATTGGATGAGAGCGTTCCAAAACTTGCTTCAGAAAGTTTTACTATTTCCTCATGATCAATGCCACCTGCTGCAGACAGGATCATGCGTTCGGGATGATAGTGTTCGGCAATAAAACCTTGTAGATCTTTACGTGTAAAGCCTTGGACCTTTTTACTAGGACCAAGGATAGTTCGCCCCAGCGCTTGGCTGGGAAAAGAAGTTTCTTGTAGCCAGTCAAAGATCACATCATCCGGCGTATCGAGAGTTTGACCAATTTCTTGAAGGATTACACCGCGCTCAACATCAACTTCTTTTTCTTCAAGAACTGAATTTTGCAGAATGTCGAAGAGAAGATTAATAGACAGTGGAACATCCTCTTTCAAAACGCGTGTGTAATAAGCTGTGACTTCGCGAGAGGTATATGCGTTGATATACCCTCCAACATCTTCAATCATCTCCGCAATTTGAAGGGCGGACCGTACCTTTGTGCCTTTGAACGCCATATGTTCTAGAAAATGCGCGATCCCGTTTTCATTTAATCTTTCGTGCCGCCCTCCCGCTTTGACCCACACCCCAACTGAAGCGGATTGCATGCCAGGCATATGCTCAGTTACAATTTGGAAACCATTTGAGAGTTTATGATGTTGAACGCTCACGAATTTATCCGATCTTGTATGAGGTTTTTGAGTATTTCCAAATTATTATCTACCTTTGTAACGCGCTCTGGTTTTTGATAAAGTTCAGCCATACGCCCAGGAAGCGCTGCGCGCAAGCCATTGGCCTTTTCTAAGGCATCGGGGAATTTCGCTGGATGCGCAGTAGCTAGAGTGATCATTGGAATTTCTTTATCGTGCAGTTTCTGTGCCGCGTAAACGCCAATAGCAGAATGCGGGCACAGAATTTCGCCGCTAGTTTGACTAATAACTTGAATCATCTTTAAAGTTTGTTTTTCTGACACAGTACTCGAAGAAAAATGATGCTGCAAATTGTTGAGGATAGCCTTTGAGAGCGTAAAGCCTCCTTGGTTTTGCAGCTCATCCATTAACTCGCAAATTGCTTGGCTATCCCTATCATGGAGATCAAAGAGTGCACGTTCAAAGTTTGAACTGACCTGAATATCCATGGAAGGGCTGTAAGATTGTAGTACTTCGTGTTTACGATATTCCCCTGTACTTATGCAGCGGTGTAAGATATCGTTTTGGTTAGTGGCTACTATAAGCTTTTCAATGGGAAGTCCCATTCGTTTGGCAATATATCCTGCAAAAACATCTCCAAAATTTCCAGTCGGTACTGTAAAGTTAACTTTTTGGTCTGGTGCCCCTAAAGATACCGCAGAGGAGAAATAGTAGACCACCTGAGCAAGCACACGCGCCCAGTTTATTGAGTTTACACCAGCTAATCTTACACCGTCACGGAATTCGAAGTCATTAAACATATCTTTTAGCCGTGCTTGGCAGTCGTCAAAGTTACCATCTAGTGCGAGGGCATGGACATTAGACTCCATGGGCGTGGACATTTGACGGCGCTGAACCTCGGACACACGTCCATGCGGATAAAGAATGAATACATCAACTGTGTCCAAACCGCGGAAAGCTTCAATAGCAGCGCTTCCCGTATCACCGCTGGTCGCTCCTACAATGGTGATACGTTCGCCATGGTTACGCAATATTACTTGGAACATTTGACCGATCAGCTGCATCGCAAAATCTTTGAAGGCCAAAGTGGGGCCATGAAATAATTCCAACAGGAAATGATTGCTATTTAGTTGTACTAAAGGCGCCCGTGCAAAGTGGCTAAAATTTTTATAGGATGCTTCGATGATTTCAAAAAACGTTTCATCCGTAAAGGTATTTCCGACAAATGGACGCATTACGCGGAAGGCTGTTTCTTCATAGGATAGGCCCTGTAATGCTTTTATGTCTGCTGGACACATCATGGGTACCGATTTAGGCACGTAAAGACCACCATCTCTTGCTAAACCAGTGAGCATTGTGTCTTCAAAACTCAGTTCAGGTGCTGTTCCCCGTGTTGAGATATACTGCATCAGTTAATGCCTTTTGATTTGCTTCTAGTGCGCCATAAAAAGGTGATACTCATAAATGTCCAGACAATAGCTAATGAAAACCATGTTATTGCATATTGTAGATGATCATTGGGAATGCTGGCGGTATTTATTGGAAGAGGCTCTATTTTGGCCTCGGATGGAGTAATTTCTGAAGCAATAACTAGCGTTGGTTCCGTCCCAAAATGTTCTGACAACGCTTGGACGTCACGAGCGAACCAAATATTGTTGTTGAGATCAGGTCCTGGCGTAAATGCATCAATTTCTTCTGGCCAATGTAGATTACCTTTTACTTTTATTACACCTTCACGAGTAGATGGCATGGGATCGCCAATTTTAATGAATCCGCGGTCAACTAAAATTTTTCTATCTTGAATAAGAAAAGGCGAAATTATGCGGTAGCCTGCGCCAATGTGTTTTCTGCTCGCCAAAACGCGTACGTACTTTGAGCCATATTGGCCATCTATAAGAACAGGCAAATATTTATCTATTTGCTCCGATACTTTGGCAGGTAAAGGCTTTGGAAATCCAATGATGCGGCTATTTATTTTATCGAGAACGGCGTCCTTCCACGTTAGGCGGTCAAGTTGCCATTTTCCCAATGACAAAAGTACAACGGTGCCCGAGAGCGCGACTATAAGTATAAATGCTAATCGACCCAAGTTTAACCCGCGATTAATAAAAACGCACAAGAATTAGGGCGTTTTTAGAGTAGTTATATTCTCAATTCTACGGATTAATCATCCGCCCCAAATGTAGACTGCAGCAAATAAAAAAAGCCAAACCACATCTACGAAGTGCCAGTACCAAGCGGCAGCCTCGAACCCAAGATGGGATTTTGCGGTGAAATGACCGTTCAATACTCTCATCAAGCAAATAAACAAAAAGATTGTTCCAACAAGTACATGAAATCCGTGAAAGCCCGTGGCCATGAAGAAGTTGGCGCCGTAAATGTTTCCCGAAAATCCGAAAGCTGCGTGGCTGTACTCGTAGGCTTGGAAGACCGTGAATATAGCTCCCAGTGCAATCGCAACGATAAGACCGAGTTTCATGTCTTCGCGATTTTCCTCGTGTACTAGTGCATGGTGAGCCCAGGTTGCCGCTGCGCCGGAGCAAAGAAGAATTAAAGTGTTGATTAAAGGCAAATGCCATGGATCAAACGTTTCAATACCAACCGGAGGCCAGACACTGTCTTCAATCGGACTCATTTCACCCATCGGGTACATTGCGTGCTTGAAAAAACTCCAGAACCAGGCTGCAAAAAACATTATCTCGGACATGATGAATAGGATGAATCCATACCGTAGGCCGATAAGCACAACAGGAGTGTGATCCCCACCATGATTTTCCGCTACAGTCTCGGACCACCACCCAAACATCACGTAAAGTACTCCGACAAAGCCTATCAATAATATCCATGGGCCATTATCATGGAAAAACAGGACAGCTCCAAACAGCATAATGAAACCTGCAATTGCCCCTAAAAGCGGCCATAGAGATGGATTCAGAATGTGGTAGTCGTGGTTTTTTTCATGCGCCATAGTTTTCCCCAAATTATAGCTCAGTTAAATTTAGTCGCTTCTACTTGCAAAAGAGCAGCTGCATTTTTCTCAAGGTCAGTTTCGTAGAAAGTATAGGATAACGTGATCACCTTAGTAAACTTTGCATCTCGGTCCTTCACAATACCGGGATCCACGTAAAATGAAACTGGCATTTGCACACGCTCTCCAGGTTGCAAAATTTGTTGCTCGAAACAAAAACAAGCAATTTTCGTGAAATACGCACCCGCATCAAAGGGTGCTACATTGTAACTGGCTGTGCCTGCGATTGGTCGGTTAGTCGGATTATAGGCTTCGTAAAAGGCAAGCCCGGTTTCACCAATTTTCAACTTCAGCTCACGTTCTAGGGGATAAAATTGCCATTCCAGGTCCCTGTCGATTGATGCGTCAAATCGTACTTTAATCGTTTTATCCAAAATCATTTCGGAAGCTGTTTCTGCTGTTTGTGGCACGCCACCAAAGCCTGTTGTACGACAAAACCAATCATACAAAGGAACAGATGCCCAAGCTAGTGCACCCATAAATAAAACAACACCAACGGCCTTTAAAGCTGTCCGGTTATTTATGTTGTTACTCATTCTTGGTTGCTCCTGAAATAGCGCGTGACACATCGCCCTCTGTAATCTTGACAACTGTTAAACCAAAAATTAGAGCCACGAAAGCGGCTAGCACAATACCAAGCCCCACATTACGGCCAAAACGCCGTGTATGGAGTTCATGATCTGGGCGGAAACTCATAAAGCGCTCCAAACGCCAAACATCATAAGTGTGGTGTCTACTGCGATCGCTGCAAAATGAGCGAAAAGGTATGAAAGTGATAATTTAAAAAATTTACGCTCAACCAGAAAATTATCTCGCTCGCTATCTTTTTCACTTCTTTGCCATATCTCAAAGGCGCCTTTTAAAAACAGTAAATTAAAAGTCAGGGCTGTGACTAAAAATATTAGACCCCCAAGGTTTGAGAATGACATTGCAAAAACTAGTAAAGTCAAAAGAAGGGTATAGGCCAGAATATATTTTCGAGTTACCTTTCGCCCCCTAGATACAGTTAACATGGGTACGGCAGCATTGTCATAATCGGACCGTGTAAATAAAGCGAGTGCCCAAAAATGTGGGGGCGTCCACATAAAAATTAGGGCAAACATCAGCATGCTCTCGAATGATACTCCGCCCGTCACAGCTGCCCACCCTACAATTGGAGGAAAGGCTCCAGCCGCTCCACCAATAACGATATTTTGAGGTGTCAATCTTTTTAACCACATAGTGTATATCGCGACATAGAAAAAAATCGTAAAGGCCAGAAGGCTGGCCGCAACCCAATTTGTTGCTAGGCCTAACATTAAAACGGAAAACCCCGACAAAGCGAAACCAAGCCCACGAGCCTCTTCTGATGTGATTTTTCCAGAGGGAATTGGACGAGAGCTTGTTCGGCTCATTATGCTGTCAAGGTCGGATTCCCACCACATGTTTAAAGCTCCGGCAGCGCCTCCTCCGATCGCAATACACAGAATAGCAACGAAAGCTACGTAGGGATGGATTGGCGTGGGAGCTGCGAGCAATCCGACAAAGCCCGTAAATACCACTAGACGCATTACACGCGGCTTCAGAAGATCATAGAAGTCTCTGAACTGGGCATCTGCCCTTACGTCAGAAGTTGTAAAGCTCGCAGCGGTCATTCATTTTCCAATCCCAACCCGCATCAAAGTACGGGTGTAGCTTAATTTTCTGCCATTTCGAATGCAGCTGGCAGCCTCAAATCTGCGTAATCTAATGATGCTTGATTGAGCCAATCTTTGTAGGCTTTTTCACTTACAACTTTAACCGTAATCGGCATGTAGGCGTGGTCTTTTCCGCAGAGCTCTGAGCATTGGCCAAAGTAAACACCCTCTTGCTCTGCTTTGAACCACAGTTGTGCAATTCTGCCAGGCACACCGTCCTGCTTTACGCCGAAAGCGGGAATAGTCCAGCTGTGGATCACATCGCCGCCTGTAATAGTCATCACTACTGTCTTATTGACAGGAACAACAACAGCCGTATCTGTCGCTAGAAGGAATTCATTTTTGCTGTAACCTGAATCTACCATTTTTGCAGCCATATGTTCATCCAACACGTAGGGCCGAACGTTGGCGTCTGCTGGTCGAGTATCTTCGTCTAGTGTGGCAGGAGCTCCAATCATATTACTGTCAAAAGAGAACCCGTGGTCGCTATATTCATAACCCCAGTACCACTGGTAGCCAGTTACTTTAATATTAACATCGCCTTCCGGAATTTCTTGTTGACGGAATAATTCTGGGAGGGAAAAGACTGCGATGCCGAGTAGAATGAAGATCGGCACCACTGTCCACGCGACCTCAATACGGGTGTTGTGCGTGAATGTTGCTGGTTTTTGGTTTGATGACCGGTTAAATTTTACTACTGCGTAGAGCAAAAGACATACAACAAAAAGCACAATTAAAGCGCTGACAATGTGTACACCAAAATCCAAAGCTTGGAGTCCTTTAGAAAGATCTGTCGCTGCGGGTTGAAATCCCATTTCTCCTTCTATCGGTTTTCCGATAATTTCAAGATTATCCTGCGAATACGCAGGCACTGTGCCGATCGCTAAAAGCATGCAAAAATGTGTAAAAAACTTTCGCATCACAAACGTCAATCTATTCATTTCCATTGTCCATTAATCTTCCACGCGATAAACTGAGAAATATAGTTGTAATATCTAAGCTTAAAACCATATTCTGCTAGAGAG
>CACPHA010000014.1:0-30000 GCA_902633655.1 Paracoccaceae bacterium
TTGAAATTCCAGCAAGGAGAAGCGATTGCAGGGGCTTGGCAAACATATAAAAAAAATCACGATATATCAGTATTTCTGCCTTTGCTGCGAAATGGTTATTTTGCATCGAACCCCATGCCAAATGAAATGGCGAAAGAACTGGCTGAATTTTTGGAAGGAGTTGTGCCGGGGATTATAAACAAAGATGATAATCACATTTTTTTGACCTATTGGCGCCATACAGAGTTCAAGAACGGTGTCCAACCGCTTCTGATGGATATTGGTGCGGTTGAAGAATGCGTTGCCTTTATGGAGGCTATTGGTCGGGAGATTAATCATGATACAATCATATTTCGTCTAAAAGATGCATATCAGGATTGGCGAGCGGAAAATGCGGAGAAGCTGAAAAAATCTGGAAAAATTCTCAAAGATCTTAAGTCGCAAGTAGATAACAACGAAGGATCTTCGGACACAAAAGTCGATTGACACGCTACGCACTAAGCGATCCCCTGGTACAGGAACCATTACTTCTATCCAGCAAGTTCAAAATTGACTTAAGCTAGCTTCTATATAAATGTAGAAGTGACCGTACATAAAGTTATTGGGTATCTGTTTACTTTGTTGGCGTATATAACCTGTTCTGAGTTAGCGTTGGACTGTAACAGATAAATATTGTTGCTACTGTTTTAGAAACCAGTAAGCCCGCTAGGGAAACTGCGATGACGACACATTTTGATGTTAAGATGCGGACAAAAGGCGCAAAATCGGAGATTTTTGAGTCTTTTGATTTTGTTATACGTGAGCCGGAACGGCAAATCGTTGCTACTTTGGCGAAGCGTGAAAAAATTATCAAAAGCCTAGATGAACAAATTAAAATGGCTTCCAACCGTGCGTACCAGCCAATGAAATATAAGTGGCTGGCGGATGTAAATGGTAATATTCGCAAAACCGCCGTTCCTATTAAACTTAAAAAATGGTGGGTAGAACTACTCGACGGGCGCGTCCAAATATCTATTTTTCATAGAGGAAAGCCAGTCGAGATGAAAGATGGACGAGATGCAATCCGAATAGATAGCGTTAGAGAACTGGTTGCGCATCTTGAGCTTTTAAGAGCTTCGGTAAACCTTGGTGATTTTGACGACCTCATTGAATAGTGACGCTGTAATAGAACTAAAACCAAAATTTTAAGTGATGCGGCATTTTTTACAGGGGCATTTTAGCTTATTTTGATGTTATTGAAATCACGGGGCGGTACAGTAACGCTTAAGTGTCTGAGCCACCTTATCTTTGACCTAGAACAAAAATTTTCTAAAATACGCTTTGGAAACATAAATACTACGCCGAGAATGTTAATATGCCGAAAGGGTCTGTATTGCAGCGGAAAACTCAATCAACCAGTTTTTGCAATCTTTGGGCTACTGCCTAATGAATTGGTCCGCAGCAGAAACGGGTCACTTGCCGATTATTTTCAGCCTTACGGTCTTGGTTATTGGACTTTATTTTCGTGGCACGATTTTATGGGCTAGCGTATCCCTAGTTTTATGTTTTCTCTTGGTTGTTGACCGCGAAAGTATTGTGACACTTGTAGTTTACGCTTTCTCGGCGCTTTTGGTCATTGCAGGATATCGTCGCATCCGTTTTGGTCTCGCAACGCCACAGATAGTAAATCAAGTAAGTAGCGAGGCTTCGCGCGGGGAAATTGTATTAGATGCAAACAATTTGCTAGGGCTGGTTGATTGGGAAATTAGCCCACTAAGGGCATTTGTGAATGAATTAGAGGCAGATGGTTTTTCGGTTCATTTATTTTTCGATCATAACATTTACCGGCTTTTGAAAAAAAATAATCTAATCAAACCAACAGAGACCATTCCTATGGCACTTTGTCGAATAATGGAAATGAACCGTCATAAACTTACAGTATCAAAAAAAGGCCATAAAGCAGATGCTCTTTTAGTTCGACATGCGGACCGTAACAAATTAACTGTTCTGAGTAATGACCGTTTTAACAAAAAAAGCGAAGATAGATTTTATTTGGACGCTGCAGCCCGATTGAGCAAAGCAGATCTTATAAAACGAGTAGGGCTTGTAGATGGCAAGCTTACCGTTATGTAATGTGCTTTTATTAAAATAAAGTCAGAACTTTGGACAGATATTTTCTGAATTTAGCCGCTTGAGAGACTTCAGCACTTCCACTAGGGTTTTCTATAGCTGAAGTAATAACAGGATTTTTTTTTTGGCCTCTGACATAGTTCGTTTGGAAATTTCATTGAGTTTGGTGTGTGTTCTAAGAAAACAAGACCATTTCGACTTAATGCATTGATCAGAAACCCTATGGCAATTCCTACACGCTCTGAAACATAATAATGTTTTGATCGAGTGCCATCAGACTTTAGATCGTAACTTTGGTCAAAAACGATTATTAGCGCAATAGCTTTTGTCAGGCTAGGTTTGTTTCCGCTTGCACCGAATTTCTTAAGAGCTGCAATTCAATTATCGCCCGCTACACCAGAGTAAATTTTTTTCTTCGACCTCGGCCGTTTTACGAGTTTTTGAATTCATTTCAGGTTGTTTGATTAAGACAAAAAGTCAAGACGGCCGGTTAGCACCTAAGGTGCGGTAAACGCCCCTTTAATTACTTTTTTCAGTCCGGCATCCGTATAGGATTAGGTAAAAAATCCCACAATAAATTACGTTTACGCATTTAGTTTACATTTTTTTAAGCTGAATTTGGTGTTTCTTTTTCACCTATGAGAATATGATCTGGAAGGGGTATGGCATGGTAGCTCAAAGCTGAAGATCATGTCTATTCGAAAGAACGTTGTTTTACTTATCGGTTGGATTATTCGCTCGTGGACTGACGAATGAAAGGCCACACATCATAAGAGCAAAAGCTATCCAGATCCAAGCAGAATGGGTTTCAGAAAACATGATCATACCCCAGATTAACCCACTAATTGTAACTAGATATCCTACTTGGCTGGCGAAGATCGGCCCAGACTCCCGAATCGTAAAGATAAATAAAGTGTAGGTTGTCGCCGTTATCAAACTGAGGCAAAATAGTGTGATGGTTAATTCCGTAGAGTTAGTGATAGTTTCTGATAATGATCCGGTAAAATAGGCAGGAAAAAATAAAAGTATTGAGGCCATAAGGTGCATCCCACACGATAGACGGATCACTCCATAGTTATTTAACTTTTTAATGGTAAGGTAAATATTTTCGACAGCATAGAAGAAAGAACTCAAGCATGCAATTAGAACCCAAAATGCTGCGGCCTTGGTCGGCAAACTGGTCTCAGGAAGGACTATTAAACATATTGAGGCGAACCCAAGAAAAAGTCCCAAAAAGCGAAGTTTAGAAAAGGTTTCCAAACCAAATGCCAATGCCAACCCATAGGTGAAGATGGGTACCAAAGTAATAGTAATAGATAAAACTCCAGCAGGCACCTTTGATGCTGCATAATAAAACCCTAGCCCTGGTAAAGCAGTGCCCAAAAGCGCCAAGATGAAAAAGATTTTTACTGAATCCCAGCTCAAGACCGTTTGTCGTCTTGTGACTAAGCAGTAAGCGAGCAAAATAATACCAGAAAACAAAGCTGTCCAAAAAGAGATGCCCAGAGGCGCGCCGCCGAAATCTGTGGCTAATTTAGCAAGTGAAAAGGACAGCCCCCAAGTCAAGCCCATATAAAGCATAGATAGCCATGGGAGTACAGTTCTAGACAATTCTGTTTTTCCTTGGAGTCCGCAAAATTCAAGGGTTTTCTGATACAACAGAAATGAAGATAAGCGACGAGAAATGCAATAAATTCTTTACATAAAATCTTAGAGTATCGATCAAGCTCGCAATAGGTGCAAATTTGATGAATTTTAAAAAAAACATTAGCATTGAATCTATACCTATTCAAAATTTTAGTTGGAGAAGACTGCAATGAAAAAAAGTGCCTTCTGGTGGGATATTGATGAAAGCCTTGTTCCTTTGGAGTATCATAACTTTCCTAAATAAGCTGATTTTGTAGTTGTAGGTGGTGGTTATACTGGTCTTTCGGCAGGACTGGCAATCGCGCGGCGTGGCCATTCTGTCATCGTTCTGGATGGCGGTAACCCGGGCTTTGGGGCATCGACTCGCAATGGAGGTATTTGCAGTGGAAATGTTCGCTTATCGCACGGTTTGATCAGCAAAAAATATGGTGAGACTTTCGCTGATGAAGTTTATGCAGAAGCAATTGAAGCGCGCCTTGACTTAACAAAATTTTGCGAAGAGGTTTCTATCAATTGCGAGCTTCAGATGACGGGTCGCTTTACTGGCGCCTTGAGCGTTGCAGATTACGATACGCAGGCCTACGAGGCGGAGCGTCTGAACAAAGTGAAAGGCCATAAAGCCTATATGGTGGATCGCAAGGATCAACACAGTGAAATTGCCACTGATCTATTTCATGGAGGGGTGGTGCGAGAGGAAATAGGTGGCTTTCATCCTGCTAAGTTCTTTGTGGGTCTTCTGAGATGCGCCGAAAAAGCGGGTGTTTGTGTTTTTTCTAATACCACCGTTATCGATATTAATAACGAGTTGAATGGGAAGAAGTCTATAATTACAAAGATAGGCACCATCATTTCAGGAAAAGTTATTACAGCCACTAACGCCTATACAGGCACTAGGTATCGCGTGGGTAGGTTTCTTAGAAAGCGACTTGTACCTGCCCAAAGTGCAATTATAGTCACTGAGAAACTCGGATTTGAGCGTGTTAACGCACTTATGCCAATGCTGCGCATGTATGGCGATACGGCTAGTCTCTATAGCTACTTTAGGCCAACGCCGCATCAAGACCGCATTCTTTTTGGTTCGCGCAGCTTTGACAAAGTTGATGCCACAGACCGGACGGTAAAGTATCTGAAACGAAAATTGGTTTTAATTTTACCTGAATTGTCGAATTGTGGGATTGATTATGTCTGGCTCGGGAATGTGGGGTTTACACGTGCGCAACTTCCTGTAGTTTTTGAAGATGATGACATCTATTATGCCGCAGGTTACGCAAGATCAGGCACTGTTTGGGCTTTCTGGTTGGGAAAAAAAGTAGCCGAGCAAGCCATGGGAATAGGAAATAGGCCAAGCGTTTTTTGCGGCTCATCACCGCATAGATTACTACTATACGATGGCAAACCTTGGTTTTTGCCCGTGATACAATATTATTTAGCGTTGAAGGATTGGGTGAAAATTGGTCAGTATTAGTTTCTGCCAGTTTGATTAAGCTAACTTCAAATATCTTATCAGACCTTTAATTTCGAAGATTTCTACCAATTCCAAGCTATTTTTTGACATTTTGTTTAAAGGTAGTAATTCTTTTTGTCGGATATGGTATTTGATTTGCCCGAGCAAGGGGAAAACGGAGGCTGCGCTTGAATGCTTAGGTTGCCAGTAAAATCTGAAGTTTTGACGCAGCCATTTTTGGACTATCTTGCCGAACAGTTTCAGTTAAATCCCTTAGGTGTTCATGGCATAGATCACTGGTTACGCGTCCTAAGTACTGGAAGACAGATAGCTCGGCGTATAAGCGTAAACCTGAAAGTTATTGAATTATTTTCACTACTTCACGATAGCCGCCGTTGGAATGATCTAGATGATCCACTACACGGCCAACGTGCAGCAGAGTTTTGTGAGATTTTGAATAATAGGTGGTTTGAGGCTGATGAGGCTGATATCCGCTTATTACGCACCGCCTGTCGATATCATTCGGTGGGTAATCTTCATCCCAATGCGACAGTGCAAGCGTGTTGGGACGCTGATCAGCTCGATTCCGGTCGAATGGGGGTCGCTCCAGATCGAGATAAGCTTGGGGCTTATCTAGAATATCACGAAGACCTCGTGCTCGCCGCAATTGAAAGATCAAGCCAGAGTTTTTTTTCTTAGTTTGATCCATGCTTATGGTTCTTGAATTTTTGGAACGATTCTTGACAGGAGTAAATCTTTCGGCATGAGTAGGGTTGTAATCCGCCTTGAAGTAAGGAAAAAAATCATGAAGCCAGTATGTCTTATAATCGGTGCCGGAGCAGGTATCGGCGGTTCTGTTGGTCGTCATTTTGCGGCTAACGGTTATCACTCTGTACTTTGCCGGCGTACCGATCAAAGGGGCCTCGAACATATTGTAAACAGCATAATTGACGAAGGAGCCGATGCAACTGGCTACCTTCTAAATGCAATAGAGCCGGGTAGACTGGAAGAAACAATTTCAAAAGTTGAGGCTGAACTTGGGGCGATAGAAGTCCTGGTTTACAACCTTGGAGCTCAGATAGGTGATCGGGCACTTTCTCAGACTTCGTACAAAGCCTTTGAACGATGCTGGCAGATGGCAACTTTTGGGCTTTTTCGGGTGGCCTCAGCTCTTTGCCCATGTATGGAAAAGCGGGCGCGAGGAACAATAATTGTTACTTCAGCCACGGCTGCAGTTAGGGGCAACAAATATCAGCACGCGCATGCGGCAGCCATGGGTGGAAGAAGAATGCTTTGTCAGTCTCTTAACGCTCAATATTCTGCAGTTGGTATTCACGTGGCACATGTGATAATCGATGGAATGGTCGATGCGCCTGATACTTTGGGGCGAATGCTTGGCGAACAAAAATTTCAGGAATTGCGGAAAAAACGAGGTTTAACCAAAGATGGTCTTTTGTTGCCCGAAAAAGTCGCAGAAACTTATTACCATCTAGCACATCAGCATCGATCAGCTTGGACACATGAATTAGATCTGCGCGCTTTTTCTGATCTAGCATGGTGGAACCACTAGTTTTTTTACAATGGACATAATAAGAACAATAATTAGAAAATTATCTATATAAGGTTAGTATTGTTTCTTTGTGATTTCGTATGCACTATTGGGTACAACAAATGCCATGAGCCAAGGTAATAAGCAGTAGGCCCCATTAGAGAAAATCCTGAAAAAATAGTTCGCACCATTCTTCAAGCCAGAAGAAACTGCAATGGACATATCAATGTGTAAGGCATAGCCAGTTGTTAGACCACGGGGTTCTCAGTACCACCTTCCATTCGCAAAAGTATTTCGCGACATTTCCAGTTGTACTGAACAGTAGTTAATCAGTACCTACATGAATTTCTTTTAACTTGAGTTATCTGCGGCCATTTAATGATTAGCTCTTTTGAATTTTCACACCTTTGGAAATTTTATCGATAATCCTGATATCAGCACGAAACGCTATCCCAACGGTATTTTTCATTTGGGCCACATTGTGTAAATACTTCGCGACTGGCAGCATTTTGGCCAGTTTGAAACATATCTTAAATGTAAGCATCGGTAACAATATCGCGTGAAAGAGCGGGCTTACGGATGTTTTGAAAAAATTTTGGTCACCATTGAGTATAAACTCGTGCTGTTGGCATAGTGGAAGATATTCATTGCCATTTCCATCTATATAAAATTTACCCATAATTTCTGGATGCACGGCAACGATGCCGCTAATTTGAAAGGCAGCAACGTTCATTTCCTACCAGGGAACTAGTTCGTTACGCACAACGATTACTATTTTGCTTTTGAACATTTGTATTTTCTTATAGTTGGTACGGATGCACCGGAATTCTTAATTGTAAGAGGTCATAACGGATCTTATCTTTTGACGCGCTGACCAATCGGCTTCAAATACCATCACAATGCCAACGTTTTCCCACCTAGTTTCAGTTTCACTCTAAAAAAAATTTGTCCTCTGATAAATTAAACCTATTTTAAGGATATTAGGATCAAACGCAAATCTATTTGAGATAGATTAACGCCGTTTGGGAGGAAGCGGCGGTTACTGATAACTATTCGAGTAAAATTCTCAAAATTTCAGTAAGGTACACGGATTTTTTAAATTAACACTATATCACTTTATTTTTTAAGCATAATTTCTGGTTCGAATATGCTAAACCATATTAGTATTTTGTTGGCAGTTAACCTTGTGGTGTGCTGGTCACCTGTATTCTGTGCTGCTGTAAAATTATTTGTTAGTTCCATTTCTTTAAGAAGACTGGGTATGTCTGCCAAAATAGATCTTGGCATAATAAGTTCAAAAAATTGCAGTCAATATTTCTAGAGCGAAAACAAAACAAAGACATTTACGATTTTTTCTTGTTCGCTTTTAAATAAAAGTTTGAGTTAGTGACTAATTGATTAAAAATTAAAATCAATTTACTTTTGGGTATGTCTTCATCGCATCCATTGGAAAAAAGGATGCTTGGACTTTGCATTGACCTGTTAAATAAATTTACATTTTTTACAAAATAAAAAGTGCAACAGTTTATAAAAAAATTTGATCGCAAAATAAGAGAAAGCATAGTTCTTGTTTGATACCTTAGACGCTTATACCCGTCGCTAAGTTGCATATTCTGGATCCAGTGTATACCGGTGGAAAATAATGCATAAAACAGATATTTTTGTTACTTCAATATAATTTTCTAGCCGTCTTCCGTACTACTTGCATTGTTGTGAATTTTCTAGACCAATAGTGTGAATTTTGGTTTCTAGGATAAAAAAATTATACTCAGAAGCAAGCCAGGCACTTACTGGGAAAAGCTTCTGAAAAGCTAACTATGAATTTATACCTTTGCTGGCTAAGGTCTTGAATAGCTTAGACCGCGCTGGATCAGCTGCACAAAAGTTGTGCTATCTATGTTGCTTCCACATACAATCATGCAGACTCGTTTGCCAGTTAAACGTTCCCGCAATGGACCAATTAAACCGGCCATCGTTGCCCCGGCGGCGGGTTCCACAGCCAGATTTGCTTCTTCTTGCATAAGTACCATGCCTGTACAAATTTCATCATCACTGACAGTCACAATGTCGTCCAAGTAAGTTCGACAAAGCTCATAGCACATTGGTAGTGTCATCGGTGGAGCAAGGCTATCAGCAACAGTTTCAGTTTTATCTAGCGTTATAGGATAGCCGGCCTTTAAACTTTTAGACATGCTGTCTGCACCGATTGGTTCCACACCGAAAACTTTGCAACTAGGTTTTATCAATTTTACTGCTGAAGCCACCCCGCTGATCAAACCTCCCCCCCCGCAAGACACGATAACCGCGTCCAGGTTTTGGATATCTTCCATTAATTCCAGACCGACACCTGCAGTGCCAAGTGAAGTATGGATGCCTTCAAATGGGTGGATAAAAGTACGTTTTTCCTCTTTAACCAGGCGTTCTGCCTCAGCAAAAGTGGGAGCACCAGGCTCCTTTATCACAAGTTCTGCACCTTGGGATCTGGCCATTTTAACGCGAAATGGGTTTGCAGTTGATTGCATTACGACTTTTGCGGATAGCCCAAAAACTGCAGCTGCCCATGCGGCAGCGATTGCATGATTCCCAGCACTTGCAGCGGTAATGCCATTTGACTTGTGGGCATCCGGAATGTGATATGCGACAGACAAAGCGCCACGGGCCTTAAACGTACCGGTATATTGGAAACATTCTAGTTTCAGGAATATCTGAGCTCCCGACAGCATTTCTGACAGCCGTTCGGAGGTAACTTGGGTGGTAGGAGTACGGATTAAATGGGAACCCAAAAGCTTCGATCGCGCTTTAATCGCCTCCAACGTTACGCCTGAGATATCCGTCTTCAACATGTATAGTCGCTTTTAGGTCCTGTCCAACTGGGTATACCCGCCCCATGATAGATTGATGAGGTAAATAAACGAAGGAAAAAATGCAATGGGATCTGCTAATCATTGTAAAAACGGCTGAACGTGTTTGTGTGGCGAAAAGGTGTAGTATCAATAAAGATTTTGTGATTTGGAGTGGAATAATACTGGTCAAATGTTATGGCCCCATGCATTGTTAAATTAGGCAATAAAAAATGTCAGGTTAGTCAATATGGTCAAATTGAATCAACCACTTGGCGGTAATGATATGATAAGGACAGGTGGGCCGGCTACCTTTATGCGTCTGCCTACCCAAAAAGGGGCTGCTCATCTGGATGCCTGTTTTGTAGGTATTCCTATGGATATTGGCACCTCAAACCGCCCTGGAACTCGCCTTGGACCGCGCCAGATTAGAGATGAAAGCCGTATGTTGCGACCTTTTAATATGGCGACCGGTGCAGCTCCATTTGAGCGCATGCAGGTTGCGGATATCGGCGATGTTCCTATTAATACATTTAATATAAAAAAGTCGGTTGATATTATTACTAAGTTTTACAACAATGTATTAAAATATGATGTTATTCCACTCACGCTGGGAGGAGATCATACGCTTACATGGCCCATCCTGAGAGCAATGCGCAAGAAATATGGCCCTGTAGCCCTTGTCCACGTGGATGCCCATGCAGATGTCAATGATGAAATGTTTGGAGAAAAAGTCGCCCATGGTTGTCCGTTTCGAAGGGCATGGGAGGATGATTGTCTTTTAAATGATAAAGTTTTTCAAATAGGCCTCAGGGGAACAGGCTATAGCCCGAACGATTTTAATTGGGCCAGAAATAATGGTTGGACTGTAATTCCCGCAGAAGAGTGTTGGTACAAATCGCTTTTCACACTTATGGAAAATATCAGGGCCAAGATCGGGGATTCTCCTGTTTATTTGTCGTATGATATAGACAGTTTGGATCCAGCGTATGCTCCGGGCACTGGTACAGTTGAAGTTGGCGGCCTAACCTCCGTTCAAGGGCTTGAGATCATCCGCGGTATGGCTAAGTTGAATATCGTGGGAGCAGACTTGGTTGAAGTCTCACCTCCCTACGATTCGAGTGGAAATACAGCGTTAACGGGTGCTAATTTCCTTTACGAAATGCTTTGTTCTTTGCCGAAATGTCAATAAAATATGATAGAAAATTTCTCACCTTATAAAGGGAAAAAGTATAAATTGGTCTAGTAAGGGCGCATCATTCTTAAAAAAACTTGTTGGACGCCTTTAGGAAAATTCGCAATAGATCACTTATTACCTGTCTATCAGCAGTGAAGCTCAATCAGATATTCTCTACCTTTGGCATTCCCATGACATGATAACCGCCGTCCACATGGATGATTTCTCCGGTCGTGCAGGCCGCTGCATCGGAAACGAGATATACCGCGGCGCCGCCGACCGCTTCTAGAGTTGCGTTAGAGCCCAATGGTGCGTTTTTTTCGATAAATTTATAAGTTTTACGTGCTCCGCCGATAGCGGCGCCAGCAAGTGTTTTCATCGGACCTGGTGAAATTGAGTTAACCCGTATACCTTCCGGCCCAAGATCACTTGCCAAATAGCGCGTGGTTGCCTCCAAGGCTGCCTTGGCAACTCCCATGACATTGTAAAATGGTGTGACACGGTTTGAGCCTTGAAAGGTGACGGAAATAATTGAACCTCCTGCCTCTCTCATTAAAGGATGTGCTCGCCGGGCAACTTCGATAAGCGAGTAAGCTGAGATATCAAGCGAGTTTTTGAAGTTGGCTCGAGTGGTATTGATAAACCTACCAGTCAGCTCTGATTTGTCCGAAAAAGCGATAGCGTGAACGATGAAATCAAGCGCGTTCCAACGGTCTGCAAGTTCATTAAAGGCGACATCTAACGACAAATCGTCTGTCACATCGACATCAACTATAAAATCTGAGCCAATCGAAGCCGCCAAAGGCTCGAGACGTTTTCCAAAAGCTTCCCCCTGGTAGCTGAAAGCTAGTTTAGCCCCAGCGCCGCTCAATTCTCTTGCTATTCCCCACGCGATAGAGCGTTCATTTGCAACTCCCATCACGAGGCCTTTTTTACCCGACAATTGCTTCATCAGACACCCATTCAGTTTTAAATGATTTTTGATAAAATCATAGATCCGTTAGTTCCACCAAATCCAAAGCTATTTGTCATCACACTTTGAAGCCCCGCGTTTTCGACGAGTGTCGTTGCTATTTCTTCATGCATAAGATCGGGGTCGAGTGTTTCGACATTAATAGATGGGCAAATAAAATCATCATATAGCATAAGCAGCGCGTATATAGCTTCTTGAGCACCTGCCGCGCCTTGACTATGTCCTGTGAGTGATTTGGTCGAACTGATAGGTGGCGTGCTGCCTTTTCCAAACACGCTTCTCACCGCTTTTACTTCACCAACATCACCAACTGGGGTGGATGTACCATGAGCATTTATGTAGCCTATGGGGATACCATGGGGTTGTGTTGAAAGGGCAATCTCCATGGCTCGCCGTCCACCTTCACCGGAGGGTGCTACCATATCGTGGCCATCTGATGTCGCGCCGTATCCGGTAACTTCTGCATAGATTTTCGCACCACGCGCCAAAGCACGTTCGAGTTCTTCAAGAACTATGATTCCCCCACCTGCGCTGATAACAAATCCGTCGCGGTCTGCATCGAACGCGCGTGAGGCACGTTTTGGTGTGTCATTGAACTTGCTTGACATTGCGCCCATGGCGTCAAAAAGGCAGGATAGCGTCCAATCGAGCTCTTCACCACCGCCTGCAAACATCAAGTTTTGTTTGCCAAGCATTATTTGTTCTACTGCGTTGCCGATACAGTGTAGGGAAGTCGAACAAGCTGAGGTTATGGAATAGTTTATGCCTTTGATTTTAAATGCAGTTGACAGGTTTGCAGATATTGTAGACGACATACACTTGGGCACGGCGAATGGGCCGATGCGTTTCGGTGCGCCTGACTTTAAAACAGTTTGGTGAGCCGATAACATTGCGCTTGTTGACGGTCCTCCAGATCCAGCTATGAGGCCAGTACTGGGATGAGAAACTTCAGTTGCGGTCAAGCCTGCATCAGCGATAGCCTGTTCCATAGCAATATAAGCATAGGCGGCCCCAGGCCCCATAAACCGCAAAGTGCGCTTGTCGATATGATCTGCTGGATTAAGTTTTACGGTACCTGCGACCTGGCTGCGGAACCCATGCTCTTTCATATCAAGGTTGGCCGAAATACCCGAAGTACCTGCTCTTAGGCTTTGCAAAACTTCTTCTTTATTGTTTCCAATAGAAGAGACAACACCAAGGCCCGTGACTACAACTCTACGCATTGGCTTTCCTTTTTTAATCGCAGAAATCATCAGCTTTCTGACAATGCCACTTTCATATCTTTTACTTGATAAATCACTTCGCCGTCTGCTTCAACACGGCCATCCGCTACACCCATCGTCAGGCGCCTTGTTTGTATCGCTTTGGTGAAATCTACGAAGTATCGCAAGAGCTTTCGCTCCGGGCGAACCATTCCAGTGAGTTTGACTTCGCCAACCCCAAGCGCATAGCCCCGCCCTCGCCAGCGGCGCCAGCCTAAGTTAAAGCCTGTCATTTGCCACAAACCATCAAGCCCAAGGCATCCGGGCATTATCGGATTGTCTGGAAAATGGCAATCGAAAAACCACAAATCAGGATGAATGTCGAACTCAGCAACCACATGGCCTTTGCCATGCCTTCCACGATCGCAGCTGATATCGCAAACGCGGTCTATCATCAACATTGGAGGTTCAGGAAGTTGTGCATTGCCCGGGCCAAAAAGCTCTCCTTTTGCGCACCGCAAGAGTGCTTCCTTATCAAAACTGCTGGGGCGTTCGGACATTGATCGTTAGTCCCTTTTATTGTTCTATAGTTATGTTTGCACACTTCTCTAGCATTCTCATCTTCCTACTGGCAAGTAACTGGGCATATGGCTGAATAGAAACGGAGTCGTGGCGTAAATTATTTTGAGATCTTTATTGAATTTGAACGCAAGAAAGTCTTATGCTATACGAAATAAAAGAAAGTAGAGCTGTGATCTCGATTAAGACTAAAAGAGCTATTGACTGGCTGTCCTCGGCATATTTGAGACCGACTCGGCAGCGTATTGCATTGGCAGAAGTTCTTGTTGGGGATGATAATCACCGTCACGTGACCGCCGAGAGCCTTTTTGATAGTGTAAAAAGTACTGGCGATCCCGTTTCTTTAGCGACAGTTTATAACACGCTCGCTGCGTTTTGCGATGCAGGTTTGCTTCAGGAAGTTACGGTTGATGGATCACGTAGTTATTTCGATACTAATACGCACGATCACCCACATTTCTATTGGGAAGATACCCATACATTGACGGATGCACCCGCTCATCAGTTGAGGATTACTCAGTTGCCTGAGGTTCCGGAGGGCGCTGAAATCGGTTCAGTTGATGTTATCATTAGGCTTCGCCGGAAGACAGTTTAACTATGCGTGCAATAGCTTATGATCAGTTTGGTCCGGCTCGGGAAGTGCTCAAATCGGTTGACCTTGAAGAACCAAAGCCCAAAGACGGGGAGGTGGTCGTTAACCTAAGCTATTCTGGTGTGAATCCATCGGATGTTAAAGCACGTGCAGGGCTCAGGCCTGGTGTGACCAAACCTGCTTTTCAAATGATTATTCCGCATTCCGATGGTTCAGGAGTAATTATATCAGCAGGGGATGGAGTTGACAAAGCGCGAATTGGCCAGAGAGTCTGGGTCTGGAATGGTCAGTGGGCACGTGCGTTTGGAACTATGGCCGAATATATAGTTTTACCCGACGCTCAGGCAGTAGCAATGCCTGACGAAATTAGTATGGAGGCAGGAGCAGCTTTTGGCATACCTGGTCTTACCGCTGCGCATTGTCTTTTTGCTGGTAGTGATTTAGAGGACAAAACTGTTCTAGTTTCTGGAGGAGCAGGTGCGGTCGGCCACATTGCGGTGCAATTGGCAAAATGGGCCGGAGCGAGTGTGATCGCTACTGCTTCATGCAAAAACCATTCTAAGGTTCGATCTGCGGGAGCGGATTGTGTATTGGACTATGGTTCAGCCACCCTTACGGAAGACATCAAAGCTTTATGCACCACGGGTATCGATCGCGCGGTCGAGCTGGAGTTCGGGATGAACGCGGGAATGTTGGCTGAAGTTATGAAGCCAATGGGCACGATTGCGGCGTATGGATCTGCCCTTGATATGTTTCCAGCGCTACCGTTTAGTCAATATTTATTCAAAGCTCTTACGATTGATATTTCTCTAATTTATCTTTTGGAAGCAGACGCTCGAAAAAAGGCTATCAAGGTGCTCCACTCTGCAAGTCTTGCTGGTGCTCTGCGGCCAGAGATTGATCAGATTTATGATTTTCAAGATTGCGCTCAGGCTCATGATGATATTCTGCAAGGAGGACGAACTGGTGCAAGTTTGATCCGGATTTAAATCTTTTTTATACTGTTCTTTTTAAAAAAGGTTATGTGTTGGCTAAGACAAAAGTATGAATGCCAAAAACCACTGCTTGCGTATTTGGTAGGCGCAGCAATGTCTGACGTTCACTGCGAAAAAAGTTGCCTTCTCCTGCCGGTGGGATTTCACGGCGATTATAGCGAGTTCTTGGTTGAAACAGTTCTGGATTAGTATAGTTTAAAGCATTGAAACGCCAAAGAGGTCGGTCTGATTTTATCCCATCAAAAAGTCTTTGAACTCGCTTGGTGATATTATCGTCATACTCTGGGACGGGCTCATGGATGACGGTTAGGGGGTGCATGAACTTTTCGGAAAGGCTCCAACTGGCTGGGAAACAGAGAATTGCACCCGTTAGTACATGTTCATCGCCCTGTTTTTGCATGATGCAGAAATCGTTTTGGAACACCCGGCCGAGTGTTGCGAGCGGATCAGTTATTTTTATATCAACGGTACGTCCATCAGGACATTGTACATGAGACTTTGTCCTTGTAAATCCTGGTAGGTTCGGTAGAAATGCCAAGGCTAAATCTAGGAGCTCATCTGCTGCTTTGTATGCGGTCCTGTCCAAAGCAAGCACCTCATGACGTTTGTTTTCAATCAGCCTCACGCGTTCATTCATCTGGCCAGCATATGCATCGTCTGTGATAAGCCATTCAGATGGTTCAAGTGCCGTTATCGCGGGAAGTGGTTTCTTCTTAGAAACGTCGAAGGGAAGTTTTTTTTGAAGCACTGTTTGCATGGAATACAACTTCATGGAAAACGACCAAAAGGCAAGTCGTAAACAGACGGTCAGTCAAAATTCTCGAAAGACAAAGTGATAGAAAATGATAGGGGCCGTTAAATGTTGAAACACTATAGCGAAACGCGTAAAATTGATCCAAATAAAGGTCACCTTCTTGCGGATAAAACCCCTAACGACAAAGATCGCGTTGAAATAGGCCCAACCTTGCTTGCTTTTCAAGAATGGGAGGCCGTTGGATTGGAGTTACCTGATTTACAACGAATGCGCCACTTCCGTTGGGAGCGTTTAACGCAACATATTGTTCATAGGGATTACGGTGGGTTGCTGATGTTTGATCCACTCAACATCCGGTATGCAACGGACAGTACCAATATGCAACTCTGGAATACCCATAATCCTTTTCGCGCAGTTCTTGTCTGTTCAGATGGTTACATGGTCATTTGGGATTATAAAAACTCGCCGTTCCTGTCGGAGTTCAACCCGTTGGTACGTGAACAAAGGTCCGGGGCAGATCTCTTTTATTTTGATCGAGGCGACAAAGTTGATGTGGCTGCAGATGTCTTTGCAAACGAAGTTCGCATTCTGATCAACCAACACGGTGATGGGAATAAGCGTCTTGCCGTGGACAAGATTATGATACACGGCCTGCGCGCGCTGGAGGTTCAAGGCTTTGAGGTAGTTGAAGGAGAAGAAGTTACTGAAAAATCCCGCTCTATCAAGGGCCACGATGAGATTCTCGCTATGCGCTGTGCTTCAGTAGCTTGCGAAACGGCCGTGCTTGAAATGGAGCGAGTGGCACGAGACGGTATTCCAAAAGGTAATATGAGCGAAGATGACATATGGGCGGTGCTTCATGCAGAAAATATTCGCCGTGGCGGGGAATGGATCGAAACCCGCTTACTGACTTCTGGCCCACGCACCAATCCGTGGTTTCAAGAATGTGGCCCTCGGATTGTCCAGAACAATGAAATTTTGGCTTTCGATACAGACCTAATAGGTTCCTACGGAATTTGTGTAGACATCAGCAGGACTTGGTGGGTCGGGGATAAAGATCCACGGCCTGATATGGTTTATGCAATGCAACATGCTCACGAACATATTGCGCAGAATATGGAAATGTTGAAGCCTGGTGTACATATGAGAGAGCTTTCTCTCGGTGCGCATGTTTTGGATGATCATTATCTGAAAGGTAAATATGGCTGCTTGATGCACGGCGTTGGACTCTGCGATGAATGGCCCTTAATCGCATACCCTGACAAACTGGTCGATGGAGCTTATGACTATGAGATAAAACCAGGAATGGTATTGTGTGTGGAAGCACTAGTCAGTCCAGAGGGTGGAGATTTTTCTATCAAGCTTGAAGATCAAGTTTTGGTCACTGAGTCGGGGTATGAAAATTTAACCAAATATCCCTTTGACGACAAATTGATGGGACTGAGCTAGGACACCTTTTATTTAAGGGTGCAGAGAATTTATCGACATAATGTGGCAATTGAACACCAGATGATATCAATCACCCTAAAGCTTTTTCAATTTTGTGGTTGGTTCCTTTAAATTCGTTTTAAATTGCTAGAGTGCTCTTATACTTAAGGTCACCAACTAACATGCGTTCCTTTGCATAGCACTAGCTTGGCATTAAGATTAGGTTTGATGGTGGTTTTAGAAAGTGACTTCATACGGACTGTATTATACAAAAACAAAGTTGTCCATTTGGCTTGTACCTTTTAGTGCGCATGTCTATAAAGAACACGCTTTGGAAAAATTTGAGTTTTGCCCAACATGTTACCCCGCTATTCCCGTCCTGATATGGTAAAAATATGGTCTCCTGAAGCAAAATTTCGCATCTGGTTCGATATAGAGGCGCATGCCTGTGATGCTATGGCCGATATTGGTGTCATACCTCGAGAAAGTGCTAATGCGGTTTGGAAGGCAAAGGATTTCAAATTTGACATCGCTCGTATTGATGAGATTGAGGCTGTCACCAAACACGATGTAATTGCTTTTCTTACGCATTTGGCCGAGATTATCGGCTCAGACGAGGCACGTTTTGTGCATCAGGGGATGACAAGCTCTGATGTTTTAGATACTTGTTTTAACATCCAATTAGTACGCGCAGCAGATATCCTAATTGCTGGTCTAGATGCCCTCCTAGAAGTACTCAAAAAGCGCGCTTACGAACATAAGCATACGCTTCGTATAGGCCGTAGTCACGCTATACATGCGGAACCAACAACTATGGGCCTTACATTTGCGCGGTTCTATGCGGAAATGGATCGTAATCGGACAAGGATGTATACCGCGCGGGCGGAAATTGCTACGGGTGCCATTTCTGGAGCAGTGGGAACATTTGCAAATATTGACCCGCAGGTCGAAATTTATGTGTGTGATAAGCTTGGGTTGATTCCGGAAACAATAAGTACGCAGGTCATTCCGCGTGACAGACACGCTGCATTTTTTGTGACGCTCGGTATAGTAGCCAGCAGCATTGAAAATATTGCCACAGAAATTCGTCATATGCAGCGCACTGAAGTGCTTGAGGCCGAGGAATGTTTTTCAAAAGGGCAAAAAGGTAGCTCTGCAATGCCGCATAAACGTAACCCAGTTCTGGCAGAAAATTTGACTGGGCTTGCACGTCTTGTGCGCTCGGCAGTTGTGCCAGCATTGGAAAATGTAACACTTTGGCATGAACGTGATATTTCCCACAGCTCCGTTGAGCGTAATATAGGACCAGATACTACTGTGACGCTGGACTTTGCTTTGGTGAGACTAACGCAAGTTATTGAACAACTAGTTGTGTATCCAGATAACATGCTGAAAAATATTAATAAATCCCGTGGCCTTGTGATGAGTCAGCGGGTGCTTTTGGCATTGACGCAAGCGGGAGTTAGTCGAGAAAACGCCTATAAACTTGTCCAACGCAATGCTATGAAAGTTTGGGATGAGGATAAAAATTTCCAAACGGAGCTTCTAGCTGATGTAGATGTAATGACCGCGCTCAGTAAGGAAGAGGTCCTTAAACAGTTCGATCTTGATTACCATACCAAACATGTGGACACGATCTTTGCACGAGTATTTAAGAGCCAATAAATATAGCCGTTTATATTAATTTAAGGCTAAATACTTGCCTTGGCTCTATTTGATTAACAAGTGTTTCTGATTAAGGCATTTTTTTGTTGTACAGAATTTTCAATTCTTAATAATTGACTCCGATTGTATTTGGTGGAGTATTAATCTGCCGGGTAGCAATTTCCGCAGTCAAAAATAGAAGATATTTCTAAATTTGAAGCAGAATATATTTGTACTGTTCAAAAAATTATCCGCAGAGGCACCTAAGTGTCCAGCGACAGAGATTAGGATACTTTTTTGCAATCTTTCAAGAGTTTCTGAGAAAAATTTGATAATAAGGTTAAAACTCAAAAAACATTATTAACGTTATCCAAATTTGCTTAAGCGCACGGTCTCTGGTCCTTTAGATTCATTGAGCTGTGTGGCCGTTAAACAAAATTGCTTTGTCAAGCACTTGTTATTGTCGGTACAATGACTGTACCGAAAGAAACTTGCCATAGCTAATAAAGAGCAACTCAGTTCATGCCAAAGTGTCAGAAGCCAAAGGGAACACTTCTACAATATGTCTCCGATCTGATCATTCGGGGGATTATAGCAACGTGTCTTTTTATGCCGTTATCGTTGCGATTAAGAATGATGGGTATTTTTTTACGGTCAGTTGTTTCGCCTTCCATAGGCTACAAAGAACGTGCATTGAACAATTTGAGTTATATTTACCCCGAGATGCCAATTCAAGAAAAAACCCGTATTGCAGATGCTGTGTCCGATAATGCAGGGAGGACTTTTATTGAAAACTATGATATTCTGTCTTTAAAGGCGAGGCTTCGGCATATTCCTATTCAAGGAGAAGGGTTTCTGGCGCTAAAAAAGGCCCATGCAGCTGGGCAGCCCGTTCTTTTGGTTACAGGCCATTTTGGTAATTTCGAAGCACCGCGTGCCGCGCTTGTTGGGCTTGGATATGAGATCGGAGGACTATATCGTCCAATGGCCAATCCTTATTTTAACGCTCATTATGCAGATAACATGCACCGACTGTCGGGCCCGGTTTTTGAGCAAGGCAGACGGGGTACAACGGGGCTTTTTAGGCATATAAAACACGGGGGCATGGGAGTATTGCTATTTGATATTTACGATCGGAAAGGAACTCCTATCGATTTTTTAGGGCAGCCAGCGCCAACTCTCACTTCCGCGGCTGAGATTGCTATAAAAACAAATGCTGTCTTAATCACCATGTTTGGAGTTCGAAAGCAAGATGGAATGAATTTTGACATTATTTTAGAAGCACCGATTACGCATAGTAATCCACTGGATATGACGATTGAGATGACGCAGCGATTAGAGCAAATGGTCAAGCAATTCCCTGAACAGTGGTTTTGGATCCACCGGCGGTGGAAACCAGAGCGTCGAATGAGTATTGAGGATGGTGGAAACTAGTACCGACTAATACTACAGATAGTACACTAAAATAGAACACTATGAAATCCAATTAATTGGATTTCAAGGATCAGAAATTTGCAACATTGGAAGGTTTTGCAGGCACTATGGACTGGATATAATTGATCCTCTTCAAACCGTTCACTGTGAGACTACGGTGGCCAATAGCAGTATAAAGCAGATTAAAATCAAATATAGGATCGATACAGCGATTGAAATTGAATACATTGATTACGGTGTCGTATTTCATTATGTATTGCGTAGCTTGGCCAAAGCATCTCAATAAGTACGGTTTTTTGTACAATGGGTTTGGCCTGCTAAATTCCTTTGAAAGAAGGTGGGCGCTTTTCATTAAACGAGGCAATGCCCTCTTTGCGATCATGTGTCGGTACAGTCCGATTATAAGCTTCAATCTCAAAAGAAAGTCCATCCATAAGGCTCATTTGCAAACCTTTATGGATTGCTTGTTTGGCTTGTTTAACAGCGATGGGAGCATTAGCGGCAATCTTTTCTGCAATTTCCAACGCTTTAATCATCAGATCATTTTGCGGGTAAACAGCATTGGCCAAGCCCCAATCAAATGCCTCTTTAGCGCTAAAGACTTTACCCGATAGTATCAGTTCTTTTGCGCGCCGTTCACCAATTGCACGGGTTAGAGTTTGTGTGCCTCCAGCACCTGGAATAATACCTAAAGTAACCTCGGTTTGTGCAAATCTGGCAGTTTCTGAGACGTAAATAAAATCTAAGGCTGCAACGAGTTCGCAACCACCGCCGTAAGCTGCTCCATTAATTGCTCCAATTATTGGTATTGGACAGCCGATTACTGCGCGTACCATGCGTTCGTATACTAAGTGCTGTGCTTGCCAGGCTTGATCTGTCATACCTTTTCGTTCTTTCAGGTCACCACCCGCGCAGAACGCTCTCGTTCCACTGCCAGTCAATACAATCGCACGGATATCTTTTGGGGCTAATGCAAGTTGTTCGAATAAGTTAATAATCTCATGTGCCATTTCCGTATTGAAGGCATTTGCCACTTCGGGCCGATTTAAAGTTATGCAGAGCACATGGGAATTGTGGCGCTTCACAAGCAGGGTCTCATAAATTCTGTGCATTTTTTTACTCCATAACCGGTTCGCTTTTAAATTTATGAAGAGCGCTTTGATACTGTGCAAGCTGATTATTTAAATGTGACGTAATCTAGGAACGACAAGTGTACTAAAAAATCGCTGATTAAAACGAAAAGCCTCGTGCATGGATTTATCGGCTTATGTCAATTTTTATTGCAAACGCAACAACACCTGTGTCTTGGCTGAACTTATCAACTTTCTTATAAATTTGGCATTTTTGTTTGTAGCCATTTTGCTATAGGACTGGCAAAGAAATTAGCTATGTTCGAATTTTATTTATGTCTCTCATAATGATTAGTATAGCATTTGGCCAATTCCATTTCTTTGGACAAGCTTATGCTTTGCTAATGGAGTTTTTGTCCTTAGCGTGCTTTACACTAACGAATGTCTACCTGTCTAATCTTCAATACTTGGATAAATCGTGCGGGGCAGTGGTGATTGGAACAAGAAAGTTTCTTCCTTATTTGGCTTTTACTATGCAAATATTTAATTCGCTTCTAAATATCGATTTCAAAGCCTCATATATTGCCGTGGAAATCAAATCTCGTTTATCGAAAGTTTCGCTTGGTTTGGCAATAGGATGTGGGATATTGCTCTCAGGCCTCTTTTCAGAACATTAAACTTTCTTAGTGCCGATGGTGGCCGGTAGGAACTTTTTTTCTATGGTCCACGCTAAACGCGATTATGCTGGGATGGGTGATCAACGTTTATTGTGAACACCGTTTGTCGCATGCCGGTCTCCAAAAAGAGTGACTCCAAGAATTTTATTAATTAGGAAGCTAGTTTCGGCCTATCGTTTATAGTTAGATGTGATATTAGGTCTTACACAAGAAAAGTGTTTTACATTAGGGGCTATTATGCTGATTACCTTTTCCGCCGGAGATTTTGTTTATAAGGCTCAAGACAAGCCTGATGGCGCTTTTTTGATCCATACCGGAGTTGTAGAAGTGCTATCTAACACTGGTTTTTTACTTGGAACGCTAAACAAAGGCGAAATATTTGGTGAGATCGGAGAACTTTTGTCGGAGCGTCGAAGTGTATCGGCACGAGCGAAGACTAATTGCACCCTTATGCACATAGAAGCGATAACTTTGGAAAAAAAATTAGATGAGTGCGATGCAGCGCTGAAGGGTATCTTGCGCTCATTAGCTCTGCGTTTACAATCTGCTGACAGGAATTACGAAGAGCTTTGGAATGAATTACAGATATACAAATCGATAAAGCCCAACGATTAGTCCTCAATAATTTTATGGGTTTATTGATTGCCAATAATAGGGTTCGGTAGATTAGCAAAAACAACATTTTATGCTGTCTGACTATTTAAGACGGTAATTTTTTGAGATACTAAAACATGTAAAAGTACAATCTTCAATTATCCGTAAGTCCGTTGTTTAAGTTGTTAAATTGTTTGGGCCTCGATACCCTAACACATTGCAAGTCCTCGGAGAATTGGTATATCGAACTGTCGAAATTCTAAGGTGCTAACATTTTGTTATGAATACTACTAAAAAACTCTTCGTCAAAACTTATGGCTGTCAAATGAATGTTTATGACAGTGAGCGCATGGTCGAAGTAATGGAAGGCGCTGGTTTTGAACAAACAGACCGAGCCGATGATGCGGATATGATCCTGCTGAATACCTGCCATATACGTGAAAAAGCTGCAGAAAAAGTTTACTCTGAGCTTGGCCGGTTTAAAAACCTTAAAAACGAAAAACCTAACTTAAAAGTGGCTGTGGCGGGTTGTGTCGCCCAAGCAGAAGGCGAAGAGATTATGCGTCGCCAACCGCTGGTGGATTTAGTTGTTGGCCCTCAAAGTTATCATCGACTAGCAGAGCTTGAAAA
This sequence comes from Paracoccaceae bacterium, assembly GCA_902633655.1. Classification (GTDB taxonomy): domain Bacteria; phylum Pseudomonadota; class Alphaproteobacteria; order Rhodobacterales; family Rhodobacteraceae; genus LFER01. Next base: position 23,318 of record CACPHA010000014.1, read on the forward strand.
GGTGGCTCATCAGACAGGTAGGGCTATTGATACTGACTTTCCTGAAGAAGATAAGTTCAATGTACTTGGCGTCCGCCCCAAAATCAAACGGGCGCCCTCTGCTTTCCTGACTGTACAAGAAGGTTGTGATAAATTTTGCGCCTTTTGCGTGGTTCCCTACACACGAGGAGCGGAAGTTTCACGGCCTGTGCAAAATATTTTAAACGAAGCAAAAGAGCTTGTGGAGCGGGGTGTTCGTGAAATCACCCTTTTAGGTCAGAACGTGAACGCTTATCATGGAGAAGGTTTCCAGGGTAGGGAATATTCGCTCGCCGCGCTAATTTGGGAATTGAACAAGTTGGACGGATTGGAACGCATCAGATTCACCACAAGCCATCCAAACGATATGAGTTTAGACTTGCTAGAGGCCCATGCAAATTGTGAGAAACTTATGCCTTATCTACATCTACCCGTTCAATCTGGCTCAGATCGAATTTTGAAACGCATGAACCGTTCTCACACAGCTCAATCGTATATTGATCTTGTTGATGAAATTAGGCGTGCGCGTCCTGATATTTTGTTGTCCGGTGACTTTATTGTTGGTTTTCCTGAGGAAACTGATGCAGATTTCGAGGCAACACTGGAATTGATACGTGAAGTGAAATATGGGCAGGCGTATTCCTTCAAGTATTCGACAAGGCCAGGAACTCCCGCCGCCGAGCGCGATCAACTACCAGAGAAGTTGAAAACTAAACGATTGTATGAGCTTCAAACCCTCTTATCCCAGCAGCAAAAGACAACGCAAGACAGCATGATTGGTAGAGACCTCCGTGTGCTTTTTGAAAAACCAGGGCGCCTTGAGGGACAACTTGTGGGTAAGTCAGAATATTTGCATGCAGTTCATGTCTTCGCACCCAGATCTTTAATTGGTAGTGTTCAATCAGTACATATAACGGCAAGTAGTAGTAACTCTCTTGCTGGAAGTTTAATTTGAATTTACTATTTTCAAAAAGTTAGTGATGGCGATTGTATTTTTGCTCTCACATCGGCAGCATGAGACAAAGTAGTCAAGGAGTTCTATGTGACAACGAATTCGATTGAGCCCCTTTGGGGTGATCCACATATTGAGAGGAACGTGTTGGTTTTTTCAAATAACAGGTTTCTGATAGATTTATGTGGTGTTTACGATAAAAACTTGGCTGAACTTGAACAGAAGTTATCGGTCCAAATCTTGAGGCGTGGTAATCAACTTGCATTTTATGGTAAGACTGAAGCCATAAATGAGGCGAAAGCAATTTTAACTGAGCTCTATCAGCGCCTCGAAGGTGGTCTAGATCTTGAGCCAGCTGATCTTGATCGGGCAATGCGTAAGTTTTATTGTGAACGATCTAAAAATGAAAAATCTATTAATCGTCTGGATAATTCTAATGTTAGTTATATTGAGATCAAAACGCGAAAAAAGACTGTAGAGCCGCGGACGGCTGGGCAAAGAGAATATGTAAAAAGCCTCCTAAATCATGAACTTTCCTTTGGTATTGGACCCGCTGGAACAGGCAAAACCTATCTAGCCGTAGCCGTTGCAGTAGCTAAATTTAATTCGGGTGAAGTGGATCGTATTATTTTCAGCCGGCCAGCTGTCGAGGCTGGCGAGAAGCTTGGTTACCTTCCAGGAGACATGAAAGAAAAAGTCGACCCATACATGCAGCCATTATACGATGCTTTGTATGATTTTATCCCAGAACGGCAACTATCAAAGCTTATGGAGGAAAAGAAAATAGAAATTGCTCCACTTGCGTTTATGCGTGGTCGAACGTTATCTCACTCTTTTGTTGTATTGGATGAGGCACAGAACGCTACTTCGATGCAGATGAAAATGTTTCTTACTCGACTGGGTGAAGGTTCCCGGATGGTAATCACAGGTGATATTTCCCAAATCGACCTACCAAGGGGTACGACTTCAGGTCTATACGAAGCGCAGAAGTTATTGGAAAACATTCCTGATATTGGATTTTCCTACCTTACTTCCAAAGATGTTGTGCGGCATCGCCTCGTTGCAGCGATAATTAAGGCCTATGCTGATGTTACAGAATAGAACGCAAAAGACTGAAGCCATAACTATGCCTGAGATAAATAGGTTTAGATGCCAGTCGAAGTTCTAATTGAGGAAGAGGCGTGGAATCTCCAGGGCTTGAGCAGAATTTCTTTAGAGGCCTTTAGGGAGGTGATGCTTTATTTTGAATACGACCAAAGCGAATTTGAAGTTAGTATTCTTGGCTGTGGTGACAAAAAAATAAAAGCATTGAATGAAGGCTTTCTTTTAAAGGATAGCGTAACTAATGTATTGAGTTGGCCTGCAAGAGAACGTAGACCAGAAATGGCGGGAACTCTACCAACAAGATTAGATCACACAATAGATATGTTTGTTGGTGATATAGCTATCTCTTATGAAACTTGTTGGCATGAAGCTACCAAAGTAGGTAAAAACTTTGCACTCCATGTCAGCCATTTATTGATACACGGGATGTTGCATTTAATGGGGTTTGATCATCAAAATGACGCAGATGCCACAGTTATGGAAAGAATTGAAACAGAGATACTTGGCAAAATGGATGTGGATGAGAGATATGGGTCATAGTAGCGATTCTTCTGGAGAGGCGCAGTTCACGCATTCGGAAGAAAGCAATGTATCAAGTAGCGGGTCTGGAGTTCTTTTGCGAGTATTGAATGTATTGGGGATTACCTCAAAAAAAGCAACCGAAATTGAAGTCGAGAATGTGGTTCTCGATCCTGGTCACGGTATTATAAATTTGCGAAAAATGCGCGTAGAAGACGTTGCAGTGCCAACAGCAGAAATCATTGCTGTTCCAGACACTATTAAAAAAGCAGATCTTGTTGAAATCTTTCGTGAAAGTGGAAAGACAAGAATCCCGGTTTATTCCGGAACGCTGGATACACCGATTGGGATGGCGCATCTTAAAGATTTTGCACTCAAATACGGTTTTTCTTATGAAGAAGGTGAATTTGATCTAGTGCCAATGCTAAGACCTCTTTTGTTTGTACCACAATCCATGGCTATTGGTGTATTACTGACCAAAATGCAGACGGACAGGCGACATATGGCTTTGGTTGTAGACGAGTATGGTGGTGTTGACGGTTTGGTAACAATCGAAGATTTGATTGAGCAAGTGGTAGGAGAGATCGAAGACGAGCACGATCTTGAAGATGACAGTTTTTGGGTCAAAGAAGATAACGGTAAGTATTTGGTCAAAGCTCGTACGCCTCTTAGAGAGTTTTGCGCAGAATCACAATTAGATTTGACCGCTGGAGAAGATATTGATAGCGAGGAAATTGATACTCTTGGTGGTTTGGTATTTATGCTCGCTGGACGCGTGCCGGTTCGGGGAGAGGTGATCAAGCACCCCGCCGGCGTTGAGTTTGAAATTATGGATGCTGATGCGCGCCGAGTAAAACGAATGCGGGTCCAATTGCCTAAGGTTTGGCAAGCAGCAGAATAGGCAAAAATTGGTCAGCAATCAATCATATCTTGCGCTTATTTTGTTGGGAGCAATTTGTGCAACTGGGCAGGCGCCACTTTACTTATGGCCAGTTAGCCTAATCGCACTGATACTCTTTTTTAAGAATTTGATTGAATTGTCTTTAGATAGTCTGGGAACGTTTAAAAAAAGTTGGTGCTTTGGCTTTGGGTATTTCCTTGTTACAATGAATTGGATAGTTGAACCATTTCTCGTGGAAATTACTTCCTATGGCTGGCTTGCCCCTTTTGCGTTATTTGCAATGGCTGGGGGGCTATCTTTTTTTTGGGCACTAGGTGCCTATATTGGCTATTTTATGTTTAATACTGCTCTAGGCGCTGCTTTAGGTATAGGCCTTTCAGAAGTAGCCCGTGGCTTTATTTTGACGGGGTTTCCATGGGGTCTGGTAGGATACATTTGGACAGAAACACCGATTGCGCAAACAGCGGCTTTTGTTGGCGTTTATGGATTAACTTTTTCAACGATATTCTTGAGTGCCTTGGTTGCCACGTTAGGAAATCATCGAGGTTTTGTTGTAACGATACTCTACCTTTCAGCAATTACAGGAGGCATTTGGTTGGCGGGTAGTCTCCGTATGTCTGAGCCTTCATATTCTGATGATGCAAAAAGGATCCGGCTGTCACAGCCCAATGCAAATCAACAGCAAAAATGGGATCCTGATTTTTCTAGTGTCTTCTTCGAACGCCAGTTAGAATTTACTTCAGCCAAACCAAAGCCAGACCTGGTCATCTGGCCCGAAACAACTCTACCAGTTCCTTTTGAAATGGCGAATTCCTTTATAAATAAATTAGCAGATGTCGCCAACGGCACGCCGGTTCTCTTGGGCGCTTTGCGCTACGAAAATGGTAATTATTATAATTCGATTGTTTCTTTTGACAAAAATGGCACCGCGGTTTCTATTTATGACAAGCATCACCTAGTTCCTTTTGGAGAATATCTGCCACTTGAAAAATATTTTATCGGAAAGGTGTTGAAGAGTACGGACACAATTTTTGGTGCAGGCCTTTCAACTGGGCCTGGTCCAAAGATTATAACCGTAGCCAATCTTGGAAAGGTTTTGCCCTTGATTTGCTATGAAGCTGTTTTCCCTCAAGATGTCGGTGTGTCCTCAGAACGAGCAGATGTGATTATTCAGTTAACCAATGATGCATGGTTTGGTAATGTTTCGGGACCTCAGCAGCATTTGAGCAAAGCACAAATGCGAAGTATTGAACAAGGTCTTCCACTTATCCGAGTGGCCAACACCGGCATCTCAGGCCTTATTGATCCCTTTGGTCGCGTGCAAGCATTTTTACCTTTGAATGAAGCCGGTTTTCTCGATATACGTGTGCCAGAAGCCTTGCCCGCTTCAATTTACAGCCGCTTTGGGCTTTGGGTAGTGGCATGTTTGGCACTTATATTTTTTGCTTTTTGTTTTTTGTATGGCCAGGCACAGAGTCGCGTTGACGCGGCAGATAAATACATTTAGTGGCCTTGATAGCGGTCCAACGGCTTCCTGACGGATCATTCTTACATTTTATGGAGCAATATAATGTCAAGTAAAAGTTATATTTTCACTTCGGAATCTGTGTCTGAGGGCCATCCAGACAAGGTTTGCGATCGCATTTCTGATGCGGTGTTGGACGCCTTCATTGAGCAGGAACCAGAAGCTCGCGTGGCGTGTGAAACCTTTGCAACTACGAATAGGGTAATCATTGGCGGGGAAGTTGGCTTAGCGGATAAAGCAAAACTTTCACAGTTTATGGGCCGCATTGAGGACATCGCACGTGCCTGTGTGAAGGATATTGGTTACGAACAGGAAAAATTTCACCACGAAAAAATTGAAGTTACAAACCTTTTACACGAACAATCTGCACATATTGCACAGGGTGTAAATGCCGCTCAAAATAAAGATGAGGGAGCAGGCGATCAGGGAATTATGTTTGGGTATGCGACCACAGAAACACCTGAACTTATGCCAGCCCCGATCCAATATAGCCACGCTATTCTTCGTAGACTGGCAGATGCACGCAAAAGTGGTTGTGAACCGACTCTCGGTCCGGATGCAAAATCACAATTGTCTGTAGCATATCAAAATGGCAAGCCAATTGGCGTAACTTCGATTGTGCTTTCAACGCAGCACCTAGATGAAAAGATGACCTCAGATGATGTCCGCGCCGTGGTGGAGCCTTATATCCGCGATACACTGCCAGATGGTTGGATTTCGCCGGAAACGTGCTGGCATGTGAACCCAACAGGTAAATTTGTGATCGGCGGTCCTGATGGAGACGCGGGCCTGACGGGTCGCAAGATTATCGTAGATACCTACGGTGGTGCTGCACCGCATGGTGGTGGTGCTTTTTCTGGCAAAGATCCGACGAAAGTTGATCGCTCAGCTGCCTATGCCTCTCGGTATTTAGCTAAAAATATTGTTGCCGCAGGGTTAGCAGAAAAGTGTTGTTTACAGCTCAGCTATGCAATTGGCGTGTCACAGCCACTTTCTATTTATGTCGATACCTTTGGAACTGGAAAAGTACCAGGTGAAACGATAGAAGACGCCTTGGATCAATGTCTTGACCTGAGTCCGAGAGGCATTAGAAACCACCTAAAGCTAAACAAACCCATTTATCAAAGAACTGCAGCTTATGGTCATTTTGGCCGCAGCCCAGAAGAAGACGGTGGCTTTAGTTGGGAGAAAACTGATTTAGTTGATGCCATTATGGCAGCAATTTAATTCAACGAATAGGCACAATAGCTACAAGAAACACCAGTTTAAATTTGGCAGCACACTGGTTTAATTCTTGCCACATAAGAATATAGGTTGCACTATTTGCCAAATAGCATCAGTCAACAATTTTTGCACGACCATATTTCTGATTAGGGGCAACAATGCAGCAAGCGTACGATTTTCTGGAAGAAGCTGTAAATCTAGCTGAATTGCTAGAAGACCAACCAGATAGTGTTTTTGATTTCGTTACCTTGTTTAAGTCTTGGACAATTAATGACGTAATTGGACACCTTTATATGTTTGATGTAGCTGCATTGAAGGCACTAGAAAGTGATAAGGCATTTCAAGATTTTTTTGCACCTATTCTGACTGGCTTGAACGATGGAAGCACTCTTCTTCAAATGCAATACCCTTTCTTGACTGATTTAAGAAACCGTAAATTA
>CACPHA010000014.1:35000-38213 GCA_902633655.1 Paracoccaceae bacterium
TGACATGAGTAGCGATAAAGAGTGTGAGAGACACTCTCGCCGAAAGTCCAAGGGTTCCTGCTTAAAGCTAATCTGAGCAGGGTAAGCCGACCCCTAAGTCGAGGCCGAAAGGCGTAGACGATGGGAACCAGGTTAATATTCCTGGGCCAGGAGATGGTGACGGATCTCAAAGGTTGTTCATCCTTATTGGATTGGGTGGGCCGCTGAGAGGTTCCTGGAAATAGCCCTCCATTAGATCGTACCCTAAACCGACACAGGTGGACTGGTAGAGCATACCAAGGCGCTTGAGAGAACTACGTTGAAGGAACTCGGCAAAATACCTCCGTAAGTTCGCGAGAAGGAGGCCCAGTTTCTACGCAAGTATTGGCTGGGGGCACAAACCAGGGGGTGGCGACTGTTTACTAAAAACACAGGGCTCTGCGAAGTCGCAAGACGACGTATAGGGTCTGACGCCTGCCCGGTGCCTGAAGGTTAAAAGGAGGGGTGAGAGCTCCGAATTGAAGCCCAGGTAAACGGCGGCCGTAACTATAACGGTCCTAAGGTAGCGAAATTCCTTGTCGGGTAAGTTCCGACCTGCACGAATGGCGTAACGACTTCCCCGCTGTCTCCAACGTAGACTCAGCGAAATTGAATTGCCTGTCAAGATGCAGGCTTCCCGCGGTTAGACGGAAAGACCCCGTGCACCTTTACTACAGCTTCGCACTGGCATCAGGATTGTGATGTGCAGGATAGGTGGTAGGCTTTGAAGTAGGAACGCTAGTTTCTATGGAGCCTCCCTTGAGATACCACCCTTCGCACTCTTGATGTCTAACCGCGGTCCGTTATCCGGATCCGGGACCCTGCGTGGCGGGTAGTTTGACTGGGGCGGTCGCCTCCTAAAGAGTAACGGAGGCGCGCGAAGGTTGGCTCAGAGCGGTCGGAAATCGCTCGTTGAGTGCAATGGCAGAAGCCAGCCTGACTGCGAGACTGACAAGTCGAGCAGAGTCGAAAGACGGCCATAGTGATCCGGTGGTCCCGCGTGGAAGGGCCATCGCTCAACGGATAAAAGGTACGCCGGGGATAACAGGCTGATACTGCCCAAGAGTCCATATCGACGGCAGTGTTTGGCACCTCGATGTCGGCTCATCTCATCCTGGGGCTGGAGCAGGTCCCAAGGGTACGGCTGTTCGCCGTTTAAAGAGGTACGTGAGCTGGGTTTAGAACGTCGTGAGACAGTTCGGTCCCTATCTGCCGTGGGTGTAGGATACTTGAGAGGAGTTGCCCCTAGTACGAGAGGACCGGGGTGAACGATCCACTGGTGGACCTGTTGTCGTGCCAACGGCAGTGCAGGGTAGCTATGATCGGACAGGATAACCGCTGAAGGCATCTAAGCGGGAAGCCCCCCTCAAAACAAGGTATCCCTGAGGGCCGTGGAAGACTACCACGTCGATAGGCCGGAGATGTAAGCGCAGTAATGCGTTCAGTTGACCGGTACTAATGGCCCGATAGGCTTGATTTGATCCAGTAATAGTCAGATGAAACGAAAACTTCTGACCGAAGATCAAAAGCTATACTAATCCCAAAAAAACTTGGGCAACAAACGATAATTCTTTGGGCTTTATTTGGTTTGGTGGCCATAGCACGAGCAAAACACCCGGCCCCATTCCGAACCCGGTCGTTAAGTGCCGAAGCGCTGATGGTACTGCGTCTCAAGACGTGGGAGAGTAAGTCACCGCCAAACCTAATAAGACCCAAATATCAAAATATCTCTCAGCGATAAAATCAGGAGAGCGCGAAATAATATTGGCTGAACTCACTTTAGTTTTATTTTCAGTGTCTTGAATTTGTTTTTATTCCAATTCCAGCAGTAAATCTTTTGCATCGATCTGACCTCCTGCTTGAACATTCACTGATTTAACTACTGCGTTACGCTCTGCATGAATGCCGGTTTCCATCTTCATTGCTTCAATAGTTAAGAGCAAATCGCCCTCAGTAACTTTTTGTCCTGCAATTACAGTCACAGATGCAACAACGCCTGGCATGGGGGCTCCGATATGGTCCGGATTGTTATCTTCAGCTTTCGGGCCCAATGCAGTCTGGCTCTTGATCAACCTGTTGGGAACGCGAATTACTCGGGGTTGCCCGTTGAGTTCAAAGAAGACTTTTACTTCTCCTTGATCATCAGTTTCCCCAATAGCTTGAAGGCGAATCTCTAGCGTTTTTCCTGGGTCTATTTCAGCTGTTATTTCCTCTCCCGGTTCCATACCGTAGAAAAATGTATGTGTCGGTAAGGAACGTACTGGACCATAGTTTTGGTGGCGTTTCATATAGTCGAGAAAGACTTTGGGATACATCAAGTAGCCATTTAAATCTTCATTATCAATTGTGCCAACTTCAAGAATTTCTTGCAATTCCTTGCGCGTAGCCTCGAGATCGACAGGTGTCAAGTTTGCACCGGGACGGTTTGTATTGGGTTTTTCGCCTTTGAGCACTTTGGCCAAAATGGCGTCTGGAAACCCTCCCGGCGGTTGGCCAAGGTTGCCTCGCATCATATCAATCACACTATCTGGAAAGGCTATTTCTGTGTCCGAATTTTCAACGTCCTCGCGTGAAAGGCCTTGGCTGACCATCATAAGCGCCATGTCGCCAATCACTTTGGAAGACGGGGTAACTTTGACGATATCGCCAAACATTTGATTAACATCAGCATAAGTTCTTGCAATCTCTGGCCATTTTTCTTCCAATCCTAATGAGCGTGCCTGTGCTTTTAGATTTGTAAATTGACCTCCTGGCATTTCATGAAGGTAGACTTCAGAGGCGGGAGACTTCAGACCACTCTCAAAGGCTACATATTGCGCACGTACCTGTTCCCAATAGTCACTTAGCGCGCGGATGGAATTTATATCCAAGCCGGTGTCTATTTCTGATCCAAGTAAGGCTTCTACGATGGAGCCAAGACATGGTTGAGATGTGCCACCTGAAAAGGCATCCATCGCTAGATCGACAGCGTCAACACCTGCTTCGGCTGCAGCGAGTATGCTTGCCCCTGCAAGACCAGAGGTGTCATGGTTGTGAAAATGTATCGGAAGACCAACTTCTTTTTTCAATGCTTTGACAAGAACACGCGCGGCTGAAGGTTTCAGGAGCCCCGCCATATCTTTCAATCCCAGGACATGGGCACCCGCCGCCTCGAGCTCTTTGGCAAGACTTATGTAGTAGGTGAGGTCATATTTT
>CACPHA010000015.1 GCA_902633655.1 Paracoccaceae bacterium
ATAGGATATGAAAATGGAAAATTCATTATAACTATATGGAATGGTAAATTTTATTATTTGAATAGCAATTTATGGCTATGTTCGTTGTCTTTGTAATAGTATATCTTTACAAAATCAAATACTACCTAGCGTAAGCCAGGAAAGTATAAAAACTTTCCAAGCCATTGAATAATTAATTTCTGTACAGCTCATCCTCGCGGCGATATCTTTAGCATCGTTTAATGATAACTGGGTATTTCTTCGTATTGAGCTCTTGGGAGGACTAGTTTTGAGTATTAAGAGAATAAAGGATCGCTTGTCGGCACTTCTTGTCGCAGCCGCTGCCACTACTGCAGCGATATCGATACCGCAAATGATAACTGCCGAGGAAAAGCAGTATTTTCCTGTGGCAAGTAGTAGGGTAGGACCATACTCTGCTATGGGTACTGGTTACTATGGTGCCCAGATTGATTACATGAATTACGTCAACATGAATGGTGGCGTTAATGGTGTTATGCTTACATGGCAAGAGTGTGAAACAGAATATAATGCAGTCAAAACTGTTGAGTGCTATCAACGTCTTTTGGAAAAGGATGGCCAGCGCATAGTTGTTTTTGACACCCTTGGTACTCCGGGTGCTTATGCAGTAATTAACCGCATGGCTGAAGACAATGTTGTTCTTGCACAATATGGTTATGGCAGAACTGACGGCGCAGATGGACGTGTTTGGCCTTGGGTTTTCAATGCAGCTAGCCATTACTGGTCACAAATTGCAGTTAAAATGAAATTTATGGCCGAGCAAGAAGGTGGCGTGGATAAAATGAAGGGCAAAAAGATTGTGCATCTTCATATTGACTCAGCGTATGGTCGCGAACCACTTCCAGCAATGCGATCTATTGCCAACGATTGGGGAGTAGAACTAGTTGAAATCTCAATACCACCACCCGGATTAGAGCAGCAGTCACAGTGGCTTCAGATCAGAAAAGAAAAACCGGACTGGGTAACATTCTGGGGGGCAGGATCTGGTATGAACTCAACTGCCATGACGAATGCTGCTCGTATACGATTTCCAAGAGATCGAATGATGTATGTTACATTCGGAGCGGCTGAAGAAGACATGTACCCTGCTGGGGATGCCGCAATTGGCACTTATGCAGTTGCTAATGCGCTTCCTGGTGACGAATATCCACTCGTAGCGGCCATTAAGGACCAAGTGTATGGTTCAGGTAAGGGAAACCTTGCTGACGAAAGTCGGGTTGGATCAGTTTATTGGAACCGTGGACTAGGTGCTGCAGTAATGTGGGTTGAAGCCATGAGAAATGCTCAAGAAATGCATGGTAAAGTCGGCAAATCAGTGACGGGTGCTGAATTCAGAGACGGCTATGAAGCGTTGAATATGAGCGAAGAGCGTTTAGACGAAATCGGCGTTAAAGGAATGGTTGCACCGTTTGCGATTTCCTGCGCTAATCACGAAGGCGCTGGCAAATTCGCTGTCATGCAATGGGATGGTGAAAAATTTAACCAAGTGACTGGATGGGAAGCACCTTTGGACCCAGCCTACATACGTCAGCTGGTTGAAGATTCTGCAGCTAAGTTTGCCTCTGAGAACAACATTACTCCAAAAAGTTGTTAATAATTCTTTTGAGCGAAGACATTGTATAAAGGGTAAGGCGCTGCTTAGTGTGGCGCCTTACTAAAAATTCGGCTACTCTTTTACAGGCCGTTTTGCTGGATATACCAGTATAAAATGAAAATAAGTTTCGTGGAAGTTACGTAATGAACAAAAATCTAGATACTATTCTTGCGATAGACAATATTGAGGTGATGTATGATGGCGTCATTTCCGCTTTGCATGACGTAACATTAAGCGTGCCTAAGGGAAATATTGTTGCTTTATTGGGAGGCAATGGTGCGGGAAAGAGTACTACATTAAAAGCAGTCTCAACGATGCTTGCTTCTGAAAGAGGCAAAGTGACAAAAGGTTCTATTAGGTATGACGGCCATTTAATAAAGAACCAGAACCCGACAGATATGGTGAGGCTAGGCATGGTGCAAGTCCTGGAAGGACGTAGATGTTTTGGTCACCTAACAGTAGAGGAAAATATTATATCAGGAGCTTATTCTAGGAAGCTGTCTAAGCAAGAAATAAAGAACGAATTAGAAAAAATTTATAATTATTTCAATAGAATAAAAGATAGAAGAAAAAGTCAGGCTGGTTTCACTTCAGGCGGTGAACAACAAATGATAGCAGTCGCGAGGGCAATGATGGCAAAGCCTAAAATGTTGCTCCTTGACGAGCCATCGATGGGATTGGCTCCGCAGTTAGTGGCAGAAATTTTCAACATTGTTCGCGAATTAAATCAAAAGGAGGGCGTTAGTATTTTGTTGGCTGAGCAGAACACTAATGTTGCGCTTCGCAATGCGGATTATGGCTACATAATTGAAACAGGTCATGTGATGCTGGAAGGAACTGCAGAAAGCCTTCTGAAGGACGAAAAAGTAAAAGAGCTATACCTTGGAATTTCTAAGGAAGGGCGAAAGAACTTTCGAGATGTCCTACGCGAAGAAAGCGCGTGAAAACTTTGGTACGCAATGCAAAATAAACAAAACAAAAGTAAACAGGTCGAAATGACTCAGGATAGAAAATTCCCAATTGGTGGTCCAATCTTGGAAGCTAAGAATATATCTCTAAGTTTTGGGGGTGTTAATGCTATCACGGATAGCTCTTTCGCCGTTCTCCAACACGAAATAAAGGCAATAATTGGTCCTAATGGCGCTGGTAAAAGTTCAATGCTGAACTGCATAAATGGGATATATTCGCCGCAAGTGGGCAGCATCTCTTTTAAGGGAAAAAAATTGCAAAAAATTAGTCCAAATGTAATTGCACAGATGGGAATTTCACGTACGTTTCAAAATTTGGCACTGTTTAAAAGGATGTCGGTTTTAGACAATATTCTCGTAGGCAGGCGATTACATTTGGACGCAAATTTTTTGCAGATTGCCTTTCAATTGCCTAAAGCCAGGACGGAAGAAAGAAAAAATCGCGAAAAGTGCGAAGAGCTTATAGATTTTCTTGAAATAAGGGGCATTCGCGATACTCCCGTTGGAAAATTACCTTACGGACTACAAAAAAAGGTTGAACTTGGTAGGGCTTTAGCGACCGAGGCTCAAGTGCTTTTATTAGATGAACCTATGGCGGGCATGAACGTCGAAGAAAAGCGCGAGATGTGTCGTTTTATACTTAAAGTCAATGATGAAATTGGGACCACTATGGTCCTTATCGAGCACGATATGGGTGTGGTAATGGATATCTCTGATAGTGTAGTTGTTTTGGATTATGGCAAAATAATTGCTGATGGCTCTCCTGATGAGGTGCGTTCAAACCAGCAAGTAATTGATGCTTATCTTGGAGTTGCTCATGACTGAGTTTCTTTTTTTCATTGAAGTTGTGGTGGCAGGGTTATTGTCGGGGACAATGTACTCACTAGTGGCCCTAGGTTTTGTGTTAATTTATAAAGCCTCCTCGACCTTTAATTTCGCTCAAGGCGCAATGGTTTTCTTTGCCGTTCTTGCGTTCGTAGGTTTTATGGAGCTTGGGATACCATTCATACCAGCTTTTTTTGTAACCGTTCTTTTGATGGTTTTGGTTGGGTTTTGTACCGAGCGTTTAGTTTTAAATCCGTTGATGAACCAGAGTGAAGATACGCTATTAATGGCCACGATAGGTCTGGGTTTTGTGCTTGAAGGTTTGGCACAGGCAGCATGGGGGGTTGAAGTAAGAAGGCTTGACCTTGGTATAGGTGATTTCCCAATTGAATGGATTATTGATAATCTAGGGCTCTTTGTAAGTGCACTAGATTTGACAGCAGGTCTTGTAGCGGCTGGTATGATCACGGTTTTAGCATTAATGTTCAAATACACTAAGATGGGTCTTGGTTTAAGAGCAGTCGCAGACGACCCGGGCGCGGCAAGCTCAATCGGAATACCCCTGAAAAACATAATGTTGCTTGTTTGGTCCGCTGCCGGTGTGGTTGCTTTGGTTGCTGGCATGATGTGGGGCGCCCGAGCGGGTGTACAGTTTGCTCTCGTAGATCTTGCTCTAAAAGCACTTCCAGTTTTGATTATCGGCGGTTTTTCGTCGATCCCTGGAGCAATTATTGGAGGCTTGATTATTGGTGCATCAGAAAAGGTTTTGGAGGTATATCTTGGACCTTTTTTCGGAGGAGCGATCGAAGGATGGGCTCCGTATGTCTTGGCAATCTTCTTCCTTCTCTATCGTCCGGAAGGGTTGTTTGGCGAGAAAATCATTAGACGTGTTTAGTTAGGGTCTTAGAATATGACAACAAAAGCATCAATTTTGGGCTACGGTAAAACCGACATAACGAACTTTGTAATAATGATGGTTATCGCGTTCGCCTTTGTGCCCATGGTGGTTCAAACCGACTATTGGTACTCATCAATCTTGATACCGTGGCTATGTCTTTCTCTAGCGGCTATTGGGCAGCAAATTGTCATGGGATTTGCAGGTCAGTTGGCCTTGGGAGCCGCTGGGTTTATGGCCGCTGGTGCATTTGCATGCTTCAATTTTATTCTCCGGGTCCCAGATATTCCTTTCTTTGTTGCTCTTATTTTATCAGGTCTGGTAGCAGCAGCTTTCGGAGTACTTTTTGGCCTTCCGAGCTTGAGGGTAAGAGGGATCTATCTAATGGTCGCAACCCTTGCCTCACAGTTCTTTATTGTTTGGATGATTGATAAATTTGGTTGGTTTAAAAATTATGACACGTCTGGCATTATCACTGCCCAAGATATCGTTATATTTGGCAAACCTTTCACCTCGCCGCTGGAAATGTATTTAGTAATTGTTGTAGTAGTTACTGTTCTTACAATATTGGCTATAAATATGGCGCGCGGAAGTACCGGGCGAAATTGGATGGCCGTTCGAGATATGGACATTGCTGCTGAATCAATGGGAATATCTTTGCTAAGAACTAAATTACAGGCCTTTGCAATTAGTGCATTTTATTGTGGGGTGGCTGGGGCCTTGTTTGCTTTTACTTACCTTAAATCTTTGGAACCAGTAGCATTTGACATCAAACTATCATTCAAAATTCTTTTTATGGTAATTCTTGGTGGTCTGGGCACAATAAATGGTGCTTTTATTGGAGCAGCTTTCATACTACTTTTTCCTGTTCTTTTAAACAGTGTGGGAAACAATGTTTTCCATGGGGCAATAGACGCAACGATAATATCATCGATCGAACAGGTTGTGTTTGGCGTGCTAATAATAGTATTCATGATTTACGAACCTCTGGGTATGGCACGTTTGTGGGACAATATTAAACGTCGATCCAGAAAAGCGAATTAGAATATAATTTCAATGATCGATCCGTTCTATCTTTCGTACTTAATCGTTGGACTTGGTGGCGGAATTGGAGCTGCGTTACGATACTGGGTTAGCCAAAATATCGCGTTCCCATTCGGGACTCTAACCGTTAACATTATAGGATCATTTATCATAGGAATAGCTTTTGCAATTATAATTCATCGGTTCGGCGAAAAGGTCTCTTTATTTTTTGTGACCGGTGTTTTGGGCGGGTTCACTACTTTTTCTGCGTTCTCTCTAGATGTGTTGAAGCTTTACCAAGATGACAAAGTTATTTTTGCAGGGATCTATGTCGTTACAACCTTTACCGCCTCCATCTTTGCTGTATTTCTTGCAGTGTCGATAAGCAAACAGTACTTAAATTAGTTTGAAAACTGTGAGCAATAGAAGTTAATAAAGGAAATTATGCCACTTGTCGTTAACGCGGGCTACAAAAGACAATAGAGGTATTTAAAAATGAGGACTTTACCCTCCTTGAAACGCTACATCATGACTTCACAAGTTTTACGAATAAGGCCGGTAGACTCAACTGACTCTGTCGAGGGTTATTTGCCCCTGTCAACTTATTCACTTTTATTATGAAATTTGTTTTGATATTTGGCTGAGAAATTATATTAGAGGGCCGAGATGAGCAAAACGAAGAAAAGTGATAGTAAAAAGGTAAAGAAAAACACAGAAAAGAGTGAAAACACCAAGACAATCAGCGAAAATGAACCGAAAGGAACTAACTTAAGCTCGGGAGATTCATCAAAAAAAAATGATGCTCCTAAATCAACGTCACAGACGTCAATTAGCCATTTTTCAAGCGTTTCAACGCCTGAATATCGTTATGGGTGGAACAAAATATTTGGAAAGCCTGATGCAGAGAAATCGATGAAGATTCAGAAATCTGATTATGAACAACGTAAGGAATTAGTAGCAGTGCATTGGCGCATGTATCAAGAAACAAAAGACGAAGAACACCTAGCTATCATCTGTCGAGAATTGCCTTTTTTTGGTCACCCAGAAGTTGGACAAGAGATTGCTCGGCTACTGAAGAAATAATACTACAAAAATAGCAAATCTCGCAAAATTATGGCAGCATTCTCTTTTTTGAAACTTCCGCGTAATTAGTCAAAGAAAGCGGAACATCAAATAAAAACCCGGTGGACGTTGTCCTAAATTTCGAGAATATTTCCTGAAAAAGCAGATGTGCGACTATCGTCTTAGTATCTCTCAAGTAAATGGTCCACCCTATCCAATTATTCAAGGCCAGTCATTTGCTGATCCATCATGATTTCCAAACTCTCGTAGTTCACAATCTCAGCAATTTCCGCACTTGCAAGCCGTATAAAACGTATATCCCGTTTGCCTTTATTAGGGCCATTTTTGAGTTGGACTAAAGCTTCGATGAACTCATCCTCGCATCCTATTTTTGGATTATATATTTTATTACTGACCAAAACTCCAACCTAAATACCGTTCTTTCAAAAAACTAGCTATACAATATTGAATCAGGACTATTGAAACAACACCATGCGAGAAAGCCAATGCGAGTGAACTTCAACTCTAATAAATAGTTGTCTGATGCACTCAGGTTCTAAAAAGCAGTGTTTTTTCTTAAATTGTTAGTGTATATATCTCTAGATAAGTGTGATTTTATCGTATTTTTTTAGATTAGGATTTTCCATTTTCATAAATCGATAAGAGCGAATAAATGGTTTGGTTTAAAGGTGTACTCACTGCAGCCTTTTTCGCAAATCTAATTGCTGCACCCGATATCCATTTTGTTTCCAGTGGGCGATTGTTTTCTAAGTCGATTGCGGTCGATGCACGCATATTGGTGGGGAGCTCGGCGATTGTATACCAAAGATTTTCTTCTAACGAAGTCGGTAAATTTATACCTAGTCTTCTTCCCACCATAGCAGTTTCTGACATTATATTTCGGCAAAGCTCACTCAGTTCAAACGAACCTCTTATGTCGCCAACGTTGCACCTTGCTGCGGAGGTAACACCAGAGATTGAAGAAAACAAAACAAACTTTGACCACAAATCGCGATCTATATCGTCTGTTTTGGGTGCATCAATACCAGCACTTCTGAATACTTCTTGCAATCGCTCGATACGGGGTGAAGATGTGCTGTTAAGTTCTGAGAAGATAAATTGTGCAAAGTTTCCGACTTGGCTGATCACTCCAGGTTTTGAGACAGTAGTTGAAATTTTTGCAACTCCGTTTGCCACATTTTTCTCCGGTAAAACTTCTGATAAGCGTGTAGCGGCTTCCACTCCGTTTAAAAAAGGGATAACCACCGTGCCGTCCTTTAACATTGGGAGGCATGCCTCAGCTGCTTCTTCAAGTGCGTGGCACTTTACCCCAAATATAATTACATCAACTGGCCCAATTTGTTTTGTGTCGCTGGTGGCTTTCCATGGTTTGACCGTTTCTATCCCATGCTTGCTGGAAAGCTGTAGACCTTTATTTTTTATTGCTTCTAAATGTGAGCCTCTGGCGATAGCTGCAACCTCTTGCCCTTGCTTAGTTAATTTTACCGCGATGTATCCACCGATCCCACCTGTAGCCATTGTCGCTATTCTCATTTTTACACTCCATTCCAACAAACTGCTCGCTACTTAGTTAACAATCAAAACAATCCAGATAAATGGCTTTATTAATGGAGTTGGATCTTATGATTTGGATTGTCATATGAGGAAGTGCTTGATTTAAATTTTTTCATTAAGCACAGTTGAAAAGAATTCTTAATTTTATCTACTTTTATTATACAAATACTAATGGGACTTAGAAAATGCCAATCAAAAATCGGTTCGGGCAACTTCATAAAGATATCATTGAATGGCGGCATGATTTTCACCAACATCCTGAATTACTTTATGAAGTTCACAGAACCGCAAGTCGTGTTGCAGATTTGTTGCGTGATTTTGGTTGTAATAAAGTGATTGAAGCGGTTGGCCAAACTGGTGTCGTTGGCGTTATCACTGGTACTGAATCGAGCTCAGGTAAAGTTGTTGGCTTAAGAGCTGATATGGATGCTCTTCCCATAATGGAAGAAGCAAATGTTGATTATGCTTCAAAAACTCCAGGTAAAATGCATGCCTGTGGTCATGATGGGCACACAGCAATGTTGCTGGGCGCCGCAAAATATTTATGCGAAACTCGAAATTTTAATGGTGAGGCAGTGGTAGTATTCCAACCTGCAGAGGAGGGGGGAGCAGGAGCTAAAGCTATGATCGATGAAGGATTGATGGAACGCTTTAAGATTCAGGAAATTTATGGAATGCATAACATGCCAGGCAGAGCAGTAGGTCAATTTGCAATATGTGCAGGGCCAATATTGGCATCAGCCGACAAATTTAAGGTCCAAATAACTGGGAAAGGAGGGCACGCAGCTGTCCCGCATGAAGCAATCGATACAACCTTGATTGCAGCACAGATTTTGGTCAACCTGAACTTGATCGTCTCAAGATCGGTCGATCCTTTGAAGCGCGTTGTGATTACTGCTGGTACCTTTAAGACCGACAGTAATGCAGCAAACGTAATCGCACATAGAGTTATTATGGAGGGTTCAGTAAGGTGTCTTGATGAAGATATGCGTGGCTTAGCGGAGAAGCGAGTGACGGAGGTCGTTGAAGGCATAGCCTTAGCACATGGTGCCAAGGTAAACCTAGTTTACGAAAGAGGTTATCCTGTTACAGTGAATCACGATGTGTCCACACAATATGCAATTGAAGTAGCTAAAGGCATCTCAAATGATGTTGTAGAGAATGCTGATCCTATTATGCCTTCAGAGGACTTTTCATACATGTTGGAAGCCCGTCCCGGTGCTTTCATTTTCTTAGGCAATGGAGACTCCGCAATGTGTCATCACCCTGAATATATTTTCGATGATAATGCCATTCCTTTTGGCTCAAGTTGGTACGCAGGAATTATAGAAGCTAGAATGCCGAACGGAAAATTCGAAAATTAATTTGCACTTATAACTTATACCAGTAGTTCAAAACGCTAAACGGAAATGACCGCTCCAGAGATAAAATCCCTGGAAGGTTCATTCTACTAATCCATTCGATTTCTACCGTCAACGCAGCGGGCTGCCCGTCCCGCAGTAAGTAAAGCTTCGTGTCATCGAGTTTAATCGATCAACGTTAGAGTTGTCGGCTTAATCCGTTACAACTCTAACTCACCTTCTGCCGATGGTTTTGTGCTTCAGGTTGCCCTTCGCTCGCTCGACCATCTATAACTCGCGACTACAACTTAGTTTCTCCTCA
Source organism: Paracoccaceae bacterium (assembly GCA_902633655.1). GTDB lineage: Bacteria > Pseudomonadota > Alphaproteobacteria > Rhodobacterales > Rhodobacteraceae > LFER01. Next base: position 9,623 of record CACPHA010000015.1, read on the forward strand.
AACCCTATTGCTAAATCTTGTCGAAAACATGCCAAAAATACTTAATCATCAAATTTGATGAGGAAATTTCGGTTACCCCCAAATCAGTTCAAGAATTATGAAATCTTTGCTTTTACCTGTCTATAGATGGGCTCTGAATACATGGTTTATCAACGGTTTTATCCACATAAAATTTTTATATTCGGTTACAGTAATCAGTCAACAAACTTTTGTTTTGAATTTTTATTGTTCGCGCAGTATAGAACGTTGGATTTTTCCACTTGGTCTCTTTGGTAATTACTTTACAAACTTGATCGACAGCGGAAAGGCGTACTTTATTTTATTTGAAGGTCTAAGCAAAAATGCATTAGAACAACATCGTCAAGCAGTTGTAATTTTTTTTATATAACGTCAGAGAATTCGCGAGTTTAATGTAGAAAGTACTTCAATCGAAAAAGCTTGGCTGAGTGCTATGAATCGCCAACCTATGTGGGCATTGGTTTTCTTTCATCCGGTCAAGAAATAAAATAACAACCGGCCTAGAACTGAGGACTGAACCGATGGAAAATCTAAAAAATTTTTATATAAACGGCACCTGGGTCAAGCCCTCGTCGAAAACAACGATGCGAGTTTTAAATCCAGCGAATGAAACTCAGGTCGGTTTTATCGGCTTAGCAGACGAGGACGATGTGAATTCTGCTGTTGAAGCCGCTTATTCTGCATTTAAAGGCTTTTCACAATCAAGCAAAGCGGATCGCCTAGAATTATTACTTAATGTAAAATCAATAACGGAAAGACGATTAGAGGAGCTTGCGCAGGCGATGTGCTTAGAAATGGGAGCTCCAATAACAATGGCAAGAGATGCACAAGCTGACGCTGCCATTGGGCACCTTGACGGTTTCATTGAAGCACTTAAGAATCATCAAGAGCGAACTAGGCTCAAAAATGGTGACATATTAATACGCGAACCAATTGGAATTTGCGGTCTAATAACCCCTTGGAATTGGCCAATGAACCAAATAACGCTAAAAGTTCTGCCTGCCTTAGCGACTGGTTGCACTTGCATCCTGAAACCTAGTGAACACACTCCTATTTCTGCTATGCTGTATGCTGAAATTTTACATGAATCTGGCTACCCGCCTGGTGTTTTTAATCTCATTCAAGGAGATGGTGGAACGGCTGGAGCAGCAATGTCTAAGCACCCTAAAATTGAGATGATGTCTTTTACGGGTTCCACAAGAGCGGGTAAAGCCGTTACATGTGATGCGGCTGACACAGTAAAACGGGTAACCTTGGAACTAGGAGGTAAATCTCCAAACCTTGTATTCTCCGACTGCGATCTTGAAGAGCGAGTGACGGCTTCAGTGGCGGAATGTATGTTTAATAGTGGGCAATCTTGTGATGCTCCGACTCGTCTTCTAGTGCAAAAAGAATGTTATGAAAAAGTTTTATTAATAGCAAAAACGGCAGCTGAAAATACCAAAATTGGTAATCCAGAAATTGAGGGTGATCATATTGGGCCATTATTTGATGAGATCCAATTCGCAAGGGTTCAAAAAATGATTCAACAAGGTATAGATGAGGGAGCTACGTTGCTGGCAGGAGGACTGGGTAAACCAGTGGGTTTTGAGACTGGTTGGTTTACTAAGCCAACTATTTTTTGCAATGTTTCTAATAACATGCGTCTTGCCCGCGAAGAAATATTTGGTCCGGTACTAGTAATTATCCCATTCGAAGATGAGCAGGATGCTATTAACATAGCAAATGATACGCCATATGGTTTGGCTGCATATATACAAACAGGAGATATTGATCGCGCGGAACGCGTTGCAGCTAAATTAAGAGCTGGCGCGGTACACATAAATGGTGGGGGCATAGAATATGGAACACCCTTTGGTGGTTATAAACAATCTGGCAATGGTCGTGAAGGGGGTGTGATGGGAATTGAGGATTATCTCGAAACGAAAAGTTTGCACGGCTTGAATTAATATTTGGACATATTCTTACCCCCTTTCGAAAGTTTGGAGTAATTGTGGTGCCAGATAGCCTCAAAATTGGTTTTTAATCATTTCAATCTGCGAAAACCCGCCGCTGTTATAGCTCGCCACAATGTAAGCGTTCTATAAAGTTTTAAATCACCATCCAAACTTTGTTGGGATGTTATTCTTGCGTTAAGAGCGATCCATTTGCCAAACGCAGTAGCATTGCCCGCGGTTAGAGAGCCGTTACCAACTTCTCTAACCGTGGGAACATGTTTCTAAAAAATGCCGTCTGAAAAAAAATCCTTAATACATATCCATTGTTTTCTGGCAGAAACTTCAAATCGGTAACAGATATTACTAATTTTTCGTTTAAATATATGCTACTTTTTTTTATTGCTGTTCTCAACGTTGCATCTCCTATCTCAATAATTTGAAAACCTGTTGGAGAAAATTTAAATGTTTCGAGAAAAAGTGATACTTTTATACTATTTTCTCATAACGCTTTCGCTTTTTTCTAAAGCCTTTTGAGTAAGGATTCGATGACCATGCAAAAGAACAAGGCAGTGTATATGTAGATATTTAAAGCCATAGAATAACGTAAGATACTCGGTATTTGGTCATAAAGGTTTTGTTATAAATAGTGCGTCTGGCAATTCCCACAAATCCTTTTATTTCAATTCACGAAACGACTTTTGGCTAATATTACTTTGAAAGAATACTCGCAAATCAGGAGCTTCTGTTAGCAGTAATTGGTAATTTTAAAATACACCAACTGTGAAATAAAATTAAGATAATAAATACACTTCCTTTTTCCCAAAAGGCCTAATATCGTATGCGTATAAACACTATCAGGGAGAAAAACATGAGAAAACTGCTTTTGGCGACTACCGCCGTGGCTCTTACTGCTGGGATTGCCTCCGCAGAAGATATAAAAATTGGTGTAATTCTAGGGTTCACAGGTCCGATTGAATCTCTTACACCTCCAATGGCTCAGGGAGCCGAATTGGCTATGGCTGAAGTTAGTGACAGTGGTGCCCTATTGGGTGGTTCAACAGTCACGTCTGTTCGTGGAGATTCCACTTGTATTGATTCTGGAGCTGCCACCGCTGTAGCAGAACGTCAAATAACATCTGATGGTGTTAAAGGAATTATGGGGGCGGACTGCTCTGGTGTTACAGGAGCAATTTTATCAAACGTGGCATTAGCAAATGGCATGGTGATGATTTCTCCGTCCGCGACTTCGCCAGGTCTTTCAACCGCTGAAGATAATGGTTTGTTTTTCCGTACAGCACCATCTGACGCTCGCCAAGGTGTGGTCATGACAGAAGTGCTCATGGAAAATGGCATACAAGAAGTAGCGGTCACATATACCAATAACGATTACGGAAAAGGTTTGGCCGATAGTTTTCAAGCAGCATTTGAAGCTGCGGGTGGTACAGTTACAATTAACGCCGCCCACGAAGATGGTAAGGCTGATTACTCAGCTGAAATTGGGGCACTAGCCGCGGCTGGTGGTGAACGATTGGTTGTTGCCGGTTACGTTGATCAAGGAGGATCTGGTATTGTACGTGCGGCCTTAGATTCCGGCGCATTTGATACGTTTCATTTCCCTGATGGTATGATCTCAGCAACTTTAGTTAATAACTTTGGTTCTGAGATTGATGGGTCAACAGGTCAGGTTCCTGGTACAAATAGTGCAGGCGCTGGTTTGTTTGCTTCAATGAGCTCCGATGCTGGGTTCGATGGTACTGCACCATTCGTCGCAGAATCTTATGACGCTGCTGCACTTATCATGTTGGCTATGCAATCTGCTGGTTCGTCAGATCCTACGGTATACAAAGATCATGTAATGGATGTTGCAAATGCGCCTGGCTTGAAGATAGCGCCTGGTCAATTAGGATTAGCATTGAAGGCAGTGGCTGCAGGCATTGACGTTGATTATGATGGAGCATCTGCAGTTGAGCTAATTGGCCCAGGAGAGTCAGCTGGTAATTACCGTCAGGTTAAATTTGAGGGCGGAGCTGAAGTGACTGTTAAATACAGATAAAGAATTGAAAAAATGCTTACAGCCTCGCTTTTGAGCGAGGCTGTTTTCATATTGAAGTAACGAGGATTAAGAATGATAAGGGTTGAAAACCTTCATCGTCACTTTGGCGGCTTTCGTGCCGTAGACGGATCTTCGATAGAAATAAAAGAGGGATCGATTACAGGCCTAATTGGTCCTAATGGAGCCGGTAAAACAACATTGTTTAACGTTGTTGCTGGTGGACTGCCGCCAACATCTGGACAGGTTACCATGAACGGAGAAGATATCACTGGTAAGCCCCCTCACGAATTATTTCATAAGGGCCTATTGCGAACATTTCAGATACCGCATGAATTTTCATCCATGACCGTACTTGAAAATCTCATGATGGTTCCTGGTGGTCAAACTGGGGAAAATCTTTGGAACACATGGTTTAAGCGTACACGCATATCACGAGAAGAGCTTGAGCTTGCAGCGAAGGCTGATGAGGTGCTTGAGTTTTTGACTATTGACCACCTTAAAAATGAAAAAGCAGGCAACCTGTCAGGGGGACAGAAAAAACTCCTTGAACTAGGTCGAACTATGATGGTGGACGCAAAAATAGTCTTCCTAGACGAAGTCGGTGCAGGTGTTAATCGTACCCTTTTGAATACTATTGGCGATGCTATATTACGACTTAATAAAGAGCGTGGCTACACCTTCTGTATGATTGAGCACGATATGGAGTTTATAGGAAAGTTATGTGATCCAATCATAGTAATGGCCGAAGGTAAGGTCCTTACAAAGGGTACCATAGAGGAAATAAAGGCCAACGAGCAAGTGATCGAAGCTTATTTAGGCACTGGACTCAAGAATAAAGGAGTTTCATAGTGTCAGAGCCTTTTTTGATTGGCGAAGGGATGACCGGTGGGTATGGTACTGGAGCGGACATATTACATGATTGTACTGTTGCCATTGATGCTGGTCAGATAGCTGTGATAGTAGGTCCGAATGGGGCCGGCAAATCTACCGCGATGAAAGCTATTTTTGGAATGCTGGAGATTCACCGAGGTTTTGTTCGGCTGGATGGCGAAGATATAAGCGCACTTTCACCACAAGATCGAGTAGCCAAAGGCATGGCTTTTGTACCACAAACGGCAAATGTTTTTACATCTTTGACTGTGGAAGAAAACCTAGAAATGGGAGCATTTCTTAGACGCGATGATATTGCCGTAACGATGAGGCAGGTATATGAACTTTTTCCAATTCTCAGTGAAAAGCGCAAGCAAGCAGCAGGAGAATTGTCAGGCGGTCAAAGGCAACAAGTGGCGGTTGGGCGCGCATTAATGACTAAACCCAAAGTTTTAATGCTTGATGAGCCAACGGCCGGTGTTTCGCCTATAGTTATGGACGAACTATTTGATCGTATAATTGAAGTTGCTAAAACTGGAATTTCAATTTTGATGGTGGAGCAAAATGCGCGTCAAGCTCTTTCGATAGCTGATAAAGGTTACGTGTTAGTTCAAGGTACTAATAGATTCACTGACACAGGGGCTGCACTTCTAGCGGATCCAGAGGTTCGAAAATCATTTTTAGGTGGATGATGATTGATATTTTAAATGCCATGGTCGTACTCTCAAACTACGTGCTTATTCCTGCAATTGCCTATGGGAGCCAATTGGCTTTAGGCGCTTTAGGTGTAACTTTAATCTATGGAATTTTGCGTTTTTCAAATTTTGCGCACGGCGATACAATGGCATTTGGTGCTATGGTAACAATCTTATTCACTTGGCTTTTCCAAAGCTGGGGAATTACGCTTGGTTTTTTGCCTACTGCATTGCTGGGAATTCCATTTGGTATAATTGCAACGGCAGCTTTATTGCTTGCTACAGATAAATTAGTATATCAGTTTTATCGTCGGCAAAAAGCAGACCCAGTTATTTTAGTTATTGTTTCCATGGGGGTAATGTTCGTAATGAACGGCTTAGTTCGTTTCATTATAGGTCCGAACGATCAACGTTTTTCAGATGGTGAGCGTTTTATCATTTCAGCCAGAGAGTTTAAAACACTTACTGGTCTCAAAGAAGGCTTAGCTTTCAAAACAACTCAGGGAATTACAATTGTTACTGCGATTATACTCGTCCTAGTCTTGTTTTGGTTTCTTAACCGTACCCGCACTGGAAAATCTATGCGTGCATTTTCGGATAATGAAGATTTGGCACTTTTATCCGGCATCAATCCAGATAAAGTCGTAATGGTAACCTGGATAATTGTAGCGGGTCTGGCAGCAACCGCCGGTGCGCTTTATGGATTAGATAAATCTTTTAAACCCTTCATATTTTTGCAACTTTTACTCCCTATATTTGCCTCAGCAATTGTTGGCGGTCTAGGAAATCCAATCGGAGCAATTGCCGGAGGGTTTGTTATTGCATTTTCAGAAGTTCTGATAACTTACCCTTTAAAGAAAGTTCTAAAATACTTAATGCCCGAGCAATTGGAACCAAGCGGCTTGGTGCAATTACTCTCGACGGATTATAAATTTGCCGTGAGTTTTACTATTTTAATTATCGTTCTTCTATTTAGACCGACTGGTTTGTTTAAAGGAAAATCAGTATGACAACGTCTATGAAAAACATTGGATTATTTTTTGTTGTTGCCTGCCTGATTGCCGGCACTGGTTTTATTCAAAGCTGGAACACAGCCCTCTTTATTTTAAACATGGGACTGATTTCGGCAATTATGTCTCTTGGTGTGAATTTACAGTGGGGCTTTGCTGGCCTTTTTAATGTCGGAGTAGTGGGATTTGTAGCCCTTGGGGGTCTTGCAGCCGTGCTCGTATCGATGCCTCCAACGACTGATGCTTGGGCTGCTGGAGGATTTCAAGTAATTGTGGGTTTAATTTTCGGTGCTGCAACCGTGATAGCTGCAATTTTTATTCAAGCCAGAATGGTAGCAGGAAAAATCAAAGTTTTTACTACCATCAGCGTACTCATTGTTGGGTTTTTTATATTTAGGTATTTTTTTGATGGTGGTGTTGAGGCTGTAGAAGCTGTAAATCCTGCAGGCACTGGTTATTTAGGTGGTTTAAATTTTGGAGGGGAAAACTATAAGTCATGGGGCTTTATGGCAGTAGTTTCGTGGCCTGTAGGCGGCGTTTTGGCGGCGGGTGCAGCCTGGTTAATAGGTAAAACAGCGCTTGGGCTGCGCTCTGATTACTTGGCAATAGCCACGTTAGGTATTTCTGAAATAATTATCGCGGTGGTTAAATTCGAAGATTGGCTCGCAAGGGGTGTCAAAAACGTAAGTGGTCTTCCGCGTCCGGTCCCTTATGAAATCGACTTACAGGAAAGCCCGAGTTTTTCAGAATGGGTATACAGTATCGGCGGAGATCCTGTGACGGCTTCTTCGATAGTCGTGAAACTCTCCTATGCTGGTCTTTTTACAGCCGTGTTGATAATCATTTTAACCCTTGCGCAATTAGCCTTATCAAGTCCCTGGGGCAGGATGATGCGTGCAATTCGCGACAATGAATATGCAGCTGCAGCAATGGGTAAAAACGTAACCGCGCGTCACTTACAGGTTTTTGTTTTAGGGTCTGCTATTTGTGGTGTCGCTGGCGCAATGATGACCACCTTAGACAGTCAATTAACGCCTGGCTCATATCAGCCTTTAAGGTTTACTTTTTTAATTTGGGTGATGGTTATTGTGGGTGGTTCAGGGAACAATTTTGGTGCGGTCCTAGGAGGCTTTTTGATATTTTTTCTATGGGTTCAAGTCGAGCCCATTGGAGCGATGTTGATGCAGGCAGTTACTGCTGGAATGGCTGAAGAGAATGCAATTCGTCTACACCTTTTGGGTTCGGTAGCACACATGAGGTTGCTGACAATGGGATTAATTTTAATCTTGGTTCTGAGATTTTCACCAAGAGGGCTTATTCCAGAAAAGTAAATGTTACCGTTTCAGGCATAAATGATATGCTTGAGGTGTTTAGCAGTAAAAAGGACAAGTAAATAAAGTTTGCTAGATAAGTTCTTTATTAAGCGGGACAACTAGTATCTGACACGGATCTTCCGGCAATTCATGACGTTAATTGCCAAAATTAAACTTTTTAGCACAACAGAAAATTTATAAAACTTCGTCTAATGCTTGACGCCTTGCTTCAATGATCTTATCTATTTGCGTTAGCGTGAGGCTGTATGGGGGGAAATTCCAAGTCTCGGCTGCTGCTACGTATCGATCTTTTTCGTTGCAAAACTCGTGAAGTGAATATCCCTTTCCGTCACCTATAATTTTCATCTTCAATTGAAGGGCGCTATGATTTAAGAAGAACTCGTATGTTTGGGGCAATTTAGAGGATCCAATTACAATAAAGATATCCTGAGAAACAAATGAGCGCCATGGGAGGTAAAACCACTCATGACGCCCACTCTTCTAATCCAACCCATCAGCTACCTTTAGTAGGAGCTAGGCTTCTACGTCCTGCGACTAAAATTACGATCATAAAACAAGTTTTATTTCCGTAGTCATAGCGCCGATGCGTTCGCGGATGATGAGCCGAAACCCAAAATCTTTCCAACATCTGTAATCTGACAGTTGTAACTTAGTTTTAGCCTTAAATCTGTTGCCAGCTTTAAGTCTGAAATTTCGGTTACCCCCAGACTAGATTAACTTTAGATTACACAGCTTTCCTCCTCTGCAAAGCGGAAAATATGCAAAAATTAGTTTCCCACAAAGTTATCCCCAACTTAGTGGTTTTATCCACATTTAACTCCACAGTTGTAGGGCAAATTACCTGTATCAGTGAAAGAAAATCTTTGTCTGCATGACTTTTTGATTCGTTTGCAGGGCAGAAAAGTAAGGAGCAGACAATTAAACCTAGTTTTACCTACATAACCGGTTACGCAGATCAAATCGCAAAAGGTGAGATTAAATTGACTACTGAATTATCATATATTTGCAAGACGATACTTCAGTTTAATTATAACTAGAAAAGCAAGCTGCGCCTTATCAATTTTTTGATTTATTTTTTCATGCACTTTAAATTAAAATAATATAAATGCCAAAGTAAGTGGAATATAGAAGACGGCGATTATTGTCGATACTATCACTAGAGCGGCTACGGTCTCTGGATCGGTATTATACTTTTCAGCGAGCATGTAAGATGAAACGGCCACGGGCATTGTGACCTGAATTATCAAAGCAGCGGCGGCTATTTTATCGAGATCGAATGCAAAAACAGTAAGCAAACCACAAGCTAAACATATTAAAAATTTTAAAATGGATGGAAAAATTAGTTTTATCAATTTAGGCCTTCGTAGGTTCCCCATAGTTACCCCAAGCGTCAGTAGCATAAGTGGGATGGCTATTTGACCGATAAGAGTCATTGTATTGGTTAAAAAGTCTGGAGTTTGCCAATCACGGAATAAGAAAATCATTCCAAGAAAGACTGATAAAACAAGGGGTTCCTTCAATAGTTTTATGGGGGAGCCACCGCCGGACACTACCCAGACACCGAACGTCATACTATAGACTGCCATTATAGAAAAAATAAAGATTGCATATTCGAAACCAGGCGTACCAAATGCAAAAAGACATATTGGAATGCCCAAATTGGCACTGTTAGCAAAAATTAATGGTGAAAAAAAAGTTTGAAAATTAAGTCTTAAAATTTTTACTGCTGAGAAAATTGATACGGTGATCGTAGTCAAAACAGAAACTGTTGCGAAAAATATCTTGGTTAAAATTTCAGAACTAATTTCGGTCTGCATTAAGGAAATGAATATCAAGCATGGGATTGCTAAATCCATTACCAACTTGGTTATAAGTTCGATATTATATGCGTGTCCTGCTCTTGCCCAGCACAACCCAAGAAGGGTTAATAGAAAAACTGGTGCGCAGATTTCAATGACGGCAAACAACAAGTCCATCAACAATAAATAATATGTATTTCCCGAGATTGCCAATTGTAGGCTTAGATTTTTCAAAAATATCTTGTCCAAGAAAATACTTATGAAGAGTAAGCGTTTAGTTTGAAGTTATGTGCTAATTTGGCTGTCAGAGCTTTTAAGCGATGTATATGGATTGTGAGTTTAGCAAACTTTTGGGGCATCCTCTTTTAAAAATTATGTGTTCTCAATTGGTCAATTAATACAGATTCTATAGGTTGAAAAAGTTTTGGGGCTTCCAGCTGCCTTTTTTTATATAGGTAGCTCTGACATTTTTAGGTTCGAATGTTTGATCAGCTTAATTAGTTTTACGCATTATCAAAATTTTCGCAGCACTTCAGCCATTTCACAAACTAAGTTTGTGATTACTTTTTGAGAGCAATTAGCAAAACCCAAAACTAGCGCACTTTGATTAATAGGTTCTTGACAATATATGGAAAGTGGTAGGGAGTCTATCCCAGCTGTCAGTAAACTTTTATGTACTGCCCAATCCTCGGCTTCAATTTTTAGATCTGCAATGATATGCATTCCAGCGTCAGTTTTTCGAGGAGAAAGGGTGTCGCCACAGTAGCATTGCAAGGCATTTAATAGACTATCTTTACGCTCATGGTAAATACGACGCATTTTGCGAATATGTTCAGAGAAACCACCGCTTGATAGAAACTGTGCTAAAGCTAATTCGGTGACAGGAGATGAGCTCTGACCTAATATATTTCGAGCCTTTGCAAAAGGTTCAACTAAAAATTCTGGTACAACCACATAACCTATCCGAACTGCAGAAAACATAGATTTTGAAAATGTACCTACATATAACACCCGGCCGGTATTATCCAATGCACTCAGTGCGGGTAAAGGCCTGCCTTTATATCTGAACTCGCTGTCGTAGTCATCTTCAATAATCCATGCATCATTTGCATGAGCGTGTTTAATTAGTGCCAGTCGTCTGGAGAGCGACATAGTTATGCCAAGCGGTTGCTGATGGGAGGGTGTTGTAAATATCAGCTTTGGAGAGGGATAGTTTCGAATAGCGTAATTCAAGTCCAAACCCTCCTCTTCAATTGGGACCGGTTTTACTTTGGCTCCCACAATATTCATGACCTCTCTGCCAGCGATATGCCCTGGGTTTTCATACCATACAGTGTCTTCCAAATTAAGTAACACTAAGGATATCAAAACGAATGCTTGCTGTGCTCCCGATGTAATCACAATCTGAGATGGTCTAACTTGCATTCCTCTTGAGTCAACTAAGTGTGACGAAATAGAATTGCGCAAATCAGTTGCACCGGTTGGTTCTCCATAACTAAAATAGCTATGGTTTTGTTCTTTCATTGCTCGCGTCACGCACCGCTTCCATTTTTTAAGAGGAAATTTATCTAATGCCGGCACTCCTGGCCTGAATGGCATTATTGAACCGTAACTTGTGCTGGCTTTAGAAAGTGATATCCGCTCAGCGGCTATAGAAAGAGGTTTCGAGCAAAATATTTCATTAACGGTCTTCAATTCGGGTATAAGGGGTTTTTTTGCTTCTAAACCCTCTGAAACAAAGGTTCCAGCGCCGATTTTAGCTTTTACATAACCTTCGGCAATTAATTGTTCATATACTGACTTAATAGTTATTCTAGATACTGCTAACTCTATTGCAAGCTCACGTGTAGACGGTAATTTTTGCCTAGCTTTCAACGCGCCATTTAGTATCATCTGCCGCAACTTATCCTCAATTTGACGATACAGTGGTATTTTGGAATTTCGCTTAATCTCTAACGTACCGAGAAGGGCACCTGTTGCTGATTTAACCATAATAATTTTAAATGGGCTTATTTTCTTGATGTTATTGGGTATATACATAAGCCCGATAAATTTATAGTCCTTTTCTGTAGATAACCTCGGTATAAATTGCGGCAAGGCACGTTGAGCCTTTAAAAAATACAAATATGACGGAAAGCAGGTAGTGGTTAAATTCAGACTTTTCAAAGAAACTAAAAAGCTTGAAGATAGAGTTGATAGATTTTTTCTACTTTTGTCGGAAGCTAGTGTGATTTACCGATTGGCAGTTAGAACTTATCTGAGGGAAAGTGTATCAGAGGAATTTACGGCAAAATTAAATCATGTTCACGAGATTGAGATTGAGGCCGATGTATTGAGGCGGGCAATCGAAAAAGATATTTATTCTGAAATGCTGATCCCTGATGCAAGGGGGGACGTTCTCGGTTTAATTGAAACTTCTGATGAAATATTCTCGTTGTTCTCACGCTCCTTGTGGGCTTTTTCAAATGAAAAACCGCAAATTATTGTTGATCTTATGCCCGAATATCGCCGGTTGACAAACATGGTTGTAAAAGCAGTTGACGAGTTAGCATCGGGTTGCCAAGTTTTTTTTCGATCACCTCATCTGGTGTCAACGCACACTTCAAAAGTAATTCTTTTTGAAAAGGAGGCTGACACACTCAGCAAAAGTTTGAAAACGCAAATCTTTACTAATGATCTAGAGCTTCAAGAAAAGTTGCACCTCCGAGAGTTTGTTGATTTTATCGGAGTTATTGCTGATAGATCAGAAGATGTCTCAGACCGGTTAACAATCTACGCTCTGAAAAGACAGTCTTAATGCCTTTTGATCCGATTGTTTTCGTATTTCTTTCAAGTGGTTTGTTTTTGGGCTGGGCACTTGGCGCCAATGACGCAGCAAATGTATTTGGAACCGCCGTTGGTACTAAGATGGTTACCTGGAGAACAGCCGCGATTATTTGCTCAATTTTTGTTGTTTTGGGAGCGCTACTTTCGGGATCAGGAACCACTCAAACCTTGGGTAAGTTAGGAGCGATATCGGCTTTGCCAGGAGCTTTTATGACTGCACTTTCCGCAGGTTTTTCCGTCCTATTTATGACGAGGGCCGGTTTGCCTGTTTCAACATCGCAGGCAATTGTTGGAGCTATTGTAGGTTGGAATTTTTTTTCAAAAAGTAGTACTGACCATGTTGTCCTAGCTCAAATTTTGAGCACTTGGATTTTATGCCCAATACTTGCTGCTATCTTCGCTATATTTTTAGTAAAAATTTCTAAATTTCTCTCATTTCGTTTGGCAATTCACATGATCACACTTGATGCCTTAAAAAGAATTGCGCTGATATTTGCGGGTGCCATGGGTGCTTATGCGCTTGGAGCTAACAATATCGCAAATGTGATAGGCGTATTTATACCTACGGAACCTTTTCCGGTACTTCATTTGGGTCAAGTCAGTATTAACTCTACGAAGCAGCTTTTATTTTTAGGAGGATTATCAATAGCTTTAGGTGTGTTTACCTTTTCAAAAGGAGTGATGGAAACAGTGGGTAAGGAATTAGGTTCCCTATCTTCAACGACTGCTCTAATTGCCGTTTTAGCTCATTCTTTGGTACTATTTATGTTTGCGTCTAGAGGTCTTGAAGCATGGCTGGCCAATTTAGGTCTGCCAACGATACCTTTGGTGCCTGTTTCCAGTTCTCAAGCGGTGGTAGGGGCAATCGTTGGTATTTCTATAATTAGTGGTTTGTCGAACATAAACTGGTTAATTTTGGGAAAAATACTGTTAGGCTGGGTAATAGCCCCAGTTTTAGCCTGCATAATTTGCTTTTTTGGATTATTTTTTTTACAAAATGTTTTCTCATTACCCGTTAAATGAAATTAAAATTTATCAATTGGGTTTATATAAAATTTCATAATGGGCCTACATTAGAGATCCAATAAATTTATCCTGTTTGAACTACTTACCAAGCAGAGATTTATTTTAAGAACTAACAGGCTGGAATTCTATAAGTAAGGTTTATAATGATTAACTTAGAAACTTATTCTTATCCCAAGGGCCTTGCGCTCTTAAAGTCATGGCAGGCCGGGGATGAAGTTGCTCGAGAAGAAATGCGTACAGTATTTGATGCTGCAATATCAGGAAAATTTGACAGAAACTTTTCTGTTCTAGCGCCAACCAACGAGGTTCATTCTACCGCTTCGGTCCATATGCTGGCCTTGGCTATTCTTCACGATCTTTATGACATAAATTCATCTGAATATTATAAAACTGATCCTTATAGGTATGTAAGGTCCAACCTAACTGTATCTCGCCTATTAGGCTCAAAAAAACTTTATATGACTTGGGCGCTTTACGCATTTTCCTGTGAGGTTCTTGGCCAAAAAATGATGTATCCTGACAAGTTTCCTCCTGGATCTGACCCAGATGTTGCTTTGTTAAATAAAAACAACTGCTTTGATCTAAAGACGCCTAAATTTAGTAACGGAATTCCAAAAATTATAGATGACATTCTGCGGGCAACTGAGGAACTCACCGGCATGGAGCCATTACTTCAAATTTCTGCACCCTACAGTTTGGCCGCAGATATTTATGGACAGGAACCTCTTTTAGCAGATGTGGTGAATGATCCAGAACATGTAAACGCTCTTCTTGATCACCTAGCCGATAAAGTTTTAGTTCCCTGGATAGAGCATCATTTTTCGGTTTTTCCAAATGGATGGGTTGAACTTTCAGATGCATCAGGATCACCTTTTTTCATTGGCCCTGAAAATTGTAAGTCTATGTCGATAAGATCCATCCAAAGAATGGATAATGGCTGTTTGTGGAAAGGTAGAGTTTTTGACTGTAATTATAGGGGTGATTACGTTGCTAAAGTACAAAGAAAAAAGAGAAGTGTGCGGAGGTCGTCAAAAAATAAAAATGTGTCCCCCAAAATAGACTTATTAGAGCTAACAGACTTAAAGTTTAGCGTTTGTCAGAAATTTATGATGCGCCTTGAGGCGGATAAAGTTGATGTTTCATTTTACCGTGATCAATCCGTACAAAGAAATATTCCTTTAACAACAGGAATTGGATCTGGTGAGGTTGATAAAAACAGCATTGACAATTTTGATATCACAAAGACAAAATTGCAGCATTCGGCAAGAGAATATGTTGCCGCTATTAAACAAGTATGCGAGCAAATTGACTTACCTCCAGACAATTTCGTTCGCGAGCCGTGGCCCAGCCACCTTTACTTTGAGGATGTTAATGGGGAAACTGAATTCAATCTGGTAGAGCTCATTTTGGCGGAGGTCTACTCTTGTCCAAAAATTCAGATGAAATAAGAATTTTAGTAGACTTAAAGCAAATAAAAATCTTTATGTGTATTGCTGAAGTTGGATCGATCCGAGCAGCGTCTGTTTGTTTGAGGATACCGCAGTCGGCTTTATCGTCTCAGATAAGCTTCTAGAGCACGAGGTTGGGACCTCTCTATTCGATTGCGCGGTAAGTGGTATGAAACTCATACGAGCTGGCGGAGAGCTGTTGTTGCGCGTAAGGACTCCAGTTAATGCTCTGGAGCAGGCGATATGGGGTAAAGAAAAGTTTTGTTGAAGTTAATTCTGATATTACTTTGGGTATTTGGCTTTTATATCGCAGGAATTAACACACGAGTTTCTTAAAAAACATATAACTTGCAGTGTAAATTTCGTCTTAGAGTCCTAGAAGCCTATTCTATTGGTTTGCTTGCGCGAATGTAAAATGATCAATTAGATTTAACATTTTTGTATGGGCCAACATCTCAACATAATTTTGACTGCTTGGGTATGCTAAGCGAAGAATTTTTTTTGATAAGTCTTCCAGGCACAAAAAGAACTAATTCAGGTCATATCCATTTAGAAGAAAATACGCTTCTTTACTTAACTTTGCCAACCCGCGCTTTTGGACCTCGCAGGATTATTGACAAAGCTGACCTTCAGGCTGGCGTAAACCTAATGTGCCAATTTGATTAAGATAGTGCGGCGGTTATCATTTCTTTGAATGAACGTGGGAATGTCATGGATTTATTCCAATTTTCTGCGTAGCTGCGCCTCGCAGATAAAGGAAGAATATTAAGAAGATCGGTACTTCCAATATTACCGCAACGAAGCTTAATATCAGACGCACCTAGCAACCGTAAAAAGTAAAGGTCGTGAATGCGATTGAAGAGACAATTCAGAGAGAAATTAGTTTTATAATTGAAGCTGGTGCCTTGAAATTAGAACTGAGTTCTGAAATAAAAAAAAGATTTGTGTTGTTTGAATTAAATTGAAAAATAGTATTTTGTGCATATTTAAATTTATTTTTTTTTGCTTCTGTCGTAGACATTTTTATGCATGTCGTTGGAAATATCGAAAAAAAGCAAATGACCCAATATACTAGTTACGACTTAACCACCTGGGGAAAGCCATTTCAGATACGTAAGAACACCTTGCCAAAGCCAGTTGGTCAAGAGGTTCTGGTGCGTGTTACTGCTGCAGGCCTTTGCCACTCGGATTTACACGTCCAAAAAGGTTATATGGATTTAGGCGAAGAGGGTAAATTAACTTTTGCCGAACGTGGCGCCGAATTGCCTATGACTTTTGGACATGAAATTGCCGGTCTAGTTGAAGATATTGGTCCCGAAGTGAGCTCTGTAAAAATTGGTCAGCAAGTTCTTGTATTCCCTTGGATTGGTTGTGGTCAGTGTGAGGCCTGCCAAGAAAACCGTGAAAGCGACTGTACATTAATGCGGATTATTGGACTGAAGCAGAAGGGTGGTTTTGCTACCCATTGTTTAGTGGAAAACGAAAAATTTCTAGTTGATATTGATGGCCTTGATGCAGCAGATGTAGTGCCCCACGCCTGCTCCGGAATTACAGTCTACAATGCCCTGGAAAAACTTGGGGATCTTCGTGACAATGAGTGGATGGCTATCATGGGGTGTGGTGGACTTGGCTTGAACGCCATTTCGATTGCACGTGCCATGGGTTTTGAAAACATCATTGCAGTAGACATAGATGATGCAAAACTGGAAGCTGCACGAGAAATGGGCGCTGTAAAGGTTTTGAATAATAAATCTGAAAATTCAGTTGCGGAACTACAAAAACTTTCGGGTGGTCGACTTATCGGCGTGCTTGATACTTTTGGAGGTGCCAGCACTGGAAATATCGCTGTGCGTGCATTGTCAAAATCAGGCCGCTACATAATTGTGGGCCAAGCGGGTGGAGACTTTCTGATGCCTCAAGTATGGCTGCCTCAAAAAGCTATGACTATTCGTGGAAGCCATGTCGGAAATTCGCCGCAGCTGCGTGCGTTAATTGAAATGGTGCGTGCTGGTAAAATCAAGCAAATGCCCATTGAGAGGCGGCCGCTTTCAGAAATAAACCAAGCTGTGGAGGACTTGGCAAATGGGCGCGTTATGGGTCGAATTGTTTTTCAGCCAGATGAGGAAGATTCAATAGAGGCATAAAATCAAATGAAAGTTTATCAACATTATATAAATGGTGCTTGGGTTGAGCCGGCAACTCGCGAATATTTTGATACTGAAAATCCTTATAGTGGGGAGGTTTGGGCAAAAATTGCGCGCGGCTCTGCCGAAGACGCGGATAGGGCTGTAAAGGCAGCAAAAGCAGCATTTGAAAATGTTGAATGGGCGGATATGCGTCCAACAAACAGAGGCAAGCTTTTGGTTCGACTTGCCGAGATAATTGAGCGTGAATCTGGCAGACTTGGCGAGCTAGAGGTCCGTGATAATGGTAAGCTGATAGCTGAAATGAGCGCCCAGACCAAATATTTAGCTGAGTGGTACCGCTATTATGGTGGGCTCGCTGATAAGGTGGAAGGAGCAGTTTTACCGTCAGATCGACCTGGTATCTTTAATTTTACACGATATGAACCGTTGGGCGTCATTGGTATGATTACTGCTTGGAATTCGCCGCTTCTTCTACTGGCTTGGAAACTTGCACCAGCATTAGCTGCTGGTAATACAGCCGTCATAAAACCTTCTGAATTTACTTCAGTTTCTACGCTGGAGTTGATGGATTTAGTTAAAGAGGCGGGTTTTCCTGATGGCGTGGTGAATTGCATTACTGGCTATGGCTTAGAAGTTGGTGCGCCAATGGTCGAACACCTTGATTTGGCAAAGGTAGCTTTCACTGGATCAGATTTTGCAGGCCAAAAAATTTATGAAACAGCAGCAAAAAAAATTATGCCAGTCACGCTGGAATTGGGCGGCAAATCTCCAAATATCGTATTCGAGGATGCCGATTTTGAAGCTGCGGTGATGGGAGCAATCTCCGGAATCTTCGCGGCAACTGGTCAAACTTGTATCGCTGGTTCAAGGTTGCTAGTTCAAAGGTCTATACACAACAAGTTTGTAAAAAGGCTGGTTGAAGTAGCAAGTGAAGCAAAAATTGGTGATCCGATGCTGACCGACACACATGTAGGGCCAGTTACTACGCAGCCGCAGTATGAAAAGATTTTGCACTATATCAATGTTGCAAAGGAAGACGGTGCAAAGTGCGTTTTGGGGGGCAAGCCGTTTACAGGAGACGGTGTAAAGGGTAACCGGTTTGTTGAACCCACAATCTTCACAGAAGTGTCAAATGACATGCGCATTGCGCAAGAAGAAGTATTTGGACCGATTTTATCTGTCATCCCATTTGATAAGGAAAATGATGCTATCCGGATTGGCAATGATATTGTTTTTGGTCTAGCTGCAGGTGTTTGGACGTCAGATATTGGCAGGGCGTTGCGGATGTCGGAAAAGCTAAAAGCTGGTACTGTCTGGGTTAACACTTACCGCGCTGTTAGTTTCATGGCACCTTTTGGCGGGTTTAAACGGTCTGGTCAGGGTCGTGAAAGTGGGCAGGAGTCGATAAAGGAATTTATGCAAGTAAAGTCTGTTTGGATTGCGCATAAAACTTCTGCTGCCAATCCTTTTATCATGCAATAAAAATGTGGTGTTTAAATTCATGAGTTGGTTTCTTTTGCAAAGATAGTGTTTTTGATTTTTAAAGCCTATCTAACTGCTTTTGAAAATCCTTTGGGGCTTCGGTTGAATTTTTCACGGCCTCGAAAAGTTACCTACAATCAATATTAAAAAACAGAAATTCGATATAATATCGGATACTGTCTATTAGGAAGTAAGATGAAAGAGCCGTCAATTAAACGACAAAAAATAGCGGTCATCGGCGTGGGCGCCATGGGATCAATTTATGCTGCATTTATGGCAGAGGCAGGTCATGTGGTCTGGGCCGTGGATACCTGGGTAGAACATGTCAGATCTATTAACGATAGCGGCCTGCATGTGGAGGGGGCCAGCGGTAATAGAATAGTTAGAGGTATTCAAGCTGTTTCAAATTTAGAAGCAGCGGATATCTGCGATCTTTATGTTATTGCAACGAAGGGGTCGGATGTGGGCACGGCGGCTCGAGATGTGGCAAGATTTGCAAGAAGCGATGCTCTTGTGCTGACTATTCAGAATGGTTTGGGCGCTGGGGAGCGTATAGCTAAGCACATATCGATGGAAAATGTGCTTCTAGGTGTTGCCGATGGCTTTGGAGCTTCCATTAAAGCACCAGGTCTCGTGCATCACAATGCCATGAAACTCATTCGTCTCGGAGAAATGGGAGGCGGTATAACGAAAAGGCTTATTACTCTCACTGCACTCTGGCAGGATGCCGGATTTAACGCTGAGGCTTTTGAAAACATCCAGAAACTTATTTGGGAGAAGTTTTTGTGCAACGTAACCCTCAGCGCACCTTGCACAGTGTTCGACTGCACCTTGGGTGAATTGATGGCAAGTCCTGAATGGCGAGAGGTTGCCATTGGTTGCATGCATGAAGCTCATGCTTGTGGTATGGCTGAGGGCATAGTATTTTCATTTTCCGATCCAGTGCAATACGTGACCGATTTCGCAGCAATGATGCCTTCTGCAAGCCCTTCGATGAGGCTTGATCATATCGCGAAACGCATCTCCGAAATTGACTCAAT
The DNA here is from genome assembly GCA_902633655.1 of Paracoccaceae bacterium. GTDB lineage: Bacteria > Pseudomonadota > Alphaproteobacteria > Rhodobacterales > Rhodobacteraceae > LFER01. Next base: position 29,308 of record CACPHA010000015.1, read on the forward strand.
CAATGGTATTGTGCCCGAAGTCGCTGCACGCCACGGCCTTACTGCTCCTTATAATCAAACTTTAAGTGCCATAGTGCGTGCCCGAGAAGCTTTATTTGCAAAGAAAATCAAATGAGAATAGCATCGATTTCATTTGACGGTCGCGAGTTTTACGGAGTCATTACCCAGGAAGACTTTTACATGGTTCGACTGGATATGACGGATGAGTTTCCGACCGTTAAAAATGTGATTTCCGCCCAAACAGTCAAGGAGTTATGTAATCATTGCGATAATAAGGCAATATATTTGAAAGCGCTCGCCTTTTTAACGCCAATGCCGGACCCTGAAAAAATAATTTGTGCAGGTATGAATTACCACAAACCCTATCCAGTTGAAGGTATGGAAGGGCCTGATCTAACAAACATAGATATTTTCTTGCACCATAGTAAAACTGTCATAGGCCATGGCGCTGTTCTTCAGATGCCGCCAGGAAAGGCTGCTGAAAGTTTTGATTTCGAGGGGGAAATTGTAGCAGGTATAGGGAAAAGTGGACGTTTCATTCGTAAGAAAAATGCTCTTGAACACATAATAGGTTATTCAATAATCAACAAAGGCTCTGTGCGTGATTGGATGAAGCACTCGGTACATGCTGGGAAAAATTTTATGCTTCTGGAAGCTGGGGGCCATGGATCATGACTGCCCATGAAATTAATAATTTGGAACAATTAAAAATTAAAACGAAATTAAATGGTAAATTGATGCAGTTTACAAACGCTTCTGAGATGATTTTTAGCTTAGCTGATCTTATCGCTTATCTATCAAACCTATTACCACTCTGTCCCGGTGTCGTAATTGCCACTGGCTCCCCAGATGGTACTGGCGGCAGCTGCAACCCACCCATCTTTCTGAAAGCTGGGGACTCAGTTAAGGTTACAGTAAGTCAACTAGGCACACTGCAAAACTATGTTGGAAGAGATTAATGCAAAATCACCAAATATTTGCCTAAACAAAGCCTGAAAATTGGAAAAAGTAATGCATCCCAACATTCTTAATAAGCGCTACATAATCAAAGCGATCCCAGTTGAAGGTCGTCGACCGATTGAACTGGGTTCAATAATGAAGTCGCACCCTTTGTCTTATATGGAGTTACCTTTCGACCCCGAATACTCACTTTATAACAACCGCATGACACCGGAACGTCTTAATCATGTCACCGATGACGAGCAGTATTGGGCTGTTCGCCAGAAGGTTATTTTGCGCAACACCGGTGAATTTCCAGTGGAAATCTCAGGTCCAGATGCCGAAAAATTCGCTAATAGAGTTTTTGCCCGCGATGTAAGCGTTGTTAAGGTAGGACGTTGTTCCTATAATTTCGCTCTCTACCATAGTGGTGGTATGATCACGGACGGGATTATTCTTCGCTTAGCAGAAGATAAGTTTTGGATGGTACAGGCTGATGGTGAGTTGCTTAAGTGGTATATTGCACATGCTGCCGATTACGATGTGACGATCTCTGATCCAAATGTCTGGGTCAGTCAGATTCAGGGCCCAAGATCTATGGATGTTTTGAAAGATGTTATCGATGGCGACTTTCCCACTGCCTGGCGCTATTTTGACATTGCCACCGTTTCTATAGCAGGGGAGAAAGTTATCATAACCCGCACCGGTTTTTCGAGTGAGCTGGGTTGGGAGTTCTACCTCCAACCAGAGAATAATGCAGAGAAAGTTGGAAATAGGATTTGGGAAATAGGACAAAAACATGAAATGATACTGACTGGGACGCCAGTATTTCGAGCGCGCCGAATTGAAGCTGGACTTATGAGTCAGGCCGAGTTTGATAGCACAACGACACCTTTTGATTCTGGTCTGGGTCATTTTTTAAATATGGAAAAAGCTGATTTTATCGGTAAAGCCGCTCTGGAAAAAGCTGACAAGCGTTCGCGGACCTTTGGTATGCGCGTGATGGGGGGAATAGCAGAACTCGGTCGTTCAGTTCTAGTCGAAGGCAATAAGGTAGGTAAAGTCTGCTCCTCAACTTGGTCACCCTATCAGCAATGTGGAGTTGCGCTAGTGCGCATGGACAACCCAGAAATGGGCCCCGGTACTGAAGTCAAAGTCATTGGAATAGATGGAAAAACTTACCACTCAAAACTTTGCAAGCTTCCCATGTATGACAGCAGCGGTGCCATTGTGCGAGGGAAAATTACCACCATTCCCGTTAGTCCAAAACCATGGAAAGAGTTAGGAAATAAATAAAGCAAGCTGAGTTTATTGTACTTTTAAGGACTAACCTTGCAAATTTTTTGTTTCGAGAATTTTCTGTTTTAAGAGCACCAAAAAGTATTTTTGTGAATTTTACAATGTTAGGCCAAAAATTATTAAACTGCGATAATTTTGGCCATCCATTGCTTTAATTGCCTTATTAAGTTTTTAAAGCAAAACTTTCGTCACCACTTACTCCATTTGATTATCTATCCGTTACATATTTGAGTGTCCGGAAAAAGAACTGCGTCACATGAAATATCCGGAAAGTTATCCTAACCTGGAAGTTGATCGAGGTATTGGAGACTATCATCCTGCTGTGCAAATTTAAATCTAAGGTGTCTTCCACAATCTTTTTAATGCCCTTTCCGTCGTGAGAGGCGTTATCTTTTCTTCCATTTGTACATATGTACGCGGACATTTCCTAGGGTTGATAGTTCTTATATGGGTCATCGTGTGCCCAACATTGAAGGAAATAGGTCAAGGTTGGGGTTTATGGGTAGTTAAAATCTATCAAATAAATCTTACTTTAATGCTATGCTGGACCGGCGGACTGCATCTGTATTTTTACACTTTGAAAGTGTAAAAATCGATTTCTGGAATATGATGTAAATTAAATGCAGATCGGAAAAAATTTAATTTCAAAGACCAGGTTTACGATAATATGTTTTGGTCTCTTGTAACTAGCCTTACGATATGGACTGCTTATGAGCGTGGTTTCATTTGGATGTGTTCAGCGGTCAAAATACCAAACTGGAGGTGGGAAGATGGAACAAATTAGTTTATTGTTTTTTTCGCGCTGGTACCATTTTGGGACAGCTTGCACTTTTACGTTATCCATCGGGTCCTGCCGGAAGTGGACTTGTAAGCGTATTAATTTACTACACCATAGTAATAAAAAAATGACGGGCCATGGCCTGGAATGTCAATGCATCCATTTGAAGGAGCGCTTTATCTTTCCGTTATACTAGTTCATTTAATTCTGCCACTGCACCCTTTGCATATCATTTTTCATATCAGTTGGTACGCGCTTGGCCTAGCTGCAAGACACTTTGCTTTTGTGCCGTTTCGATTTCAGGGGGCAAATCTCCGCGTTTCGGTGATTTTTTCTATCAGCGTCATCATCGCTTTTTTGAACGCAATTATGGGAATTCTAATGTTCCTCTTGATAACCTCAGTAATTCCTTCCACAACTGAACTCATGAAGCCACAAAAAAATGCTCGCACGCATGAAAAAGCAGCGCAAGATCGGACATTAAAAAATGAAAAATGCAGAAGGTGAGGATATTGTAAGTCAAGAGGGGTCAAACAAGATTTGGAATTATCATCCTGATCTGCCCCTTCCAAATTCGCCTGTTTTTCATTTTCCGCCGCGGTTTCGCGCGGTGCTTAACTGGTTCATAAGGGGCTGGTTGTCAGTCAGCGCTATCACAATCTGGCTAACGCTGGCTGTCGGAATTTACAACTGGCTCCAGCCTTCTTTAGCACAGTGGAGCATGCATGCAATTTTTGGAATGTTTTTACGTAATCTATTCTTAATACTTACAGTCGCGGGAGGTCTTCATGTCTGGCTTTGGGCTATGCGGAATCAAGGTGAACAATTAAAATTTGATAGCCGCGAAATGATGCGTAGTAACGGGACATTCACCTTCCGAAATCAGTTGCTAGATAATATTTTCTGGTCCGTTGTCTGGGGCGTACCAATCTGGACACTTTATGAGGTGATTTATTTTCGTGCTTTTGATACTGGACTGAGTCCAGCTTTTCAATTTAGCGACAATCCAATATGGTTTGTAGTATTTTTCTGGGTGATTTTGCTTTGGAAGGGATTCCATTTTTATTGGGTGCACCGATTTTTACATTGGCCTCCCTTCTACCTTGTTGCTCATGCGGTACACCATAGAAATCTTAATACTGGACCCTGGAGTGGTCTTTCGATGCACCCATTGGAAACTTTATTATATTTCTCAGGACTTTTGATTCATTTGATCATTCCCTCTCACCCAGTCCATTTTTTGTTTCATGTCTACACACTTGCTCTGAACCCTGCCTTGTCTCATTCAGGATTTGATGCCCTTTTAGTACGAGATAAGCGCCGCCTAGAATTAGGTGAATTTTTTCACCAGCTCCATCATCGCTATTTTGAGTGTAATTATGGAACTCCTGAAATGCCTTGGGATAAATGGTTTTCAACGTTCCACGATGGAACGGAGGGCGATACGCAAAGGACCCGTGAACGTAAACGAAAAATGTCCCGCGAGTGATTTAATTTTTTTATGCTGGGTTTAAAGCAAATCGTTATAACAATAGGGTGAGACCTAGATGGCAAAACTAAGTATTCCAGAACTAGCCCTTAAAAAAGTCGCAGGTGAGAGGCTAGCGATGGTTGCTGTTGGAGAGACGATGTCTGCAGCATGGGCAGAACGGGCTGGTATTGATATTATTGGTGTTGGAGACAGCTTGGGAATGACCCTGCACGGTCATGAGAACACTCTTCAGATAACCGTTGATCAAATGATTATGCACATTCTCGCCGTACGAAAAGGTGCACCCAATACCTTGACAATTGCCTCCATGCCTTATGGTTCGTATGCATCGGCTGAAATTGCAGTGTCGAATGCCTTACGTATGATGAAAGAAAGTGGCGCAGATGCACTTAAATTACAACTTGGTAAAGAAGGCGCTCCTATCATAAAGGCCATAGCGGACGCTGGTGTTCCAATAATGAGCCATGTTGGTCTGCTGCCCCATAAAGTCCACTTAATGGGCGGATTCAAAATGCAGGGAAGGACTGCTCAAGGAGCCCTCGATATCGTTGAAGATGCTAAAGCGATTGAAGCAGCTGGTGCCATTGGTCTCGAGATTGAGGCAATGCCGTACGAAGTTGGAAAAGCCGTAGACGAATCTGTTTCAATTTTTACTTTTTCTATTGGGGCGGGAGCTGCTGGTACATGCCAATTACTCAATGGTTATGATTTGTTGGGTGCTTTTGACAACTTCAAGCCTAAGTTTGCAAAGCGCTATGCTGATATATCTAAAATTGCCACAAACGCATTTTTGGAATATGCTACAGACGTTCGAACTGGTAAATTCCCGGACGGTGATCATAGCTATAAAATGAAACTTGAAGAGATCGAACGCTTGGATGCCGCCCTAGCTAGGAGAGACACTAAATGAATGAGCAAGTGCAACGGGCAAACGGACAGCGGATCCCAAACGGCATGCTGCAAGATAATTACCCTCGTAATATGTGGTGGGCGGCGGCCTATACTAAAGAAGTTACAACAAAACCTATATCGCGTTGGTTGCTCGAAACACCGGTTGTTTTATATCGTTTGGAAGACGGCACTCCGGCAGCACTTTATGATCGGTGTCCACACAGATGGTCACCACTATCAGAGGGACATGTGAACGGAACAAAAATAATTTGTCCTTATCACGGCATGGAATTTGATGTCGCAGGAAATTGCACAAAAGCGCCGACCCAGACAATGATGCCCAAAACTGCTCAAATTCCATCATATCCTGTAAAGGAAGCGGGAGCTTTTATTTGGATTTGGATGGGCGATGTGGATGCTGTTGAAACGGATCCACCAGACGTTTCTTATCAGACCGATTCAAACTGGAGTTTCATAACTGGATATATGGAAGTGGCGGCAAACTGGATTTTAATACGCGAAAATGTGATGGATCTGACCCACATAGCATTTTTGCACAAAAATACTTTTAAGCAAAACGATTGGATAACCGCGCCTGAAACGTTTTGGGAGGGCGAAGCAATTTGTTACGAGCAAGAATTTGATCTTGCACCCTTATCACCGCTATTTTGTGCAGGAATGGGTTTGCCTGAAGATAAGCCTATCAAGCGCATGCAAAAGGGAAAAATGCCAACGCTTGCGATATCCTTTTCAGATTGGAACGTACATGACCCGAAGCCGGATCATGGCAAAAGATCTGATTTTATCATGCGAGGGTGCCATATAGTAACGCCTTCGATAGCAAACCACACTCACTACTTCTGGGGTGCGGCTTTTGACGTCCCAGAAATTAGCCAAGAGATTGCTGATAAAACTAAGGCTAGCGTGGTGGCGGCATTTAACGAAGATAAAAATCTTCTTCAAAAAATTCAACGAAATGTGGCAAGCGATCCACGTGGCCTTGACTACTTAGAGGTCACATTAGGTGCGGACGGTGCTGGAGTAAAAGTTCGTCAACTCTTAAACAAAAAATTACAAAGCGAGGGTCGCTTCCTGACTTGATACAAGAAGCGCCCAAGCCAGTGCTTTTGATTATTTACATGCTGCCGAATTTGAAAGATCCAACGATTTCTAGCGTGGTTGAACAACTAACAAGTTTGCGTGGGTTCTTTCCATAAATTGTTTTTGTCACAAATAGTTTGAGTATTTAGCTCTTAGGCTAACAAGGGAATTGTCTTAACAATTACGACATCCGATGTACATCAGGTAAAAAGTTTTATGACAGAGGGGTAAAAAATAGTAAAAAAATGTATCAAACCGAAATTTTTTTTGTAATGTGGTATCTGTCACATGATTGATACCTTTGAATGTGACAAATAAAAATATTTTGTTGAATAAGGGAGAAAATTTAACATGTATCAACATATGATCGGTCAAGTTTTACGGGCTTGTAAAGGGTCCGCGGTAGCTTTGGCATTTGTAGGATTAGCTGGAGGTGCTACAGCGGAAGATAAAAAGATTACTTTCAAAACGCCGTCTGCTTTTGGAACAAATCTTCCAATCACGGGGTCAACATCGGTATATTTCGCAGATGTCCTTAAGAAGGTTTCAGGTGGAAACATGAGGCTTAAAATGTATGAGCCTGGCGAGTTAATGCCTGCTTTTGACATCCACCAAGCCGTTTCAGATGGCCAAGTGCAAGCAGGCTACACCTGCGGGGCATACCTTGGTGGATCTCTTAAAGAAGCTATTCCATATTGTACAATGCCATTTGGGCCAGAACCACATGTAATGCTCGGTTGGTTGTATGAAGGCAATGGAACAAAGCTTTGGGAAAAGTTTTACCAAGATGCTGGATATAACGTTAAAGTATGGCCTTTAGCGATCTATGCCAATGAGGGCGCAGGTTGGTTCACAAAAAAAATAGAAAAGGTTGAAGATTGGGAAGGAACAAAAATCCGAATTGGTGGATTTGCAGGCGGAACAGTAACAAAGCTAGGCGCCATTCCTACACTAATTCCTTTTGGCGAGATTTTCCCAGGCCTTGAAAAAGGTGTTATAGATGCCGCTGAGATGGGCCTTCCAGCAAACGACCTAGAGGCTGGATTGCACAAAGTGGCTAAATTCTATCATATGCCAAGTTGGCATCAACCCTACACGATCATCGAAATAGTTATGAACATGGATGTATGGAACGGCATGAGCGAAACTCAGCAGGCGCAGTGGGAAGCCTCAGTTAGGCAGGCAAATGTTTGGTCAATGACACATTCAAATGCTATTCAAAATGCAGCTCTTAAGACCCTACAAGAGGAAAAAGGCGTTACAATTGTAAAGTTTGATGACGAAATGCTGAAAGCTATGAGAGCAGCGTTTAATGAAACGATGGCTGAACTAATGGCGGACGATCCTGAGGTCAAAATGTTGATGGATGATCTTACAGCATTTATGGAAGACTATAAAAGCTGGGAGAACGTAGGCTCTATTGGTCGTAACAGTTTGTGGGATTAGTATAAGTTTGACTTGCAAATTAGTGAAGCGAGCTTCCGGCTCGCTTCGCTTTCAATTACAATTTTTAGTCTGAGTGAGTTTATGTTGACGCTTGTTGATAATGTAGAGAAGCAGATAATTGCTCTCGGGAACATAATAAGTTGGCTAGCACTTTTCCTGGTAGCGATTGTGTGTACTTCAGTTTTTCTTCGTTATGTCTTAGGTATTTCGAGCTTGGGATTTGATGAGCTACAGTGGCATATATATTCATTCGGTTTCATGATGGGATTTTCATACTGTACATCCTTGCAAACGCATGTGCGCAATGATCTTTTATACAATAAGTATTCAGAAAAAACAAAA
>CACPHA010000016.1 GCA_902633655.1 Paracoccaceae bacterium
GGGTAATGAGCGTCTTATTCCTATGTCCAATCAAGCGGGGCAGTCCAATCTACGCCGTCGGCTTAGTGACGCAGGGATTGAGGTAAACCATGAGGATCCGGACTTGAGTCGCATTCTGGAGTTGATTAAGGAACGGGAAGCGGAGGGCTATTCTTATGATACCGCACAGGCAAGTTTCGAACTACTGGCTCGCCGCTCCCTTGGCATTTGCCCAGAGTTTTTTGAGGTCAAACGATATCGTGTTTCTGTTGAACGGCGCAAAAACAAGTATAATGAAATGGTGTCGATGTCAGAAGCTGTAGTGGTCGTTAAAGTGGATGGAGAGAAGAAACTCTCCGTGAGTGAGTCTCTCGATGAAAGTGGCTCTGACCGTGGACCAGTGAATGCTTTGTCTAAGGCACTTTCCAAAGATCTTGGCCCCTATCAAAGTATTATAGCTGATTTACGTCTAGTAGACTTTAAAGTGCGCATCACGCAAGGTGGAACAGAAGCGGTAACGCGTGTAATAATTGATTGTGAAGATAGTCAAGGTCACCGCTGGTCTACAGTAGGTGTATCTGCTAACATTGTTGATGCAAGTTTTGAAGCCCTTTTAGATGCGATAAACTGGAAGTTGATAAGGGATTACAATGTTGAGGGTCCATTACGTTAATGAAATAAAATGGTTTGTTTTAAACAAGCTTTTTTTGATTACGTAGTCGCAAGCCCGGTTTTATATAATTTTTAAAAAATATTAAATTTTATGGATAAATAAAGCTTTTATAATCAGCACTTTAAGGAGACTTCTTTAAGTTGATAACTATATGGCTGTTTCTACTACTTGTATTTAAAGCACTTCTCCTCAAAGTTTTTTGAAAAGTGACTAGGCAATTCCCAAAATTAACACTTTACAAATTGACTTAGCTTATTCTAGGCAATGATCTCTGGATTAATGAGATTAATTTTGACGTTCGTATACAATTTTGCGGAGGCTGTGTGGGGTTTGACAGCGACATAAGGGCCTGTGCGCGGCTTGTACAGCGTGGGGACCCGGTACGGTTTCGCTCGGTCATGGCATCCCCTATAAATTTAAGGCCGCCATTATTTGTAATTTACGCATTCAATCTCGAAACCTCACGTGCAGCTTGGGTTTCTAAAGAACCTGGAATTGCAGAGATCCGATTACAGTGGTGGCATGATACCTTAGAAGAGATTGCTATTAAACAGTCTTTAAGTAGCCATGAGGTGGTTTCGCCACTTGCAACAATACTTTCACCACGATCTGCGCAGAATCTTAAGCGTTTGGTTAGCGCGCGTCGGTGGGATATTTATTCTGAACCATTTGAAAATGCAGTGTCGTTTGATGCCTATCTTTATGACACGTCAACTACTCTATTGGCAGCAGCGGCCGATTCCCTTGGAGCCGCTGAGATATCTGTGGTCAAAAATTTTGGTTATGCCGCTGGACTTGCAAGGTTTTTTCAAGCAGTCCCTCGTCTAATCGCGGCTGGCCGTCAACCACTTTTGAGCTTGCACGAGGCGGATTTAAGTGAACTCGCGGAAATGGGCCTCTCCCGACTTCGAGAAGCCAGACGGAGGCGCGTAGCAGTTTCTAAGCAGGCAGGGTTTGCTTTTTTGGCAGGCTGGCAAACGGGAATTATCCTAAATTTAGTGCGGCGGTCTCCGCAGTCCGTCAAAACTGGATTACGCCCACCCTCCGCCGTGTTTAACAGTATTAGTCTTTCTGCGCGAGCACTTACCGGTCGTTGGTAATATTTAACTCGTTAGTTTCATAACTTTTAAGTAGGACAAGCTCCTCGGAAGACAGGCTATAAGGATTTATATCCAAGCGTTTGCGCAAGGCCAGGAGTTGCCAGAAAAATCTTACATGTATTATATCACTCATCGCTTTCATTACGACTAATAAAGGCGTTAGTTTACCAAATTTGTTAATTTTTTTTGAAACCAGTTTAAATGATTATGTTTAAAAGCTATTACTTTCAGCTTGGAGCGATAGCCAGAAAAGCGCGTAGGCCGCTATTCCTAAAAGTGGTAACATGGCCATATTGACTGAGGACCAGCCATTTATCACGCCTGTACTCGAACAATTCATCAGCAAGCCAGACGCAAAAGAAGCGAGTGTTACGCTGCCAAATACCATCAGATCATTCATTCCCTGCACCTTGGCCCGTTCTGATGGGGCATAAGAATTTGCAAGCATTGTCGTTGCACCAACAAACCCAAAATTCCATCCAAGGCCTAATAGAATCAGAGCCCCAAAGAATTTAGGTATTTCTACGCCGGCGAAACCTGTCAAAGCGGAAAGAAGCAGCAGGAATAAACCAATGGCAATAATACGTTCCGCCCCAAAGCGGACAATAAGGTGACCCGTAAAGAAGGAAGGTAGGAACATTGCCAATACATGTGCAGACACAACATCAGCTGCAGTGTTCTCATCAAATCCACAGCCGACAATGGCCAGTGGAGTCGATGTCATCATCAGGTTCATGAGTGCGTAACTTACCATTGCACATATCATAGCAACGGCAATCTTAGGATCCTGCAACAACTGAAAACGCGACCTACCTGGGAAAATTTTTTCTGTATCCTCTTCTTGGATTGGTGTGTCTAAGAATAGGAAAACAAAAACTCCTCCCACGTTAAGGGCGACAACCGTCAGATAAGTAGCAAGGTAGGGGATGACCATGGCGTAAGCCGTTATTTTCACAAGCTGTGGTCCAATCACTGCCGCCAATAATCCCCCTGCAAGGACATAGGAGATTGCTTTAGGTCTAAATACCTCAGAAGCTGTATCAACAGCCGCAAAGCGATAAAAACCTTGTGCAGACATATAAATGCCTGTCAACAAACTACCTAACAGGAAGACAGGAAAAGATTCATTATAGAGACCAAATGCACCAATTACTGCACCCAAAGCACCACCGATGGCACCCAGAAAAAAGCCTATTTTACGTCCATATTTCTGCATGAGGTTTGCTAGCACCGGTGCGGTGAGCATCGAACCAAGAACAATCATGGATATAGGCATTGTAGCAAAACAGATGTTTTCAGCTAGTGATTGACCTGCCAAACCGCCAAGGATGAAAATCATTGGCATCTGGGAGCCCATACTTGCTTGTGCTATAATAAATACTAATACGTTGCGCTTAGCAGAAACGTCAGATGTCACAAACCTCATATCACTTCGTTAGTTGGCGCAATTCAAAATTACAAGTCGTACAATTATTTTTAAAGTTTTCACAAAGTTTAGTACTTGCTCATTTAATTGGATTGCGCCACGCTTGTAATCTATACAGAGGAGCTCAGTTTAAATACATGCCCGGTAAACATACATCGCAGGGTGAGCGCGTTATCGTTTCTAACGCATGTATTACCGAGGGCTTAAACTGGTTGCTCGAACACGAACCCAAGTTCAGCTTAGCTGTTGACTTGACTGGTCCGCTGCCTCTTCGATTAAGGCAAGATGGGTTTGCCCGTCTTCTTGGAGCAATTGTTAGCCAGCAATTGAGTGTGGCTTCAGCCGATGCAATCTGGAATAGATTAGAAGATGCTAAAATGATCTTGCCATCTTCAATTAAAGCGGCAGGAGATGAAGATTTACGTTCTTGTGGGCTAAGTCGACAGAAAATTCGCTATGCTAGGGCTTTGGCTGAAGCCAACGTGGATTTTTCATCGCTCAGAGAAATGAAGACGCGGAATGTGATCCAAGCTCTCACGAAAATCTCTGGAATTGGTGTTTGGACCGCTGAAATTTACGCTATGTTTAGTCTCGGTAGAGCAGACGTTTTTGCACCAGGAGATCTGGCACTAAAAGAATCAGTAAAATTTCTGTTTGAACTGGAAAAAAGACCAAGTGAAAAAGAATTACGCATGAAATCGGAAAAATGGTCACCGTGGAGAGCGGTTGCGGCCAGGCTTTTGTGGGCCTATTACAGCCATATTAAATCGCGGGAGGGCATAAGATGACGCGCGTATTGACCGCTAGACGTAAAGAGCCGCAATCGCAAATAACTAAGTCTGTCGTAGTATTTTTGCATGGTTATGGCGCTAATGGCGCGGACCTTTTGGGTCTTGCGGATGTTCTTGGTGAACACTTGCCAGATACCCTTTTTGTGGCCCCCAATGCACCAGAATCTTGTCCTGGTGCACCGCTTGGCTTCCAGTGGTTTCCGATTCCCTGGTTAGATGGTTCAAATGAAGAAGTTGCCCAACGCAGCATGGACGCAGCAGTTGATGACCTAAATGCTTTTCTTGACGCGATTATGGTTGATGAGGATATCCTTCCTGAACAGCTGGCCCTTTTTGGATTTTCACAGGGAACAATGATGAGTCTCCAGGTTGGCCCACGTAGAGATGATGCAATCGCTGGAATAGTTGCATTTTCAGGTCGTTTATTGGAACCAGACTTGTTAATTGATGAAGTGAGAAACAGGCCACCAGTTTTACTGGTCCATGGCGATCAAGACGATATCGTTCCTCCTAAGTCGCTTTCTGAAGCGGCTGTTGGCCTCGAAAAAGCGGGGTTTAAGGAAGTATTTGCACATGTTATGAAGGGAACGGGTCATGGTATTGCGCCGGATGGCTTGTCAGTTGCACTCGCTTTCATGAGGGACAAATTAAGCTTTTGATCCATTTTCCCTACCTTATTTGTATTACAATTCTATTTTAATAACAAATTAATCTATCCATATTGCGGGTCTTGAATGGAAAATACCACGATATATAGTATTGACGTAAGACGGATTCGAATTTCTTGTGGTAGTTTCGTTTGGAGTGAAAGAGCGGATGGATGAAATATCCAGAATTGGTTTTGTTAGAGAACCCTTAGCGCTGAAACATAACCCAGCTCTTGTCTTGAACGCAGATTATAGACCACTTTCTTACTATCCTCTGTCACTTTGGTGTTGGCAAGATGCTGTAAAAGCCGCTTTCTTGGACAGGGTAGACATTGTTGCTGAGTATGAGGATTATGTCCATAGTCCTTCGACACGAATACGCCTTCCTTCCGTTATTGTTCTTAGAGACTATGTAAGACCTCAAAAGCGCGTAGCTTTCACTAGATTTAATTTATTTTTAAGGGATGGCTTTCGATGTCAATATTGTGGAGCAGCGGGAGATTTAACTTTTGATCACGTTGTTCCTCGTGCAAGTGGTGGATTAACAACCTGGGAAAATGTTGTTGCTGCTTGCAGTTGTTGTAATTTAAAAAAAGGTTCGAAAAATCTGCGTGGTGTTGGGATGAAATTGAAACGATCTCCAAGCCGCCCTTCTTCTGAAGATCTTAGAAATTCTGGACGAAAATTCCCACCTAATTACCTTCATAAAAGCTGGCTAGACTTTCTTTATTGGGATAGTGTTTTGGAAGAGTAAGTTTACTCTAACTTAACCAAATTATATTTCTGGGTACCTCAAGAAATAAAATTTATTATATTCAGTCCCATGATTGAATGGTACTTATTTATTGATTTGACAAGAGAAAATCAATTTCATCAAGACCTTCTTTTCCAAAGAACATCTCATTTCCTACAAACATCGTGGGGGCACCAAAAATATTACGGGCAACCGCATGGTTAGTGGCATCAATCAATCCAGCTTTAACGATTGGCGTCTGCGTAGCTTCCATAATTTCTTCTGTTGGCAAACCAGCGGCAGTTAGGGTCTCTGAAATAACAGTAGGGTCATCCATTTTCTTTTGGTCTACCCACATCGCTTGGAAGATCGTTTCGGTATAAAGATCCCCGAAGTCTTTTTTATTGGTATAAATCGCGCCACGCATCACACCGATAGTATTAACGGGAAAATATGGGTTCCATTGAAACGCTAGATTGTAACGTTTTACAAAGCGCGTGGTTTCCTGATTTTCATATTCCTTCTTACCTTTAACGTCTTTGAAAGTCTCCATCGGACTTTGGTTGTTTGTCAGCTTGAAAACGCCACCTAAAAGTATAGGTTTGGGTATCACCTCAACGTTATATTTTTTCGCAATGTTAGGTAGAAGTTTATGAACGAAGAACGATTTAGGACTCCCGAAATCGTAGAAAAATTCAATATTAGATATTAACATAGTCCGTCCACCTGTATTTCTGCCCAGCCTATTGAGCTACACATCTAATGGCTCAAGCTTATCAGCCTTCTCGCGTTCCCTATAGATCATGAAATCGTGTTCGTTTAACCTCAAGGAATAACAGCTTCAATATAAACTCGATGTCTAGGAAGAATATAATGGGTTTCTTCATTTAGTTGATGCACGCTGGAACGCTTGTCGCAACGTAAGCCGCTCAACGTATGGTGGTAGATGAGGTTTATCTGACATGTCAATGCCGAACCGCTGGGACATCACAACGGCATGGCCAGTCATGAAATCTGCACCAGTCAATTCGGAACCCACCAGATATTCTTTTTCAGCTAAATTTGTATTTACGGCTTTCAGCATTTGTCCCAAAAGTTTGATGGACCGCTTAACGTTAATTTCTGTTCGCCGCTCGGGTGGCAAAAGAATAGTTTCAACAACGTAAGTGTTCATCGGCGGCATGATCATGCCTTCAGCGTAGTGAAACCACTGGAGATAATCTGCAAAATCCGTTGACGCAATAGATGGCACAAACCGACCTTTACCATATTTTGCAAGGATATATTGGATGATTGCACCACTTTCAAAAAGTTGAACTTCACCGTCCTCTAACACGGGTACGCGGCCCATGGGGTGCCTGGCTAAATATTCAGGTTCACGCATTGCAGAATCGCCAAGATTGAATTTTTCAACTTCGTAATCAATTCTTAATTCTTCTAATAACCAGGCAACGCGTACAGCGCGGCTATTTTGGGCGTAGTAAAGTTTCATTTGTGTACTCCCGTTTTTCCGCATTTGATAAAGTAATTTTAGCAATTTTTCTAACATAAATCGTAGCGTTATGTTTTGAAGTCTGTCAACATGAGGATAAATTTAAGGCTGTTTTCTTAAATATGACGTTAGGAAATTTGAGAATGATAAAATCAGACTGGCTAGAAGCTGAACTTTTAAGCGGTGGCATCCTGCACTTGCAGCTCCGCAAAGCACCCGTTAACGCGTTCAATACAGCTACGCTGATTGAACTTGGTGAGTTGTTTTGCCGATTAAAAGGCGATGAGAAAGTTAAAGCAATCGTGATGTCTAGTGCCCTGAAGGTTTTTTCGGCTGGATTAAACTTGAAAGAAGCACGGCATTTTGATGTTTCAGAACAAACGGCCATCTTGAACGGATTTCATTACTGTTTTCTGCAGATGTTTTCCTTCCCTAAACCTTTGATTGTTGCCGTTGAAGGAGCAGCGATAGCCGGTGGTTTTTTTCCGGTACTGTGTTCAGACTATCGCATTGCAGGGTTTAATGCGACCTTTGGGTTAACTGAGGTTAAAGTAGGAGTGGGCTTTCCAACAGGATTGGTTGAAATTGTACGATCGATGATGTCTCCAAATGACATGCGTTTAATCATGCAAACGGGTAAACCTCTTTCGGCAAAACAAGCCTTAAAAGTTCAGATAGTTGACGAATGCGTTCGGGATGGGGAGGCGCTTCGGTTAGCATTGGTCATTGCTAAAGATTATGCTGATTTACCGCCGATTGCATATGCAACGGTGAAGCAACAGGTTAGGGCACCAGTGATCCAGATGCTTAAAGAACAAATGAATAAGGCGGCAACTTCCAAGCCGCAGCCATGGTTCAATAAAGAAACGTCAGCGGCAATGGCGCACATGATTGAGTCAACGAAAAGCTGATATGATTAAAGACAAAGTCAAGAATGGAGTAGGTGAAATCATTTATAGAATTGAAAGATGATTTTTTTATAAACTTGGATTTGAATGTGCCGAAAATGTTTCGAATGGCTCGAAATTCTTAAACTAACATGGGTACACTTCGTTAATGCGCTTGTGATATGGTACCCCTCATCAGGATGTTAATTAAGCAAACGAATTTGAAAAATATTTTAAAACATTTATTACGTAGAATTAAGTATCTTGGTGCCGTTCCTGAGGCCTTCACGGCCTTTGATGAAGTAAAAGTTTCTGGAATGTAGAATTGTTGGGTTTTGATGGCCAAAACAGGATTTGATAAAACACGCTTGGAAACGCTCAAGTTTTGGATGCAAAGGTATATCGATGAGCGCAAGTATCCCGGCAGCTCTGTGCTTTTATATCAAAATGGTTCTGAAGTGTTCCATCACGCAGCGGGATTACGTGATATAGAGCGAGAATTGGTATTTAATCGAGATACTATCGTAAGATTATATTCAATGACTAAGCCAATTACCTCTACAGCACTAATGATTCTTATTGAAAAAGGCTTATGTCATTTAGAAGCTCCCGTATCAGAATATATTCCTCGTTTCTCTGATATGTGGGCCCTTATCCCTGGAGCAAAATCACTTGACCAATGTTCTAGCTGTGACACTCCTACATTGCACCAACTTCTTACACATACAAGTGGTTTGAGTTACGGGTTTAACTCGGGTCTTGTTCCAGGGGTCATGAGAGAGCAATGCCTCAATTTTAATCCAGACAATAAAGTGTTGGCTGAAGTTTGCGATAGGCTTGCAGAGCTGCCGCTTTGCTTTGCGCCGGGTCAAAGGTGGGAATACTCGGTCTCTATTGACGTCATTGGACGTGTAGTTGAAACCATCAGTGGAATGCCACTTTATGATTTTTTCGATAGAGAAATTTTTAAACCACTTAACATGTTGGAGACAGGTTTCCGCTTCAAAGAATCTATGAGGGGCCGCATTGCATCCCTCTATACACCTCTGTCCGGCGATGCAATGGAGCTTAATTCAGCTGAAAAAGGCAAAGAAACTCTTCGTTTGGTTGAGGAAGAAGCCAGATCTCCGTACTGGGACACAAAGATGTGTTCTGGAGGGGCCGGCCTAGTAGGCACACTTGACGACTATATGGCCTTTGCAGATGTCCTTAGAACCGGAATGACGTATTCGGGGCATCGACTTTTATCTCCAAAAACACTGGAATTCATGATGAATAATCACCTTACAGGAGAAATAGCGTCAATGGGCCCCCAAAGTTTTGCTGAGCAACCGATGGAAGGAATGGGTTTTGGCATTGGTGGCGCGGTTGTTTTGAATCCTGCTAGGGCTCGAACACCTGGACATATTGGTGACTTTGGTTGGGGTGGAATGGCTTCCACATTTTTTTGGCTTGATAGAAATTCTGGCATAACTGTTATTTTTCTTACACAATTATCACCATCATCATCTTACCCTTCACGATCTCAGTTAAAGGGGATTATTCATGGAGCGATGATAGGATGACCAGCGAAAGTAAAATTCTTTGGACGCCTTCCAACGATCGTGCATCAACCTCGACCATGGCAAAGTTCGAACGCGCAATCGCTGAAAAGCATAATCTGCATTTTTTAAATTATAATGAAATGTGGAGATGGAGTATTTCCGAATTAGAAACATTTTGGGCAGAAATTGCGGATTTTTTTAATCTAAAATTTTTTGCACCACCCCGAAAGGTACTTGGTAGTAGAGAGATGCCAGGAACAGATTGGTTTCCTGGTGCTACTCTCAATTATGCAGACCAGATGTTATCTCGTGCAGATCGATTAAGAGATCAAATAGCTTTTGTTTCACAATCAGAAACCTTCGGTAGAAAAGAGTTGAGTTGGGCTGAGCTGAAAAAGAATGTTTCTTCTGTCGCGGCTTCTTTTAAAACCATGGGAGTTGGTAAGGGTGACCGTGTAGTTGCCATATTGCCAAATACGGAAATTGCGCTCATTGCTCAGTTAGCTAGCGCAAGTCTGGGCGCTATTTGGTCTTTGTGCGCACCCGATATGGGGCATATTGCGATTTTAGATAGATTTAAGCAAATCAAACCGAAGTTACTTATTGCGCAGGATGCCTACAAGTATGCTGGAAAAATGATTGATAGATCAGATGTGGTGCAGATGGTCCGTACCGGGTTATTAAGTCTTCAACATTACGTGCATGTGCCCGTTGCCCAACCGTGTTCCAATAGTGAAAAAACCTGGTCTGAATTACTCACTAAAGAAGAGAACTTTAAATATCTACCAGTTCCTTTTCAACATCCCTTATGGATAGTTTATTCTTCAGGAACCACCGGCGATCCAAAACCCATTGTTCATGGGCACGGTGGAATTATAATAGAAGGGATGAAACAGTCGCTTCATCAGGACTTAACGGAACAGGATCGCTTTTCATGGCTGACGTCATCAGGCTGGATAATGTGGAATGCACAATGGGTGGCATTGGGGCAAGGGGCACGCGTTGTCGCCTTTGATGGCGCACTTAACTTCCCTAACATGGAGCGCATTTGGGAATTTGTTTCTGAAGAAGGGCTAACTTTCTTTGGCGCAGGAGCTGCCTTTTATGAGGGATGTATCAAAGCCGATGTTAAACCCGGTAATCGTTTTGATCTAGAAGCTTTAAGGTCTCTAGGCTCTACAGGATCGCCCCTTTCTAGTGATGCCTATGACTGGATTTATCAGATGGTGAAAAAAGACCTTTGGCTGGCACCAATATCTGGTGGCACAGATCTTTGTGGTGCATTTGTACTAGGTCATCCTGCCATGGCGGTAAGAAAAGGAGAAATGCAGTGTCGTGCACTGGGAAATGCAGTGCGCGCCTTCGATGAGAAAGGAAATGAATTAATCGGTGAAGTTGGAGAGCTTGTCTGCACGGAGCCTCTTCCATCAATGCCTCTCTTTTTCTGGGGTGACGACGATGGATCACGTTTTTTTGAAAGTTATTTTGGCATATATCCAGGTGTTTGGCGGCATGGCGATTGGATTAAATTTAACGAGAAGGGTGGATCTGTCATTTATGGACGTTCAGATGCGACTATAAATCGTAAAGGTTTGCGAATTGGATCGTCTGAAATTTATCAGGCTGTAGAGGGGTTAATTGAGATACTTGACAGCCTTGTTGTTGATCTTGAATTTCTGGACCACGACAGCTTTATGCCACTATTTGTTGTTCTCATGCCGGGCGTAAAATTTGACAATGTGTTAAAAGATAAAATTAACTTGACGATTAAATCTCAGGTATCACCGCGTTTCTTACCGGATGAAATTATTGAAATAAAAGAAGTCCCTCGAACTTTATCTGGCAAAAAACTGGAAGTACCGGTGAAAAAACTATTGATGAGTGGGAAATCGCAAAAGGTTGTCAATAGAGATGCTATGGCTAATCCGGACAGTCTGATTTTTTTCTTTGATTATTTTGAAATTAGGAAAGTTGAGGCAACATAATGAATGAAGCGAGCCTTGAACTATTGTCGCTCCTAGATATTGAGCAGTTAGAACTGAACCTTTTCCGCGGCATTGGAACAGGTGGTGAAACTAGCACTAGAATTTTTGGGGGGCATGTAAT
This sequence comes from Paracoccaceae bacterium, assembly GCA_902633655.1. Lineage (GTDB taxonomy): Bacteria > Pseudomonadota > Alphaproteobacteria > Rhodobacterales > Rhodobacteraceae > LFER01. The sequence continues at coordinate 11,379 of CACPHA010000016.1, forward strand.
TGCACAGGCCTTAGCCGCTGCATACCAAACGGTGGAAGAACGATCCTGTCATTCACTTCACGCCTATTTTGTTCGTCCAGGCAATCCGGTTGTGCCAGTAGTTTATCAAGTAGATCGCACGCGTGATGGAAACAGTTTTACCACCAGACGTATTTTAGCAATACAGAATGGTAAACAAATTTTGACTATGTCGGCTTCTTTTCATGTCAATGAAGACGGATTTCACCACCAGCATGAGATGCCCCACGTTCAAGGCCCAGAAGGCCTATTGGAACGGGCTGAGTTAAGAGCGAGTGTCGCGGAGCAATTTAGCGAAGAAAGTCGTTTACAATTCATGCGACAACGGCCGATTGAGGTAAGAGAAATTGCGCCAAGAGATTTTTTTGATCCCCCATCGACTAGTGATCTGAATCACCTTTGGTTTCGTGTGCCAGCAGCAAGTTTGGCGGATACGAAATTGCAACAATGTCTTTTGGCATACGCTTCTGATCTCAATTTGCTTGGCTCAGCCCTTCGACCTCATGGTATAACTTGGTTTCAGAACACTATCATGACTGCAAGTCTGGACCATGCGATGTGGTTTCATGCACCAGTTCAGTTTGATCAATGGCATCTTTATTCGATGGACAGTCCTTTTTCTGGTGGTGCACGGGGATTTAACCGTGGCTCTGTCTATGCTTGTGACGGCACTCTTGTGGCGAGTGTGGCGCAAGAAGGACTAATACGCAAATATCGACCCAAGACTCCCTAATATGATTTTTGGAATGGTTAAGCTTAAATGAGTAAACAGAAAACCAAGGCTTCAGTTGGATTGATGATTACTTTGCTTCTTTTGGCTGCGTTACCGCTACTTTCACTAAATATGTTCCTCCCATCGCTTGGCGTAATGGCACAGGAGTTTGATGTGGGATATGATGCCATGGCATTAACTATTTCCATCTATTTGCTCTTCACTGCTGTTATCCAAGTAATATCTGGTCCTATAGCCGATCGGTTTGGACGCCGCCCGATCGTCCTAATTGGTTTGTCTGTCTTTATTCTGGCCTCAATTGGTTGTGCGCAGGCTGAAAGCTATCGAATGTTTTTTATCTGGCGTGCGCTTCAGGGCGGTATAGCGACCGCATCGGTTTTATCTCGGGCCGTAGTAGGCGATCTATTCAATCCCCAAAAATCTGCAAGTGTTTTAGGATATATAGCTATGGGAATGAGCTTCGCGCCTATAATAGGTCCATCCATAGGTGGCCTAATGTCGGAGATATTTGGCTGGCGTATAAATTTTCTAATTTATTGTTTTTGTGGGCTTGTGCTTATTGCTCTGGTTTTTCGAAATTTGCCTGAAACGGGCCTCGACCGCGATCGATCAACAAAGATGGTAATAAGCTCCTATATAACGCTGAGTCTGTCACCACTATTTTGGGCTTACTCTTTGATTATGGCCTGTGGTATCGCTGGCTTTTTCGTGTTTGTTACGGGAGTGCCCATTGTTGTTTCCGCTGTTTTTGGAGAGAATGAGTCAACTGTAGGCTTGATTATTGGATCTATAACATGTGGTTTTATGGTTGGAAGTTTTCTTTCTGGGAAACTAGCGTTGAAACGTGGTTTGGATAGAATGATTCTTTATGGCCGTGGTCTTGCAACTGTTGGCTTATCTATCAGTCTAATACTTTTATTGGCTGATCTAAGCCATTTGGCAATTTTGATAATTGGTGCGATTTGCGTGGGCATCGGAAATGGATTAACCACACCAAGCGCCAGTACTGCAGTTATGTTCGTAAATAGGGAGATGACCGCAAGTGCCTCCGGTCTATCCGGTGCCATAATTGTAGTACTAGGCGCATTTGCGACATTTCTGACTGGCATAGCGGTTCAAAATTATCCTACTGAGATAATGTTGATTGTATTAATGTTGGCGTTTGCAGTAACCGGTTTGTTAATAGCAATCTGGGCGGCATGCCAACAAAAGAATGGATTCCAGTATCCTAATAAAAAAATATAGCTGTAGAAAATAAATAGCAGCGAAAGGTGAATCCATTAGTTTTGAGACGCTTATTTACTTTAATAATGCCTACTTAACTCTGTAAAAACGAAGGTTTGTACGATTTATCAAAGTGTTGGGACAAGAGGTGAGGCCAAGATCAGTTTTACAGCTTCAACAATAAGAGATAGTGGCAAAAGCTATTCAAATATTTGCTCCTAGTTTAGTTATCAAATAGATGTGCTGAATTGATTGTAATATTTTAAATCAAGTAACTTTAGTCGAAAACATCCCCAAAACGCGTTCGGTAGAGCGTGGAAAGATCTTCTAGAGAGGCTTCTGATTGGCCAAATCGTATCATGCTGCCAGTGAATCTACCAACGCTCTTTATTAGAATGCCAGCTTCCGTGGCTGCTATTATAAGTGCTTCTGCCTGATCAAAGTTACTGGCAACTAAATACCGGGCCTGATCCTCACAAAATAATACGCATGTGTCATCACTATCTATTTGAATGCCAACATTGCCTGCTTGCGCCATTTCGAAAGCGGCCATCGCAAGTCCACCATCAGAGAGGTCTGTACAGGCTCTGATAAGGGAAATATTTCCTCTGATAAAATCACCAGTCTTCTTCTCCAAGTTGAGGTTTACTTCCGGGGGATCACCTTCTTGGCGACTAAATACTATTTCGAGAAGGGCACTACGTCCCATATGGCCTGTACTCTCTCCTATGAGTAGGGCAAAATGTCCTTCCCGAGCAACGCCGTTAATGAGTTGAGTTTGGCTCTTAATTAATCCAACGGCCCCAATAGTAGGTGTTGGTAAAATTGCCTCACCATCTGTTTCATTGTAAAGACTCACATTCCCTGAAACGATGGGTGTATTAAGAAAAGCAACCGCGTCACTTATTCCTTGGATTGCACCAACTAACTGACCCATGATGTTAGGTCTTTCGGGGTTGCCAAAGTTAAGATTATCTGTTGCTGCAAGCGGTAGAGCACCAACGGCCGTAAGGTTTCTATATGCTTCTGCAACCGCTTGTTTACCACCCTCTCTTGGGTTTCCTAAAACATATCTGGGCGTAACATCGCTCGTAAAAGCGAGCATTTTATCACTGTCATGTACTCTTACAATACCAGCACCCTTTCCGGGAGTTTGCACACTATCAGCCATCACCTGACTGTCGTATTGTTCATAAACCCAGGCCTTGCAAGCATAATTTGGGTCACTTAATAGAGCTTTTAATCCATCGATTGGATCAATCTGTGGAATGGGGTCGATCAGAGGTCTGGGCGCAAGGGTCAGTTCATAAAGTCTATCATATTCGGGCGCATTTCTAGATAGTGCTTTGAGCGGTATATCCGCCTTTAAATCACCATTGTAAAAAACACGAAAGCGATCTTCATCAATGGTCTCTCCAATAATTGCGAAATCCAAATCCCATTTTTCAAAAACGGCACGCGCGACTTCCTCCTTTTCTGGACACAGAACCATAAGCATTCGCTCCTGTGACTCAGAGAGCATCATTTCATAAGCGCTCATTGCAGCTTCACGCGTTGGTACTTTCTCTAATTCCAGCAGAATACCAAGATTACCTTTATCTGCCATTTCAACAGCAGAGCAGGTAAGGCCTGCAGCACCCATATCCTGAATAGAAATTACCGCTCCAGTTTGCATCAACTCGAGGCATGCTTCCATTAAACATTTTTCAGTGAAGGGGTCTCCTACTTGAACTGTGGGGCGCTTTTCTTCAATGCTCCCGTCAAACTCAGCAGAGGCCATGGTTGCTCCGCCGACCCCATCTCGCCCCGTTTTGGCTCCAAGATAAACGACTGGCATGCCGATGCCGGACGCAGCCGAGTAGAAGATCTGATTGGTATCAGCAATCCCAGCCGCAAAAACATTGACTAGACAGTTGCCATTATATGCTTTGTCAAATCTGACTTCACCACCAATGTTAGGCACACCAAAGCAATTTGCATAACCACCAATTCCTTCAACTACACCATGAACAAGTTGGCGTGTTTTCGGATGGTTGGGACTTCCAAAGCTAAGCGAATTCATCACTGCAATCGGTCTTGCTCCCATGGTGAAAACATCGCGTAAAATGCCTCCAACGCCGGTAGCGGCACCTTGGTAAGGCTCAATGTAGGATGGGTGATTATGACTTTCCATTTTAAAAACCACGGCTTGACCATCACCTATATCGACAACGCCCGCATTTTCACCTGGGCCGCAAATCACCTGATGTCCAGATGTGGGTAAAGTACGTAGCCATTTTTTTGAAGATTTGTAGGAACAATGCTCATTCCACATAGCGGAAAAAATACCAAGCTCAGTGAAACTAGGCGCTCGTCCTATTATATCTAGGATCTTTTTATATTCTTCGGGTTTCAAGCCATGCGCCTCAATTAAATTTTCTGTAATCTCAGGCTCGTTCATAGCAACCTCCCAGCTTTAGCTGTTTCATAGGTCAAGCAAGTATTGAGGGCAACCAGTGAGGTCATTTCTTGTTATTGGATAATGCCTTCAAGAATTATTAGAAATTTGTGAGACTGTACTTCGATTTTAATGCCTAAGGGCATGGCAAATCCGCGGAACAAAACCGATTAAAATACCGACCATAAGTTATTTAAAAAAAATATCTGTAATTGAAATTTTGGTTAAGCACGTTAATGAAAGAAGGTAGGAAGATAAACGGTAACTAAAAATGCAAATACTTCATAATCATTTTCGCCAGAAAGGTGGCTTTGGAGAAATTAGTTCAGCTTTTTTACCTAGCATAGATGCTGCATCTCCGCAGCGACTTTTAATACGGTGTCCTGTTGCAAATGTTACACCTATGGTCGCCATACCTGACTTTGGCGGTGCTGGCCATGTATTTGTTAAAGATGAACGGACCCGTATGGGAGTAGGAAGTTTCAAAGCACTTGGAGCGGCTTATGTAGTTGCGCATGCAGCTCAAAGTGAGGATCAAAATGGTAAGACCTATGTTACAGCCAGTGCTGGCAACCACGGTATTTCTGTAGCTGCCGGCTCGAAGGTTTTCGGGGCAAAGGCCGTTGTATACTTATCTCACCAAGTCCCAAAAGAATTTTCGGCACGGTTGGAGGTTCATGGTGCAACGGTAGTATGGGCTGGGAATGACTATGCTGAAAGTCTTGAGGCTGCAGAGGCAGCTGCTTTGAAAAACGGTTGGTCGCTTCTGTCCGATACGTCATGGGAAAATTATGTCGACATACCGCGGCGTCTAATGGAGGGTTATTTAGTAGCAGCGGCTGAAGCAGCCAAGCAAATCCCTTCTACTCCGAGCCACATTCTTCTTCAGGCTGGAGTTGGCGGTCTAGCTTGTGCTGCAGCGGCTTACTTCAGGCAGGTATGGGGTGATGACCCGAATATTATTGTGGTCGAACCCGAAGTTGCACCGGCTCTATATCACAGCATTAAGACGGGCAGATTAGCAACCTGTGAGGGCCCCGCATCAATCATGGGCCGTCTGGATTGTAAGACACCGTCTTTGATTGCACTAAATGGACTAGCGCGAGATGCAGATTCATTTCTTTTAATCTCTGACGAAGAAGTGAAAGAGGCTTTACCGGTGCTTAAAAATCAAGGTTTAGAAACTTCTGCGTCAGGTGGCGCACCTCTTGCAGCTCTCTTTCATGGGATTTCTGGTGTCGAACCTGAGTCTAATGTTCTTTGCTTTGTCAGTGAACAGAATGTCTGAGTTTTTTAACTTAAAGAACTAAATTTATGGCCAACTTAGTGGAAAAAAAATTATCGTTTGAACTCGGCCCCGCATTGGGTGGTGACACATCTTTCGGACTGATTGTTTTGCAAGCTGATGAGACTATTGAGCAAGACATCCGCCGCCTTTTGCCGAGTTCGTCTTCGGCACTCTATAGCTCTCGAATTCCTAGTGGAGCCGAAGTAACCTGTGAAACATTGGCAAAGATGGAGGAGGATATTACAGAAACGGTTAGGCTTTTTCCTACAGCAGTTTCTTTTTCTGTAGTAGGTTATGGATGTACTTCCGCTACTTCTGTGATTGGGGTGAAAAAAATTAAAGACTTCATTTCTAAAGGGTGTAACACTGCGGCCGTGACTGAACCTGTTAGTGCGTTATTGGCATCTTGCAAAGCACTTGAAGTAAACAAAATCGCGTTTTTATCGCCATATGTAGAAGAAGTTTCTGCTACCTTGCGATGCGTATTGGAGGAAAACGGTCTAGAGATTTCTGTTTTTGGAACGTTCGATGAAGCCAGTGAAAGTAATGTAGCCCGTATAACTCCAACGTCCTCGGCAAAAGCGGTGTTTGAGTTAGTACAGGGTACTTCAGCAGAGGCTGTTTTTATGTCTTGCACAAACCTGCAAACCTTAGATATTATCAAAGACATTGAGAATGTTCTTGCTATTCCAGTCCTGTCCTCAAATCTAGTGCTAGCGTGGCATATGCTGGAACTAGCCGGTTTTAAAGAGAAAAAACCTGACTTTGGTAGGTTGATGAAAAAATAGATGAAAAATCTTTTACCCCTTGAGCGTTTTAAAAGTTTTGATTGCCGATGTTATAGCAACGCCGATTGTTTGAAACATCAATTAGCCAGTTTTTCACTTGATCTCGTTCTCTAAATCCACTTGATTGCAAAGGTTTTAAGAGATAATAGCCATATTCTGTCCTAACAGAAGCTGATTTCAATGGACTGACAAGCTTCCCGTCATCAATCAGATAATCTACAAGGTGTGCCCAGCCGAGAGTGATGCCAAGGCAACTGACAGCGGCATCTATGGACAAATGGTATGTATTCAAAAGAACTGCTTGATCAACGTAAATCATTGCACTAGCCAGAATTGATGCCCTACATTCTAAAATTGGAATTGAACTTGAAGTGGGACGGCTTGATGGCGATCAGCTCCGCTTACCTGCGACCGTAGTTCAATCCCTCATTTTGACCCAACGAAGGAGCGTGTCAAAGGTAACTATGATACGCCAGTACAGAACGGCACCTGAGGCGTAGGTAATGTAGATTTAATTGGTTAGATAAGAGGTTCTTTAATATGAGCGGACTCTTGAGTCTTGTTTCTGTTTTATGGTAGAGTATTGATGCATTTATTATCGGCCTCATATAAAAAGAATTTCCTTTAATCGGTATATAATGCCTTATTTTCGCGCTAAGTACTGGAGTGCTAGGCTGCGTTAATTATAGCTTCAGGAAAGTCTTTCCATATCGATATGATCGCGCTAATCTACAAGCCGAGTTTTGGAAGTTTTTTTGCTTTTGCAACTTTTACTGTCTAATAAGCATTTAAGATCGGCCCAGAAGGACTTGTGAAGCCGATTATCGGATGTTCTCCCTTATTTTTATGATATGTGCAGCAATTACTGGAACTGACGCGGGTTTCCCGATGAATGGCTGTGTTGATTGTCCTTTCTGGATCATTTTATATAGTCAGATCTAGGGATACGGGAGATACCAGAGATGATACTTTTCAAGTAGTGGTTTGCTCCGCTCTGGAGTCCATCTCGTCGTTATTTTCTTTTACTTTTGGTCAAGCCGCCGCTAAATTAGGTAATCCTTGGATCTTAAATTTTTAAGATCATTTGAGTGGTTTCTTCCTCTCCCTCGTTACTAGTTTTCTGTCAATAGAACTTTCGCCAGTGCCTAGACCCAATTGGTTCGACTTTATGGGTGCTCGCGTTATTGGATGCTATCGAGGTTGCTCTTGTTACTGGGGCAGCATATTACCAAAATCCGGAAAACGACTCCATAGCTTCTTCAACGTTCGGAATTAAAACAATCTTTTTGGCTGGATTTTTTCTTAAAGAACATTGGACAATTCTCAGTTGGGAGCCTATTTGGCCACTTTTATGGGCACCATTTACCTGGGACTTTAAGGCATAGGCTCCATTTAATTGAAGCGAACCGTCCCAATGTAGCCAAGATTTCTATTTCGTTGTGCATAGTCGATCCCATAACCTACGACAAATTCATCGGGAATTTCAAATCCAGTCCAATCTGCCTTAATAGAGATTTCCCTGCGGGTTGGTTTGTCGAGAAGAGCAATCGACTTGATCCTTGCTGGCTTACGAGACGCCAGCAAGCTTACTACATGGCTGAGCGTAAAGCCCGTATCAACAATATCTTCAACAACCAGAACATCGCGCCCTTCAATTGTACCACGCAAATCTTTCAGGATACGCACCTCTCGAGAGCTTTCTATCTCATCACCATAAGAAGAGGCCTCTAGAAAATCAACTTCAACTGGCATATCTAACTCTCTGACTAAATCAGCAATGAAAATGAAGGACCCACGTAGTAAACCGACAACGATTAATTTGTCTGTTCCATCAAATTCATCTTTAATTTCTTTAGATAATTCCTCAATTCTTGCAGCGATCGCTTTTGCAGTAATTAATTCATCGATGACATATGGCCGCTTCACAATCTTCCCCTCTTGATTTTGTGGTTACAGATTACTTATTCAGTTGAGACTGTCACGCGTAAAATGGAAAAATGCCAACACATTCGGAAAACCGCAAACTGCCTTATAGTGCAAAGCAAATGTATTTGCTTGTGGCAGATGTTGAAAAATATACCGAGTTTTTACCATGGTGCTCTGCGGCACGAGTGCGCAGCCGAATTTTAAAAAAAGAATATGAGCTACTTGAAGTCGATTTGGTAATCAGTTTTAAAGTTTTCCGCGAGAAATTTGGGTCACGTGTCTGTCTGCACCAGAAATTACAAAAGATTGAAACAGTTTATATCGATGGACCGTTCAAGCATATGCGATCTGAATGGTCATTCGAGGATACGGCAGAGGGTTGTATTATAAATTTCTACGTTGATTTTGAGTTCAAAAACGCCTTGCTTCAGAAAATCATGGGTGTTGTATTTAATGAAGCCATGCAGCGCATCGTCCGCGCATTTGAGAAAAGAGCAGAACACCTTTTTGGGACATAAAGATTTGGGACGTTTATTGAAACTTAGTCACTAAATATCAGCTATTCATATCATAGGCCCGCTCTCTGTGAACGCTAAGATCAAGCCCATTTGTTTCGATCTCAATGTCTACCCTTAGACTAGTTAGAAGACCAACAAATTCCCAAGCACAACACTTACAACGTAAGTAAAGATGGCAATAATACCTATAGCCCCTAGCTGGGACTGCCAAGTAACCACACCAAAGGCGGCGACCATGATCGTGCAAAAGATTCCGACTACACCATGAACTGCGAAAACATCGAGGTTATCATCGATGTTCAGTTTGGTGGGCACAACTATTACGGCCTCTTGACACAATATTCCTGCAAGGCTTCCAATGATCAACGCCTTGATTGGGCCAATAAAGCCTGAAGCAGGGGCTATTGATGCGAGCCCTGCGATTGTCCCAGTCACCACGCCAACTAATGATCCACGACCATATTTGACCTTTTCCCCTAGTGCCCAGGTTAGTGAAGCGGCTGCGGCTGAAATATGCGTAACGGTTATGGCCACTGCTGCAATGCCATCAGCAGCCAGCTGTTAACTTCCATTAAAACCAAACTAACCCACCCAAAGCATTGCAGCTCCAATCAAAACATAGCCGGGATTTTGCGAAGGCGTTGTTTTATTTTCACGAGGACCTAGGAAAAAAGTGATAATAAGTGCTGTTAAACCAGCAGTTTCGTGCACAACAATGCCACCCGCGAAGTCTTATACACCGCGTTCACCGAAAATACCGCCGTCAGCTAAAAAACCGCCACCCCAAATCAAATGTACAGTAGGAGCGTAACATAGGAGCATCCATAAAGCGGAAAAAGTTAAAACAAATGAGAAATTTACACGTTCCACATAAGCGCCAACCATCAATGCTGGAGTGATAATTGCGAAAGTCATCTGGAAAGCAAAAAATAGAATTTCAGGAATCCTTCCAGAGAGGCTTTCTGAATTCACATCTTATAAAAATATTTTGTTTAAGCCGCCCCAAATTTCAGATCTATCCCCAAATGCGATTGAGTAAGCAATTGCTAACCAAAGCACATTCATAAAACAAGTAATGGCGTAGCAAAGCGTCTTTACTATAGCGGATTACTTGGTCAGAATTAGCTTTCCCGCACGCGTTATGCGCAAAGTATACAGTTGTTTATCTAGCACAATATGGGCAAGCTTTCCGCCTTTAGTCATATCCTTCGCATAATAAAAAGGTGGCGTGCCAATTTTATCTTCGTTAATAGTTTTGAGTTTACTCATGTGCATTAGATATCCCATCGTATTGGCTAAAAGAATTGATTAACCGCTCTAGTGCATGAATACAATTAATACATTTCTAGCTCGCACAAGACCACTGTAAAAAGGCGCCGGTCTAGGAGGGGTCACAAATAAAACAAGGGCAGTTGCAATAATTGCCCAAGTGGTATTTGCTCCATTCATTTCAAAAGTTTCGTAACGATACTTCAATGAAAGACGCGAGTAATTAATTTTGTAGGAAAGGCGAGGAAATAGAGATTAAATTCTCGCCAATTAAATTAAATACCGACAATTAAGCAGGTTTTTAACTTATTGCTATAAATTTAATCAGATTCAAAACTTGTCGATTTCAGATAGCCATTTAAGTGCAAATCTACAGCTCTCAAAACGAACATTTCCCCGCCCAATTGAACCAAATTCCACAACCTCAGTTCTGCAACTACTTTTTTGTTTGGCAAGAGCGAAACAGACGCGCCCCTCGGGTTTGAAACTAGATGCCCCAGGCCCAGCAATTCCGGTTACAGAAACCGCGACTTGAGCATCAGATCGCAATAATGCTCCCAAGGCCATTTCACGAGCTACTTGCTCTGATACTGCTCCGTATTCATCCAAAGTTTTTGGTGAAACCCCAAGCAATTCGATTTTGGCGGTATTTGAATAAGTTATAAAACCGCGATCAAAAATCGCAGAAGACCCCGGGAGGTCAGTAAGCGCAGCTGCAAGCATACCCCCAGTACAGCTTTCAGCACAGGTAATTTTAAGTCCATTTTTAAGGTACTGCTTTTTCAGTATCACCTTCAATCTAGCTAATAACATGAAAAATTCCTGCCAAAACGCAAACACTGCATGCGGCAAAAAAACCCGCAAATACATCGTCAAGCATGACGCTCAATGCCGTTTCGTCTTTATCAATGCTCCCAATAATACCGGGTTTCAGGATATCTAAACCACGAAAGATTAGAAAAGCACTGATCCAAGCTGGCCAAAGATGTTCAATCGGTGATCTGGTCATATATGCGCCTAATGCAACGGGTAAAAGAGCTATAAACTGGCCAACAACCTCATCTATAACAATTTCAGATGCATCGTGGGTTTGTGTTTGGTTTGAATGAATTTCTGTTGCTTTCCAACCAATATAAAAAAGCATAGCACATACAAGTACTGCACCGAGCACGCCTGCTAATTGATAAATTACCCAAAAAAAGGGCAGAGCAACTAAAGAGCCCCATGTGCCGGAGCCTGGATTGATGTAACCAATCCCAAAAACTGTTGCAATCAGCTTACTCAATTTTTAATGAGACATGCTGTTGCCATTGCGGCGATGCCCTCTTCTCGTCCAGTAAATCCAAGTTGTTCACTTGTCGTTGCCTTGATACTTATCCTGTTTTCGGATAGATTAGTGATCTTAGAAATAGAAATTCGCATAGCTTTCCAGTACATAGCAATTTTTGGGAATTCGCATATAATTGTACAGTCAAGGTTAGATATTCTAAAGTCTCTTTCCTGGCAGATACCCACCGCGTGTCTCAGAAAATGCTTGCTTGGAGCATCTTTCCAGAGAGGATCACTGGGTGGAAAATGTCGTCCTATGTCTCCATCTGCTAGAGCACCATAAATGGCGTCCGTTATCGCATGGAGGGCAACATCTGCATCAGAATGTCCTTTAAGAGAGGCTTTATGTGGAATTCTAATTCCGCATAAGATCACGTGATTGCCGTTTTTAAAAGCATGTACATCAAAGCCATGGCCCAATCTCACATCCATCTTATTGGTCCTTCAATATCTTTTCAACGCGCCCAAAATCTTCAGAGTACGTGATTTTGATATTCGTTTCACAACCTTCAACAATCGCCACGTTTAAACCAGCACGCAGAGCAACATCAACATCATCTGGGGCGTCCTTAGAGGCTTTTTTATGGGCAGCAAAAATAGATTTAAAATGAAAACCTTGAGGAGTTTGTGCTCTAAAAAGCCCTGCCCGTAGTATAGACTTCTGAACAAGTCCATTGTGCCCTTCCCAAAGAGCATCGGTCACAGGTAATGCTGGTGCTGCACCATCCTGCGTTTCGAGAGCTTTGATTACGTTATCAATTACGCATACCGGCACCGTTGCTCGAGCCACGTCGTGTATCAAAACGATGTCTGGTGGATTTTTACTTAGGAAATTCAGGCCATTTAAAACTGAGAGCTTACGGGTTTCTCCACCTGAAGTTGTTTCTACTCCAAATCCCAAGCTTCTTTCGTCATCTGGGTGTAGCACTACCACAATCCTATTAATCAGAGGGTGGTGTTTAAAAGTACTCAATGCGTGATCAATAACTCTTTTGCCTGCCAGTCTTTGCCATTGCTTCGGTGTTGAACCACCCGCACGGGTACCGCGTCCTGCGGCTACAATAAGTGCAGCTATCTGCATAAAAATTCCGATAAAATAACTATCATAAAATCTATTTTAATACTTTGTGATAAGTGAAACAATGGAGATATTTTTGATTAATTAATAGGCAAAAAACTAAAACCGGTTATAAATAAGGCAAAATAATCTTGTTCAATTTAAATTTGCAGGGTATTTAAAGCCCATGTAAAATAAAATAATAGTTGGTCTTCAGTTGTATGATATTAATTTCCCGGTGTTTTTAGCGCCAATGGCGGGCATTACGGACTTACCTTTTAGATCTTTAGTGTCAGAATTTGGCGCGGGAATGGTCACAAGTGAAATGATCGCATCTCAGGATATGGTCATAGGACGTACTGGCACCCGCGAGAAGTTTGAGCTTGGTTTCGCGTCAGAACCTACTGCTGTGCAATTGGCAGGTCGAGAAACTTATTGGATGGCTGAGGCAGCTCGAATAGCTGAAGCCAACGGAGCTAAATTAATCGATATAAATATGGGTTGTCCTGCAAAAAAAGTCGTGAATGGCTATGCAGGATCAGCGCTTTTGCGCGATTTAGAGCTTGCAGTTGCGCTTATTGAGGCCGTGGTAAAAGCTGTGAATTTGCCAGTAACTGTTAAAACTCGCCTCGGATGGGACGATACTTCGCACAATGCTATTGAACTCGCCAAACGAGCGGAAGATGCTGGTATTGCTATGATTACCATTCATGGCCGTACTAGAAGCCAATTCTTCAATGGCAACGCGAATTTTTCGGCTGTTCGGAATATTAAAAGAGCTGTAAAAATACCGGTTATTGCAAATGGTGATATTGTGAATTCTAGCTCAGCGCACCAGGCATTGAAGTTGTCCTCTGCAGATGGCGTGATGGTTGGTAGAGGAGCACAGGGTAAGCCATGGATATTGGCACAGATAGCTAGCAAACTATTCAATTCACCCAAGGTAGCCTTACCGAAAGAAAACACATTGTGCGATATGGTGTCTCGTCACTACGAAGCAATGCTGTCGTTTTACGGAAAAAGGTTAGGTTCCCGTTTAGCAAGGAAACACCTGGGCTGGTATATGGATAGTGCTTTTACTAATTCAAATATTCGCAAACTTATTTTAACTGCAGACACGCCTTCTAGAGTTTTGAGATTACTTCCCAAAGCATTTCATCCAGAATTATCAGGATGACTTTACCTTCAACAGATAATATTTGGACGTCGATGCCAGTTCCGGCTATTGTTTATGATGCAAAAGATTCTATTAGTGAGGTGAATCCTGCGGCAGAGGGTTTTTTCAACGCTTCCCGGAAATCTTTAATCGGAAATTATTTGTGGCAGCGTTTGCAGGTCGACCAGAAACTAAAAAAGAATTTCACCAACGCACGCAAGAACTCGGCACAATTATTTGTTAACGAAGTTAATTTGAGGACCACCAATAGCTCTTTATGCTTGTGCAACCTTAAGCTAGCGCCTCTTTCGGATGATAAAGAATCAATGCTTTTGATAATCTCGCCTGTAGAGTTGGCCGGTCGAATGACACAGACAAAAACTGCTAAATCGGCATCGAAATCGGCAATCGGTATGGCTGAAATGTTAACTCATGAAATAAAAAATCCTCTCGCAGGCATAAGTGGGGCTGCGCAACTTTTGTCAATGAGCCTTTCCCCCAAGGAACTAGAATTAACCGATTTAATCGTTGAAGAAACTCATAGAATAGTAAAGCTTTTGGAGCAAGTAGAACAGTTTGGGAATTTACAATCGCCAAATCTAAAAGAGATAAATTTACACGATATTATTGACAAAGCACGCCGTTCAGCAGAGCTTGGCTATGCAGCGCACATGCGCTTCATTGAAGATTATGATCCTTCACTTCCACCAGTTTACGGTGATGCTGATCAGCTGTTGCAAGTTATCTTGAATCTTATAAAAAATGCAGCTGAATCGGCAGGCTCTGCCGGCGGAATTATCACATTACGTACATTTTATGAGCATTCATTTAAGATACGATGGGCCGATGATGCCGGTCAGACATTGCCATTGCAAGTTGAAATTTGTGACGATGGTCCGGGTTTGCCAGAGGATATCAGGTCAAATATTTTTGATCCCTTCGTATCAGGAAAGGATAACGGAACGGGATTAGGACTAGCACTGGCAAATAAAATTATAATGGATCACAAAGGGTGGCTTTCTGTAGAGTCGGATCCTGACCGCACAGTATTTAGGATTTCCCTGCCACGCGCTCCTGCCGATCTTTATCATAAGGATTAGTGTACATGGATGGTACAGTACTTATTGCAGATGATGATAAAACAATTCGAACAGTGCTCACGCAGGCTCTTACCCGTGCGGGTTGTCGTGTGCATGCAACATCTAGTCTGACGACATTGATGCGTTGGGTAGGCGAAGGTAAAGGCGATGCAATTATTACAGACGTAATGATGCCGGATGGAAACGGACTTGAGATGCTTCCTAAAATATCTTTGGACCGTCCAGAATTACCGGTGATTATAATTTCTGCCCAAAACACTATTATGACTGCAATAAAGGCGTCAGAAGCAAATGCCTTTGATTATTTTTCAAAGCCCTTTGATCTCCCCGATCTGATGAAAAGGTGTTCCAAAGCATTAGAGCACAGAAAGTCGCGGGCGCGCAAAGTTTCTGACGTGGTTTCTGAGGAAATTGATCAAAACAACCTCCCTCTAATTGGTACAACACCAATTATGCAAAATCTTTATCAGCTGCTCGCAAAGCTAATGAACGCAGATTTACCGATTTTAATACATGGTGAGTCTGGCACAGGTAAAACCCTTATTGCAAAAGTGTTGCATAACTATTCAGATCGAAGAAATTTTCCCCTTGTGACGGTATCCGAGATGGATTTAGCTGAAATAGGAGCATCAGCAAAAATCCAAGCGCGTGCAAAAGGTGGAACTATCCTTTTTGATCAGGTAGGGGATTTTAAAGACGAATGTCAGTCTCGAATCGTTCGGATGATTGATAACCCTCTTGAGCCTTTTCCACGGTTTATAGCTACAATGCAAGAAGATGCCCACGAGGCTGTAGAAAAAGGATCTATTCGCCAGGATTTGTATTATCGGCTTGGTGGCGCGATGGTTCAGGTGCCGAGCTTACGCGAAAGAGTGGAAGATATTTTATTGCTTTGCGAACACTTTCTAAATAAAGGCGAAAAGGATGGTGCCTTTCAAAAAATACTGAGTGAAGAAGCTAGCGAGCTTTTTCGGAACTACAGCTGGCCAGGTAACGTTCGCCAACTAGAAAATATTATAAAAAGGTTGGGTCTTACTGCACGAAGTCAATGTATTACACTTGCGGAAGTTGAACAGGTTTTTAACAATCAACCGGCAATGAATTTAGCTCATCAAAAAGGGTCAACAGATAAGTTGACATCAGATGTCGAACGACATTTGCGTAGATATTTTGATTTGCATGGCAATATTTTACCCCCACCAGGCCTTTACAATCGCATTCTTCGGGAAATGGAAAAACCGTTACTCGACATTGCACTGGAAGCGACCGGTGGTAATCAGGCAAAATGCGCTGATCTCCTTGGAATAAATCGAAATACTTTGCGCAAAAAAATAAGTGAGCTTGACATTAAGGTCACACGTCGAAGAAAACTTATGTAACAATGCAACATTTTAAGTTACTCTAGTTTTTATTTAAGCTTCTTTTTTGGAGGCCAATGTTGATGGCGCGTTCTCGGTTAAGCCTCGCTCAATTAAGTAGGTTGAGATTCCAGCGTCGTTTAGTGAATATTATTAATATCGGTCTTATTTGCCTCGCTCCCATACTTGCATTGGGTACTTACCTTGCTCTGGGGCCAGTAGATAGGGGGCGTGATTCAAATTTGTTAAGGGTTATTTTATTATGTGATCTTGTTTATCTTTTAGCTTTGACTGCAATGGTCATGCAAAAAGTTATGCATATTGTAACAATGAGGCGACAGGGTTCAGCAGGTTCACAATTACATCTTAGACTGACTGGGGTCTTCTCGGCTATGTCGCTTTTACCTACTGCAACGGTTGCCGTTTTTGCGGTTCTTTCGATAAATATGGGCTTTGAAACTTGGTTCTCCGATCGAGTCCAAGGTGTAATTGCAGACTCTTTAGAGGCAGCACAAGCTTATGAACAAGAACAGGTGAGAGCTTTAAAAGAAGATGTCGAAGGGCTGGCTGAAGATCTTGAAACTTACAAACGTTCTTCTAGCGCCACAGGACAACAACTTCGGAGGCGTTTAAGCCAGTCCCAACAGAGTATTCAGCGAGGGCTCAAGGAAGCTTTTATCATCCATGCCTCAGGTGAATTATTTTTACGAGGCAATCGATCTTATTTTTTTGATTATGAAAAACCTGACTCCACCGCAATCGAAGCAGCTCTTAAATCCACTGTGATCATTCCTGATATTGAAAATAATGAATTGAGAGCGATGACTTATCTGGATGGCTTTGGAGATAGGTTCTTACTTGTTTCACGTAGTATTGATGGCAAGCTCTTTGCCCTATTGGACGAGACACAGGCGGCCGGCAAATTCTATCAACAACTTGAGTCACAAAGAGGCGCCTCGCTTGCTCGATTTGGGGTTATATATCTCATTTTTGCGGTACTTTTAATTGCAGCGTCCGTTTTTGCAGCACTTTTCTTTGCCGAAAGGTTGTCTCGACCAATCGGGAGACTTGCAGGCGCTGCCCAAAAAGTTGGTGATGGAGCTTTGGACACGCAAGTTATTGAAGAATCTGGAAATGATGAGATCAGCCAGCTCTCTAGATATTTTAATAGAATGACACAGCAAATTAAAATCCAAAGAGATACTCTACTAGAAAATACTGAGCAAATCGAACTTAGGCGACGCATGTTTGACTCTGTATTGAGCTCCGTTACTTCAGGCCTGTTAGGTCTTGATGCAGATGGAAATGTATCGTTTGTAAATAAATCTGCTGAAAGGCTTCTGGGCGGAGAAGAAATTCTTGAAAATACGAATTTATCGGTCGCTGTCCCAGAATTTTTTCCCCTATTTGAACGCCTTACGAAAACGAATACTGAAAGCCTACAAGAAGAACTTAAAATGGCACGCGCTGGTCGACTGGAAAATTTATTGGTTAGAGTTTCTAGACGCCGAAATGAGCAACTTTTGCTTGAAGGGTATGTTATAGCTTTTGATGACGTTACAGATTTAGTTTCAGCGCAGCGTTCAGCGGCATGGGGGGATATCGCACGACGTATAGCTCACGAAATTAAAAATCCTCTTACTCCAATCCAACTATCGGCAGAAAGGATAAGGCGAAAGTTCTCTCCTAAACTGGGCAATGATAGCGATGAATTAGAAAGAATGACCAATGTCATCGTACGTCAGACCGGAGATCTTAGACTGATAATTGATGAGTTTTCGAAGTTCGCCCGGCTACCACAGCCAAAAAAATCTGATGAAGACTTGGTATCAGTCATCAATTCTGTTATTTTACTGCAAGAAAGTGGGCAGCCAGACATCCGTTTTGTCAAGCATCTCCCAGACTTTCCATTAGTCTTACAATTTGATCGTACGTTGATTTCCCAAGCACTTATAAATCTTATGAAAAACTCAGGAGAAGCTATCGAGACAAGAATAAAAAAAATGGGAGTTAAAATCCAGGGCGAAATTCATATTAAGCTTGAAAAAGAAAAAACTAACGTCCTTATTGCAATAGAAGATAATGGAATAGGGCTCCCAGAGGACCGTGTACGACTTTTTGAACCGTACGTTACGACTCGTGATAAAGGCACAGGCCTGGGCTTGGCAATTGTTAAGAAAATTATCGAAGAACACGGTGGCAATCTTTTAATGGAAGACGCCCCTGTCTTTGAGACCGCACCATTTTATGGAGCTCGGGTAGTCATTGAGTTACCACAAATTTACAATGATCAAAAACACAGCACCAAGGGAAACAAGCCAGATGAGTGATATTCTTATCGTAGATGATGAGCGCGATATTCGAGAACTCATAGCTGATATTCTGGAAGATGAGGGGTTTGTTACCCGCAAGACTGGTACGGCTGACGACTGTATGCGTGAAGTTGCAGAAACGCCACCTGATCTTCTCATCCTTGATATTTGGCTTAAAGATAGCGATATGGACGGTATAGATATTCTGAAACGTGTAAAATTAAATTATCCGAATATTCCGGTCGTCATTATTTCGGGCCACGGAAATATTGAAATTGCGGTAGCTGCAATAAAACAAGGTGCATATGATTTTATTGAAAAACCATTTAATATTGATCAGCTACTGGTTGTTATTAAGCGGGCAATGGAAACGTCTCGCTTAAGGCGTGAAAATAAATCTCTACGACAGAAAGACTGTACATCTTCGAAAATGTTGGGCGAGTCACCATCCTTTAGAACTTTAGTTTCCAAGTTAGATAAAGTCACTAAATCTAATGGTCGAGTAATGCTTACCGGGCCGTCTGGATCGGGCAAAGAAATGGCGGCGCGTTATATTCATGCTCACTCTGATAGATCAAAATCACCTTTTGTTGTAGTCAATTGTGCCGTAATTGAGTCAGATCGCATGGAAGCCGTTTTATTTGGAACAGAGGGCGCTGACAAATCAAAATCTTTCGGTCTGTTAGAAATGGCTAATGGCGGCACAATTTATTTTGATGAAGTGGCCGATATGCCGAGTGTAACCCAGTCCAAAATCTTACGTGTTTTGGTAGACCAAAGATTTACAAGACTGGGTGGGGTAGATAGCCTAAAAGTTGATTTTCGAGTTATATCGTCAACCAGTCAGGATTTGCATAGCGCTATAAAGCAACGGCTATTTAGGGAAGAGCTTTTTCATAGATTGAATGTGGTTCCCATTAGCGTACCGTCTCTCGAAGATAGGAGTGAGGACATACCAGTCATCGCTCAGTACTTTTTGAAATTTTTTCACAATACGCAAGGACATGCCTTACGAGAACTTGATGAAGAGGCAGCTAGCCTACTGCAAACAATGGCATGGCCGGGAAATATACGTCAGCTTGGTAATATTATTGAACGGATTCTCATTCTAAGCGATAGTACCGGGCCTATTAAAGCGGTTGATATACCTAAAGATTCACCGGAAACCTCAAACGGGCCCAAAACCAACGTAATTAATCCCTCTCTCGCAATGTTGCCACTAAGGCAAGCCCGTGAAGCTTTTGAACGTGAATATCTGATGACGCAGATAAGACGTTTTTCAGGAAATATTAGTAAGACCGCGAATTTTGTGGGTATGGAGAGAAGCGCGTTGCATCGAAAATTGAAGTCCCTTGGTGTGGTTAATTCTGGAAAGCTCATAAGTGACTAAAGTCACGATGTTTCAGAAATCAACAATTGACCAGAAGACGTGCTTCTGCCATTCAACACTGCGAGTTGGTGCCTGATCCCGAGGTAATGCCATGAAGATAATTGTTTGCGGCGCAGGTCAAGTCGGCTGGCAGATTGCACGTCATCTTTCTGGTGAAAGAAATGATGTTACAATCGTTGACAGTAACGCTGATCTTGTTCGGCGGGCGACAGAAATACTTGATGTCCAGGGCTTGGCCGGCTTTGCTTCATATCCAGACGTGCTTGATAAAGCAGGTGCACGGGATGCTGATATGATCATCGCGGCGACATATTCTGACGAAGTCAATATGGTTACCTGTCAGGTTGCACATTCAGTATTTGATATTCCGCGCAAAGTAGCTAGACTTAGGAGCCAGTCCTACCTTGACGCTATTTATTCTGATCTCTATCGGCGGGACCACATGCCCATTGATGTTGTGATTAGCCCAGAAAGAGAAGTTGCCGCTGCCGCGTTAAAACGGCTTTCCGCCGCCACAGCTTTTGACACAGAAACGTTTTTAGATTCTAAGGCGCAATTACTTGGGTTAAGAATCGATGAAAATTGTCCAGTTACCAACACTCCATTACGTCAATTAACTGATCTTTTTTCATCTCTCAGAATTCTTGTGGTGGGAATTAGACGAAAGGCTGTTCTTTTCGCGCCTGAACCGGGTGACCAACTTTTCGTGCATGATGAAGTTTATGTTATGTGTCACGTAGACGATAGTAATAGAGCCTTGGAAGTTTTTGGAAAGTCACAAGGTAAACAGGACCGTGTGGTGCTTATCGGTGCAGGTCATGTTGGACTTTCGATTGCCAAATCTTTAGAGTTAAAAACAAATCGCATCCGCGCTAAAATAATTGAGAAAAATCGCCAAATCGCTGAGGTAGCTGCGAACGAGTTAGAGAAAACCATTGTTTTAAATGGCGATGGTTTGGATACTCGCTTGCTGGAAGAAGCCAATATTTCTAAATCGGATGTGATTCTGGCTGTAACTGACGATGATAAGACAAACATGTTAGCTGCAGTCCGCGCAAAGACACTAGGTTGCACACGTTCGGTTGTTCTAGTCAACGACCCCAGTCTTGTGCCGCTGATAGGAGCTATAGGTATCGATGCTTACATAAACCCCCGGGCCACAACGGTGAGTTCGATTCTCCGCCACATCAGACATGGAAGAGTAAGAGGCGTCTATTCGATTGGAGATGCAGAAGCGGAAATTATGGAAGCTCAAGTGCTGTCCACCTCGCCGATAAGCGGCCAAAAGATACGTGACATCGACTTTCCAGAAGGAGTTCTTGTCGGTGCCGTTTTAAAAGGTGAGAAATTAGAAATGCCAACTGGTTCTACGCGAATAGACGAAGGCGATGTTATCGCATTATTTGTTCTGTCAAAAGATGTTCCTGAAGTTGAACGGCTTTTGCAAGTTTCAATTGATTTCTTTTAAATCGAAAATGTGGTTTCGGCTTTCACATTTACCGTTTTTCTTTCAACTTTTCAGTGTAGCAGCTTTATCGATGTTTCTCCCAAGTGCCCACGCCTTGACACTTGAAAACTATGCTGAAGCGCGGTCATTCTTCTACACCGGGATTCTAGGTCTTTTCCTATTGTTGATGATCGCATTAGCCACTTCGAATAGGACGCTCGAAGAATCGGGCATCCAACAACTTACCTCTCTGGCTTTGGGATTTTTAATGCTTCCTGTATATTTAGCCATACCCGAACACGATATAATTAGCACAACCGATTTTATTAATGCATATTTAGATATGGTTAGTGCCCTGACAACTACCGGCTTTGTAGTGTTTCAGCCAGAAATATTATCTGACACGATTCATCTTTGGCGAGCCGTTGTTGCCTGGATGGGCGGAGCACTTATTTGGCTAGTTGCTGTTGCAATACTTGCCCCGATGAACCTTGGCGGATTCGAAGTTGCAAGTGGTAGCCCAATACATCAAACTCACTACCTTACTTCTAAAGAACGGCAGCATTTTTTACATAGAAATTTCTCTGCTCTTTTTCCTTTATACTTAAGTCTTACAGGTTTGCTTTGGTTTGCTTTAGCCCTATCGGGCTTACCGGGTTTCGATAGCTTGATTTTTGCTATGTCAATTTTATCTACCAGCGGAATAACGGCAGTAGAAAACTTGTCTGACTTTAATGGCAATTGGACCGCTGAAGTTGTAATTTTTATTTTTTTTATTTTTGCCATTACTAGAGGCATTGTCTCGCGCGAGCGATCAATAACAGGCTCGGGCCGTTTTTCAACCAGCACTGAACTGTCCATTGCGTCGGTTGTCATAATATCGGTCACGGTACTTTTGACAATTGGGCAGATTTTACAGCAAATAGGCTCTCAGAAAGATGTGTTTTGCCTTGCTACAATAAAAATGATTTGGGCAAATATTTTTACCGTAACGTCATTTTTGACAACTAATGGCTGGCAGTCTGGCTTTTGGGAGGCATCTCAAACGTGGTCTGAATTTGCAGCGCCCAGCTCATTATTCCTCGGGTTGGCTTTAATTGGTGGCGGAATCGCAACGACTGCGGGTGGGGTAAAACTTTTGAGGGTTTATGCACTTTATTCAAATGCTGTTCATGAAATGGATAGGCTAATACACCCTTCTTCAATAGGGCACTCGAACAACATTTATCAGAATGAATTAAGGGCAAAAGCCTTCATTGCTTGGATTTTTTTCATGCTCTTTGTCATTGGTCTAGCAATAATAACATTATCCCTTACTGCTTTTGGTTTCAATTTTGAAATGGCTGTAATTGCTTCAGTTAGTGCACTTAGTACGACTGGCCCTTTGTTTGGTTTTATATTGGGAGCACCAATCGATTTTGAAACTTTGAGTTCAGGAGCAAAAATGACGTTGGCTTTAGCAATGGTACTTGGAAGGCTTGAAATACTTGTCCTTCTTGCACTCTTCACATCAGAAACGTGGCGCGGTTGATTAGGGTATAGACGCTCGCACCTAGTTGTGATTGTATAACCCGATAAGAATTGTATCCAATAAAATAACCAGGTGGTTAGAACAATAAAAGGTAATAAAAAATGGCTTCTGATCGTCAGAACTTGCAAGATGCATTTTTAAATCATGTTAGAAAAGCAAAAGTACCTGTAACGGTTTTTTTAATTAATGGGGTTAAACTTCAGGGTGTGATCACTTGGTTTGATAATTTCTGTATTCTATTGCGCCGAGACGGCCAGTCGCAATTAGTTTATAAACACGCAATATCTACCATTATGCCATCACAAAATATTACATTATATGAAGGCGAAGAAGGCGGTTGAGCTTTTTACGTAGCCCTCGCACCACCCGTGCATGGGTTTTACATCCTGACTTAAAAATTACTTTGGCAGTTCGCGACTCTCATGCCTCTTTGTTAGAGGCAAAAGCGCTTGCTTCAGCTTTACCTGAATTAGAAGTGGTAGGTGCCAATGTTGTATCGCTTCAAAAACCAAACCCTGGAACATTTTTTGGATCTGGTAAAGTTGAAGAGTTGAAGAATTTATTTTCAAATCAAAAAATTGAACTTGTCCTTGTGGATGGTCCGGTATCACCGGTGCAACAGAGAAATCTCGAAAAAAAATGGTCAGTAAAGCTACTAGACAGAACAGGGTTGATCCTCGAAATATTTTCAGATCGTGCCGCGACCCGCGAGGGTGTACTTCAAGTCGAAATGGCAGCACTTAGCTACCAACGCACGCGCCTTGTTAGGGCATGGACGCACCTTGAACGCCAAAGAGGTGGCTTGGGATTTGTTGGCGGTCCAGGGGAAACACAGGTTGAAGCCGATAGGCGGGCTATTGACCTACAGATTTCCAAGTTGCGCCAACAACTTAAGAAAGTTGTAAGAACACGTAAGCTACATCGCTCTGCTCGTGCCCAAATTCCCTATCCAATTATTGCGTTAGTGGGTTATACTAATTCCGGAAAGTCAACTTTATTCAATCAATTAACTGGCGCTAACGTCCCAACAAAAGATATGCTTTTTGCTACACTTGATCCCACTATGCGAGCTGTAAAAAACACGTCTGGTACTAACGTGATTCTTTCCGATACAGTTGGTTTTGTGTCTGACCTTCCAACTGAGCTTATTGCTGCATTTCGGGCAACTTTAGAAGAGGTTCTAAGTGCCGATATTATCCTTCATGTTCGTGATGTTTTGCACCCACAGTCTGAAGATCAATCGAATGATGTTAAATTAATATTACAGGATATTGGGATTTCCCAAGAAACAACTGTATTTGAAGTTTGGAATAAAATTGATCAGTTGTCAGAAGACGATTTGGAGCGAACTTCAAACACCGCTTCGCGTCAATCCGAAACCTATCTAGTCTCTGCCAAAACAGCTTACGGCGTTGAAACTTTGCTTAAGGCTATAGAAATTAAGCTAAATTTCGATAATTTTGAAGATAGTTTAATGTTGAGCCATAGAGACGGAAAAAAACGAGCCTGGCTTTATTCACAAGGAGTGGTCCGTGAGGAAAAGATAACAGATTTTGGTTTTTATTTCTCGCTCTATTGGTCTTCGCGTCAAAAAGCACAGTTTCAGTCCTTTTGATTAAAATTTGGTTTAAGACGGGTTGTTCCTATTGAAGCGCTACTGATTAGCTCTTTATCAAGAGACATGCGCCAATACTCTCCGCGTCGCCATAGTTGGCCCAAATCATCATAATGTCTTGAAAGTGGATGACCTGACTGGCCGGTTGCTATAACGAAAATGGAACTATTTGAGTCAGAAAAATCGTAGATACCACGATATCCTGCTGCATGAATATTTTGAAATGGTGTGGGTTCAAGGCCACTGACGCGGCCTCTTTGGACCGTGTGGTCCCCGCCACTGGTAGGTTGAACAATATTAACGAAATATTTAAAAACTGAAACAGTCCCTAAGGAAGAATGACGATGGAGTGCTTGATGAGCTTCACCCCATCTTAGCGCGGTCAGAGAAGGGCTATATGTTTCACTGAGCCAATTTAAAGCGTCATCTAGTGCCGCGCTGGCTATTTGGTTGCAGGTCTCTAAGGTCTGGCTGTGAACAACATCACACCAAGCTTCTGCGCCTTCAACATTTCTAAAAACACGTTCAATAAATAGAGGCTTCAAATGTATGAATTGATCAGCCAAATCGCCAATTTCATCTCTGATTAAGCGATCTTGAAGCGCACGCATCCAAGCCATATAAATTAAAGGTTCGGGGCGATATTCATCCATTTCTCCGTTCCATGCAGCTAAAAGGTCCATGGCATTTTTACGCATTTGAGCTTGCGAGCCTTTTTTACCGCTTCGCTCAGTGAACAAAAGATTGGCTGCAACAAGAGGCAGAAGAGTACGGGCTGTATAACTTACTGTATCCAGTTGAGCTTCTTTAAAGCTATCACTGGTATGAATTACTCTTTCTTTCAACAGAGTTTTTAGTCTATGA
>CACPHA010000017.1 GCA_902633655.1 Paracoccaceae bacterium
ATCCAGGCCACCCCGGTGATCGACAGAGCGTAATGCAGCAGCTGAAATACGAAATTTAAATCCACGACCTAGCGCTTCTGATTGAAGCGTTACAGAGTTGAGATTGGGTAAAAAGCGGCGTTTTGTTTTATTGTTCGCGTGACTCACGTTGTTGCCAGTCATCGGACCTTTTCCAGTAAATTCGCAACGACGCGCCATCTCACTTACCTCTTTTCCAAGTGACCACCAAAATCATTATATTTATACAGCGCCGCAAAAGCCAGAGCCAAATCTCAAAAGCATTTAATAGGGAAAATCAAACGGATCGTCAAGCGACAACGCGAAACATCTTTCTTAGCTCATGGCAAAAGGGCTTTGTTTACAACCTTATGGGCCTTAGATTACACTTAATAACCGAGCAAAGAATCAGTCCTCACCAGAAATACGCCGAAGTACTTCTGCAGCTGCAATCCCAGGCTGAATTTTCCCACTTTCAACTTCAACTGCAAGCCGATCCATCATACTTACGATCTCGTCCTTTGAAAGGCTTGTCAAAACGCCTTGCCTCACAGCTTCTTCGAACCAGAATCGCGCCTGAGATGCGCGATTTCTTTTAAAATACTCCTTTTTATGTCTCCATTCCAAAAGTTCTTTTATAGAATCCCAAACTTCATCGAGCCCAATTTTATCCATTGCAGAAACGTTCATAACTTTTGGATAGCCATCCGGATCTTGAGGGCGATGCCGCAAAAGTCTTAAGGCACCTGCAAAATCAGCGCAGGTACGCATAGCAGCCTGCTTCAAATCGCCATCTGACTTGTTTACTAAAATAATATCCGCCATTTCCATAATGCCACGTTTCACACCCTGCAATTCATCGCCACTAGCTGGCGCAAGAAGCAGAATGAAAAGATCCGATATATGAGACACAAAAGTCTCAGATTGACCAACCCCAACTGTTTCAATCATCACAATGTCAAATCCCGCCGCTTCGCAAATGGCGACTACTTCTCGAGTATGACGTGCCACGCCACCCAAATGTGATTGACTCGGGGAAGGTCGAATAAAAGCTTTAGATTCCCGTGACAAACGGTCCATCCTTGTTTTATCCCCTAGAATAGATCCACCAGAACGTTTTGAGCTTGGATCGATAGCCAATACGGCAACCCGCAAACCTTGACTGGTCAAGTGCATTCCGAAACTTTCAATAAAGGTTGATTTTCCAACGCCCGGTGTCCCCGAAAGCCCTATTCGCATTGCTTCCCGACCACTAAAATTCAGATAACGGATGAGCTCCAAAGCCTTTGCACGGTGATCCTCTCGATTACTTTCGACTAGCGTTATGGCTCTGGACAAAGCACGACGATCACCCGCTACTATTTTGTCACCAAGTTCTTCAAACTTTGTCATCTCAATGGGCGTCTTTCCGCATATTGTTAATTGATCAATTGACCTTGTTGCGCATTTTCTGACTTGATCTGCGATAAATTAGTGGCCAAGACAAACACTTGAACAAGAGTTTTGCAATGATTTTAAGAACGATATTATTCCTAATCTTACTTTTTCTGGCAGTTTTTGCTGAAACAAGCTTTACTTTTGCGGCAACGTCTAAGAATCAATTTAATATCTACGTTAGTGGTCTAAAAGTTGGGGAACTTGATTATACCGTAAACCAAACCGGGTCCAGATATTCGATAAAAGCAATAATGAAATCAACAGGTGTTGTAAGTATTTTTGCAAAATACCTCTTTGACGGCAGGGCTGTGGGTAGTTTGAAAAATGGGCGGTATTTTCCACAACAATACTCTGAAAATTCTGACACTGGAAAACGCAAAAGCAATAAAGAAATGGCCTATGAAAAAGGTGTGCCCCAAATCATTGAGGGTGAAAAAAGAAAATCTTACTGGCTAGCCCCTGCTTCACAAAATGACACTGTTGATCCGATGACTGCCATCCATGCGCTTCTGTCTGATCAGTCGAGGAAAACTCCCTGCAAACAGAATATGGTTGTATACGATGGCGCACGCCGGTTTTCCATTAAGCTTTTATCATCAACAATCAATAATCAAAATATGTCGTGCAAAGGCATATTTACCCGTATCGGTGGCTATTCGAAAAAGGAATGGGCACAAGGCACCCAATTTCCTTTTGAGCTAAAATATGTTGCAGTAGGCAATATTTTTCGCCTTGAACGTTTTATTATGACAACCCTCCGTGGACGCGCCAGTTTTGTTCGGCGATAAGCGTTACGTGAAACCAGATTTACCTATATATAAAGTCTCTGATGATTTAATTCGTGCTTTGAGGGAACATAATAGAGTGGTACTTTGTGCACCTCCAGGAGCGGGAAAAACAACGGCCATTCCTTTGGAAGTATTAAGCGCAGGTATAGGCAGGGGTAAGGTTCTGATGCTTGAACCCCGCCGGCTCGCAGCACGTGCAGCAGCAGAGCGTATGGCAGAGATGGTCGGCGAACCCTTGGGTCAGACCATCGGTTACAGGATCAAGGGCGAAAATAAAGTTTCCAACACTACAATAATCGAAGTAGTGACAGAAGGTATTCTAACCAAAATGATCCAAAGTGATCCCGGACTTGAAGGGATCGGGACAATAATTTTTGATGAATTTCACGAAAGATCACTTCATGCTGATCTTGGTTTGGCTCTATGTATAGAAATTTCTGATGCTTTGCGCAGTGACCTCTCTCTAATTGTTATGTCAGCCACGTTAGAACCAAGCGCTGTTTCAGAACTTTTAGGCAACGCACCTGTCATTATTTCCGAGGGGAAGCGTTTCCCGGTTGAACCCATTTGGTTAGATCAACCAAGGGCAAAATCGGTTTCATTTGAATATGGTATGAAGGAACTCATCCTTCGCGCACTCAGTGAAAAATCTGGCGGAATTTTAGTATTCCTCCCCGGAGAATGGGAAATTCAGACCGTTGCTTCCTTGCTCAAACCACATCTTAGCGATGAATGTAACGTGCATTTTCTATACAGCTCAATGCCGTTTCACAAGCAACGGGAAGCAATTTGTCCACAACAAAGGGGACGAAAAGTCGTTTTGGCCACGTCCATTGCAGAAACCTCACTGACTATAGAAGACATCTGCATTGTAATTGATGGAGGCAAAGCGCGGCGTGCTGAATTTGATACAGCATCTGGAATGCAGCGCCTTGTAACAACAAAAATCAGCAAAGCCGAAGCCGCGCAAAGAATGGGTCGAGCAGGACGTGTTGCTGCAGGCATCTGTTATAAATACTGGTCGCGCGCGGAGGAGGGTAGCTTACCACATTCACCTCCAGCGGAGATAGACGTGGCAGATTTGTCCTCTCTGGCGTTGGATTTGGCTCTATGGGGAACTGAAGTGGATCAGTTAGCTTTCCTATCTCCCCCCAACCCAGCACGTCTACATGACGCGCGCAACTTGCTTCGGATACTTGGCGCGCTCAGACCAGACGGTACAGTAACAACGCATGGCAAGGCCATCGCAAAACTACCACTTCACCCAAGGTTGGGCCATCTTTTACTTTCTGCCGGAAAACCATCGGCCAAGCTTGCAGCACTTTTGAACGAAAGAGATCCACTACCACGCAACGCACCTAAAGATTTTATGCTTCGTCTAGAGCTACTCGAAAATGAGGAACGTTTTGCTTCACGTTATGCCTTTCCCATAAACGCCCAAGTGCTGGCCCGTATAAAAAACCACGCGAAGCAGCTAAAATCGGCCGCCCCGATGGTCGATGGCAGTTTGACAAGTGGACAAATGTTAGCCTTGGCGTATCCCGATAGAATTGGTAAGCGCCGTAAAGCGCAGGGAAATAGGTTCTTACTCTCTTCCGGTATCGGAGCGTATTTTGCGCCTCACGATCCACTTTCTAATAATGCCTTCATCGTTGCAGCAGAGCTGGATGGACAGAAAAGGGAAGCTGGCATAAGGCGCGCTATAAGTATAACTGAAGCCGAAATTAGAGATCTATACTCAAGTAACCTCAGGCATGAACTATCTTGTAAATGGTCAAAACGAGATAATCGAGTGATCTCTAAAAAAGACGAGAAATTGGGTTCTATTTCCCTAGAATCTCGCGCGTGGACGGACGTTCCCGAGGATAAAGTCGCGTTGGCTCTACTGGAAGGTATTCGCGAAATTGGACTGAGTTTATCTGAGAAAGATAGGATCTTTTTGTATCGCCTTTCTGCGGCTGGTGAGCCATACTCTAGTTTCACGGAAGAATTTTTATTGGATACATTGGAAGATTGGCTGCTGCCTTATCTAGGTAGGATAGCAACAGCGAAAGAGTGGAAATCTTTCGATAAATCACCAGCGCTACAGGGGATATTGAACTATCGCGAGAAGCAAATATTAAAAAAGAAAGTACCTGCAACCTTCATAACACCCTTGGGACGAGAAATTCCTATTCTTTACAGAGGTGGGCAGCCAGAAATTTCATTGAAACTCCAGGAAATGTTTGGGCAAAGTACGCACCCAATGGTAGGGAACAAACCTTTGCTAGTAACGCTGCTGTCTCCCGCCGGAAAACCACTACAAAGAACAACCGACATTCCTGGATTTTGGAAATCTAGCTATTCCGATGTGAGAAAAGACATGCGTGGTCGCTATCCAAAACATTTATGGCCTAAGAACCCGGAAGAAGAAGCACCTACTATTAAAGCAAAAAAATAAAAAAGCGGTGGTATTTAATGTTATTTTTAGGTAAGTTAACTTAAACACTGGTGCGTACATGGTTTGCTTTATTTGGAAAACTTGGGGGTGAAATGGTGTCGAGCCTAGGCTCTGACAAACGTAGGCGTGGTAAAAAAAAAACAGGCAGCAGCCTTTTGTTATAAAAATAAAAATGGCAAGAGGTACATTTTGATTATTACTTCTAGACAAACACGGCAATGGATCTTACCCAAAGGCTGGTTAGAAAAGGATATGTCTGAAAAGACTTTAGCAGCGCTGGAAGCCAGTGAGGAAGCAGGCGTTGTCACATATCCTGATAAAATCAAAAAGATGGGGAGTTACCGTTATAAAAAGCGGTTATCAGATAGCACATCCGTTCCTGTGAATGTTAACGTTTATTCGATGCCAATCCATCGGATGAAAAGAAATTTTAAAGAAAAGTGCCAGCGCAAACGTAAGTTGGTTACCATAAAGCAAGCAATCAAGTTGGTCAACGAAAAAAATCTGGAGAAGTTTCTCAGAAAATTAACTTAATTCGGTTTTTCAAATGGGTCTTTTGAATAAAAAACCTTTTTGAGATAAAGTCCCTGCGGTGGACAAACCGGCCCACATTTCGAGCGATCCCGTGCTGAAAGCGCATGCTTAATATCAGCTGTGCTATACTGGCCTGCCCCAACGCGTTCGAGCGTTCCAACGAAACTTCGCACCTGATTATGTAAAAAACTTCGGGCTTTGATATGAAAGCGGAATTCTGTCCCCGACCAGCCCACTATTTTTTCAATATCTAAGGCATTAAGAGTTTTCACAGGGCTTTGCGCCTGACAATTACTGGAGCGAAACGTGGTAAAATCGTGCGTCCCAAGTAGGTTTGCGGCACCTTTTTGCATCGTTTCCAGATCTAGCGCGTGTACCACCTGCCAAACAAGACCTTTTTCATGTGTCGCCGGCGCTCTGCGTGTGAGCAAGCGGAAAACGTAATACCGCTCTGTTGCAGAAAATCGCGCGTGCCAGTCTTCTGGCACCACGGCGCAGTCAATAATTGAAACTGGCAAAGGTTTGAGGTGAAAGTTCAAAGCTTCAGTAAGTCGAAAACTTTCCCAATCTTTCTTTAAATCACAATGCGCTACCTGACCCAACGCATGAACACCAGCATCCGTTCGCCCTGCCGCAGCAATTCGATGTTCTGCCGGTTCAAGCTTTGCTAAAACCTCCTCAATGGCTCGTTGGACAGTCGAAAGTTTATCCTGTCTTTGCCAACCAAAAAAGGGCTGACCATTGTATTCTATTTTCAGGGCATAGCGTGGCATGTAGCCCCTTAGCCCAAATAACGTGTTTGGAAAAGGGCAACACTGTTATTATTAAACTGATATTGTCAAAAGACAGTTGAAAACTGTGGTTCCACTCCTGAGAAGTTTAGCTATTATTATGATTAAATTCGCTCAACTGCTTGATACCGGAAAAATTGGTAGGATCCTATCAGAATTTAGCGAGATGACTGAATGGATACTGCATCCTCATTCACTTGCTGAAAACATAAGTTTTGTAAGTAAAATGATTGATCTTGGCTGGGTGAAAGTGTTTGAGGATATTGAAATATTAGGCTTTATCGCCAGAAATGAAGATGAAATCAATGCATAATACGTAACAGCTTCAGCGCGTAGACAGGGTGTTAAAAAAACGCTGCTTAGTGATGCAAAAGACAGTTCTAATGAGTTAGTTCTTTGGACATATGCTGCAAATTATAGCGCACAGCAATTCTACTCCCGAGAGGGGTTCCGAGAAGTGAGGCGAACAGATGGATCACAAACCGATGAAAAAATCCCGGATGTTCGCCTGATATGGAAAAAATGAAAAAATCTCAAAACCGCTATAGAGATTTTTTACGCACTTTACCCCAAACGCAATTCCATGCACCATTAGATATTGCATAACCTAAAACGCGTTCCGGATTAGTTGGTGACGGCATATGTATATGGTCCAAACGGGAAAATCCAAACCGCCTGTAATATGCATAATCCCCGACCAGCATCACCCGTTCCCATCTTGCAATTTTTGCATAGCTAAGGCTTTCTCGCATTAAAAAACCACCTAGACCTTCGCCCTGTCGGGTCGGATGCACCGCTATTGGGCCTAGAAGTAATGAAGAATAGCCATTAATATCGACCTCCCAGAACCGAATTGCTCCCCCTAAAACCCCAAGTTCATCGCGGATTACAAAACATAAATCTGAAATTGGGGGGATATTATCACGCATACGGTAGGACGACAGCGCCTCGCGTCCCGGCGCGAAGCACAAATCAAAAAGTGCTTCCACTTCCCACCAGTCGTCTTTTGTTTCAACGCTAAGTTCCAACACTGCGATACTGAGTCCCACTTTTGGCTGGAAACCGCACTAACATGACACTAAGTCGGGATCAAACAGGAGTTTTTAAAATGTTTTTTGAACCGAAAGATGGACATGGCCTAAAACACAATCCATTTAATGCGCTTGTCGTACCCCGCCCCATTGGTTGGATTTCAACGCGTGACAAGAGTGGAGTCGATAATCTAGCACCTTACTCATTTTTTAATGCTGTTGCCTATACGCCACCACAAGTAATGTTTTCCTCAACAGGATCCAAATCGGATCAGGATGGAACAAAAGATACCGTTGCAAATATTCACGCTACAGGTGTCTTTTGTGTGAATATAGTAGGACAGGCAATGGTTGAGGCAATGAATGTAAGTTCTGCCGCGTTACCTAATGATGTGGATGAATTTAACCATGCCGGACTGAAAAAGATCACTTGTACAACCATCAATTGTGCACGAGTAGTAGCCGTGCCTGCTGCCTTGGAATGCACGGTTAGCGAAATCGTCCCGCTGCGGGGTGCTCACAATACGGTAGTATTTGGCGAAGTAACGGGTATTTACATGGAAGACGCCTTCATTACTGAAGGCAAATTTGACATTACCAAATTTACACCAGTTGGGCGGCTTGGTTATCGCGATTATGCCAATGTAAAAGAGCCTTATGAACTGCTACGGCCTGACGACAATTAAGCTTAAATAATTCTTATTGTTTTTCGTATGCGCATATGCGGCTAGTAATATTATGAGATAAATGAGGATAACCGTATTCCTGCGGTGCCAATAAATTTTATCTAACCGTAATTTGACACTCTCATACAATTGAATTTCATGAAACATTGACTTGGTCTTCCCAATAAGCGACCAATGGAAATCCTAGGAGGATGCAGCCATGATTAGCTCTGTTATGCCAACATATGCCCGTGCCCCGTTGAATTTTGTCAAGGGTGAGGGAAGCTGGTTGATCGAGGCAAACGGACAACGCTTCCTAGATTTTGGGGCAGGAATCGCAGTAAATGCCCTTGGTCACGCTCACCCTGCACTTGTCACCCGTTTAACAGAGCAGGCACAAAAGCTTTGGCATGTTTCGAATCTCTATAATATTCCACAACAGCAAGATCTAGCGGACAAGCTTGTAGAGCTGACCTTTGCAGATACTGTCTTCTTCACTAATTCAGGCACGGAAAGTTGTGAGCTAACTGTTAAAATGGTGCGTAAATATTGGTATGAGAAAGGCTTTTCTGATAGGGTTGAAATCATTGCCTTTGAGGGCGCATTTCATGGGCGCTCCTCAGCTGGAATCGCGGCTGCCGGCGCTGAGAAACTTGTAAAAGGCTTTGGTCCGATGCTACCGGGATTTAAACATTTAGACTGGGTAAATCACGACACCATAGAGGCGGCGATTGACCAAAAAACAGCCGCCGTCATTGTTGAGCCTATTCAGGGTGAAGGTGGAATCCGGCCACTACCCGATAAATACCTCAAAGGAATCAGAGCGTTATGTGATAGGCACGACATTCTACTTATCCTTGATGAAGTCCAGTGCGGTGTAGGTCGCACTGGGCGCCTATTTGCGCATGAATGGTCTAATATCGAGCCGGATATAATGATGATCGCTAAAGGCATAGGAGGAGGCTTCCCGCTTGGCGCTGTGCTCGCAACAGAGGACGCGGCATCTGGTATGACGGCTGGTAGCCATGGCTCCACCTACGGCGGAAATCCCTTAGCATGCGCGGTTGGCTCTGAAGTTCTGGATCATGTGGCGGACCCCGAATTTCTTGAAAATGTAAGCCGCAAGGGAGGCCTCTTAACGCAAGGGCTAATGGGGCTTGTGGATGGCTACTCAGATTTGTTTGACAGCGTAAGAGGCCTCGGACTGATGCTTGGCTTAAAATGCAAGGTCCCAAATACCGAAGTTCTGCGCGCCTGTTATGATGAAAACTTCATCATAGTACCAGCTGCAGATAACGTGATACGTCTGTTACCGCCACTAAATGTTTCCGACGATGATATTAAAGAAGCCCTTTACCGGCTAGATAAAGCAGCACAAGCGTGCGCTGGTAAGCTGAATGAGGCCGCGTTATGACCCATTTTTTAGATATAAATAAAACACAGCCTGAAGCTCTTCGCAGTATTATTGATCATGCAATTGAAATAAAAAACGCCCGTGCAAATGCACCGCTCGGCCAAAAGGATGCAGACGCACCTTTAGCTGATCGCGTTGTGGCACTCATCTTTGACAAACCATCCACTCGCACAAGAGTAAGCTTTGACGTAGGTGTACGTCAGATGGGCGGACAGCCGATCGTGCTCTCTGGTAAAGATATGCAGCTGGGTCATGGAGAAACTATCTCAGATACCGCCAAAGTTATGAGTCGCTACGTGGACCTCATAATGATCCGTACCTTTGAAGATGCAACGTTATTAGAAATGGCGGAATCCGCAACGGTTCCTATAATTAACGGCCTAACAAACCGAACGCACCCCTGCCAGATTATGGCTGATATCATGACTTTCGAGGAACATCGAGGTTCCATCAAGGGTAAAAAAGTTGTTTGGTCGGGAGCTGGTAATAACGTTTTCTCCAGCTTTGTCCAAGCTGCCGGGCAATTTGGTTTTGACCTCACTTTCACAGGACCAGAACCACTTGACCCGGAACGAGGGTTTCTTGAGGAGGCACTCCGAAAAGGTTCAAATATCATTATAGAGCGCGACCCCCATTTAGCTTTTAAGGGAGCTGATCTTGTTGTGACCGACACATGGGTGAGCATGCATGATCCGAAAACCGCGCGAAAGCGTCGACATAATCAGCTTCGCGCCTATCAGGTCAATACGGAACTAATGTCTAATGCAAAGCCCGAGGCGCTTTTTATGCACTGCTTACCTGCGCATCGGGATCACGAAGCCACATCAGAAGTCATGGATAGTCCAAACTCTGTGATCTTCGACGAGGCCGAAAATAGACTACATGTACAAAAGGCGATTATGCGGCATTGTCTGGGAGTCTGAACCTCGGCTTATACCCTTTGGGCCCGGCGCAAGCGGGTTTGAGCCCAATAATATTAATTATTCTGCACGGTATTTCTTCGAACCGACCCATATAACCGTATCAAGCGAGCCGTTAATAAAATTCCTAAAGTCATACGTGACCTAAAAATCATAAGTTTTTTAAAACCACCGCTTTTTCTAGAGCACAGCTCAGTATCTCAGAGTTATTTTTACAAACCTGGCAACCCGATTCCTTTTACAAAGATCGAAGAATTGGATCAGACATCGTTAAATTGGCAGAGGACGTGCACATCCATACCCATGTTTTCCAACTTTTTACGCCCACCCAGTTCCGGAAGATCAATAATGAAATTACAACTAATGATCTGGCCTCCAAGCCTCTCAACAAGCAAAATACCGGCCTCTGCCGTTCCACCAGTTGCCAAAAGATCATCAACAAGCAGGATCATTTCCCCAGCCTCGATAACATCATCGTGCAATTCCATGATAGCCTCACCATACTCAAGCGTATATTGCTGACTTATAGTTGAGCCTGGCAGTTTTCCTTTCTTGCGAATAGGGACAAAGCCCGTTCCCAGTTGATGTGCAATAGCCCCCCCCAGAATAAATCCACGGGCCTCTAGGCCAACGACTTTGTCAATTCGCTTGCCTGCATAAGGATGCAGCATCTGATCCACCGCCATACGAAATCCTCGGGGGTCGGAAAAAAGCGTGGTGACATCTCGAAACAAAATACCTTCATGCGGAAAGTCAACAATTGTACGAATATAATCTTTGACAGTTTTCATTTGTTTGTCTCAAGAAAATTACTTAACCTATTATAGTAAATTCTTCGTGCTTGTCACACTCATTTGCTCAGAAGCACGGGAACTGGGGAAGCATGGATTAGGGTTGTTGTCGTTGAACCAATAAATAAGTTTCGAAATTTTGAGTGACCATAAGCGCCGATCGCAAGCATATCACATTTCGTATTTTTTACATGATTGATAATCTGCTCTTTAGGATCGCCATTCGCTCCTATAAAGTCAATCGGGCAATTGTTTTTGTTTATTTGCAAAATGTATGGTTTTTGATCCTGCTCTAACCAATCTTTTGAAGCCTTTGAGACACCCAAAATAGAAACTTTAAGCTTTCCAAAAACTGAATTGCCGAGTAAATATTCCAAAACTCTTCTTGAGGGCAAGCTTCCATCGTAAGCCACAAGCACATGATTTATAATAGTAAATACTGAATTTCCAACAAATATTGGCTTTGTGCTGGCTCTTACAATTCTTTCAAAGTTATCCCCAATTCTGTTCTTCTTTTCACTAGTTCTCTCGCCTCGCTTGCCGATCAGAATTATGTCGCCACCCGCCTCTTTACTCTTTAAAGAATCTGCTATGTCGCCAGTTCTCAATCTGAGTTCTACACTCGGACAACCAAATTGTTCCAACTTTTCTTTTGACTTTTCTAATATTTCCCTTCCCTTCGACAGGGCAACTTTAGATTTTTTTTCACCCGCAGATACAAGTGCATCCATCAACTTTGTCCGCGCTCCCAGATTTATGGCACCACTCAAATCACTTTTATCTGGTTCAACTGGAGTTTCTAGTACGTGATATAATTTTATCGTAGCCCCTGATCTTTTGGCCAAGAGAGCAGCATACTCACAAAGTGTGAGTGCATGAGCGGACCCATCTATAAATGCAATTAGAGTAACTGTTTTTTCCACGTTCTACTTTACCGTAATGCTTTCTGAAGCGGCCACTAAATCAGGTGCGGCAAGCCTGTCCACGATTGTTTTTGATGCGCTGTTAAGACCTATAACTTCCACTGTCTTTCCCTCTTTTCTCAATCTCAAAACTACAGTATCTAAAGCTGCTATTGAAGAAATATCCCAGATATGAGCTTCAGTTAGATTTATCGTGACTTTCTCATTTGCCTCATAAAAGTCAAAGCTTTTAACGAAATCCTCGGATGAAGCGAAAAACAATTGGCCTTTGACCATGTAATTTCTTTCTCGTCCATCTTCAGAGACCGATGAATTAACTACGAATAACTGAGATATTTTCCAGGCAAAGAAAATACCGGACAGTAAGACGCCAATCGCAACACCAATCGCTAAATTGTGAGTATATATAACAAAAAAAACGGTTGAAAGCATAACGATTGATGACGACTTCGGATGCTCTTTTATGTTTTTAATAGATGACCACGAAAAAGTACCTACAGATACCATTATCATGATAGCGACCAAAGCAGCCATTGGGATGATTGCTACATAATCTCCCAACACAACCACAAAAATCAGTAAAAATGTTCCAGCGATAAAAGTAGATAAACGACCGCGGCCTCCCGACTTAACATTTATAATGGATTGTCCAATCATAGCACATCCTGCCATTCCACCGATAAAGCCGGTTGCAGTGTTCGCAACCCCTTGGCCAATACATTCTTGATTTCTATCTGTTTCGGTATCTGTAAAATCGTCAACAATCTGCTGAGTGAGTAAACTTTCCAGTAAGCCCACAGTTGCAACCGCTACCGAATATGGAAAAATTATCGTCAAAGTCGTAAAATTAAGCGGCACATCGGGTAACAAAAATACTGGAAAGGTATCTGGCAATTCGCCCATATCGCCCACTGTTCGAACATCAAACTCAAATACGATGCAAATCACTGACAAAAAGATTATATTTACTAGAGGCGAAGGTATACGAGTTGTTAAAAAGGGTAACAAGTAGATTATGGCTAAGCCGATGCCAACAAGTCCAAAAGTCATTAAAGGTACTTTGTTTGGATCAAGCTCAGGAAGTTGAGCTAAAAAAATCAGAATAGCCAACGCATTGACAAATCCAGTGACCACCGATCTCGACACAAATTTCATAAAAAACCCAATTTTTGCGAGCCCGGCCAAAACTTGGATTAAGCCAGCAAGAATGGTGGCTGCTAACAAATACTCTAATCCATGTTCCTTAACCAGAGTTACCATAACTACGGCAGTTGCCGCTGTCGCAGCAGAGATCATCCCTGGACGTCCGCCGGTAAATGCGCACAAAACGGCAATTGAAAATGAGGCATAAAGACCAACTTTTGGATCCACTCCAGCTATTATTGAGAAAGCTATTGCTTCCGGGATTAACGCCAAAGCAACAACCAAGCCTGAAAGAAAATCAGCTTTTGGATCTATAAACCATTGTTTATAATATGCCCTAAAGTTCAATTTATTTCCATTTTTAATAGAATACGCAGAAGTCCAAGGGTTGGATTTAATTGGTCCTAATTAAATTTTATCAGTAAAAATTCATCATCGACTGATGTGTTAACAATTCTAGGGCGTTTGAAAGTCCATCAAATAATGTCCATTAAGTCTCGCTCAAAATTTAGATCGTCATCAAGACAGATTAAATCTTTAACGTGCCTATTTTCAAGACTGGCCAAATCTGGTCGATTAATTAGGTTTGCAGGAACGCTTATTGCCATTTTCAAGGCGTCTTCAATGGCTACCCCTAATGCAGAGACAAACCTTTTCACAGTACCCGCCATGGTAATATGGGCTCCAGCAAGTTTGCCTTCCGAATTGATTAGTCGCCCTTTCTTCAAAGTTATTGCGCTCCCATAAAGTTTAAAAGAGCTAGGTCCGCCGATTGTCGGCATAGCATCAGAAACGATAAACAAACGATCTTTTATAGGCCTTGCGCGAATTGCAAATTTTAATATTTCATCATCAACATGAAAGCCATCTCCGATTATACTAGTGTAACAATCGGAATTTAATGCTGCAGCAACAATACCTGGTTTTCGATTTCTCATTGCTGGCATCGCATTGAATAGGTGGGTGAACGCACACGCTCCATGCGACAATGCTTCATTAGCCAAATGTAAGCTAGCATTCGTGTGACCCAATGATACAATAGCCCCAGTTTCAGATAGGGCCTCAATATCTTTCATGGAGACTACCTCCGGAGCGAGTGTGATCATCACAGGGATTTCTTTTAACCTGAGATTTTGGACTAGTTGAAACGTACCAGGATCATACAGCCGCACAAAACGAGCCGCATGCGCACCTCGCTGTTCAAGTGCTATATGAGGTCCTTCTATATGAATGCCAATTATACCCGGCTGATGTTTCGATTCGATGACCGCCTCAACAGCCTTTTCAAGAACATATTTCGCGTCCGTTATTACCGTTGGTAAGATAGCAACAGAACCAAACCGCCGATGTGCCGCAAGAATTGCTTTTAAAGTTTCTGGCGTTGGGTCAGTGTTAAATAAAACACCACCGCCACCGTTTACCTGCAGATCAACGAAACCTACAGAAAGAATACCATCTATAATCTTTGGCGCTACGCCGCCAGATTCACTATTTTTAACTAAGTGACAAAAACCATTTCTGGTTACTTTAATCAACAAATCTGAGCGAATTCTAGAACCATCAAACAACTTTGCAGGCTTCAACAAAAATCCATCGCAAACGGTCATTGCGCCACCACTCCTGTTCGCAGAAGAGTGGCAAACGCAAATTTTTGTTTCAGGCCCATTAAAAATAGAGGGCGGTGTAACACATCATGAAGGCGGTTCCAAATGGACACTCCTTGCAAAGCATCATCCATGGCCCGTTTCCTGCCATGCTGCATAAGCCGCGCCACGTGCGCCACTTGCGCCATCCCCTTGAGCCCGAAGAAGTTTCGGTATGTTAAACCCATTGAATTGGCTTTTGGACATTTTGCAGGATAAATCACTGATCAACTGCCGCATGTTTGAGAGCCCTCCACCAACCACGATTACGTCTGGGTTAATGGCATAGTCAATTGTGAGACAAAGTTCACTTACTAGCGTGCACCAAATGTCCCAGACTTTAGCCATACCTGAGTCAGAAAGTCGGAGGCTATAGATCTCAGGTGGCGTTAGCGTTTGGCCTGTTATGGCCTTTGCAATTCGCATCATACCTGGTCCAGATACGATCGTTTCGATGCAACCCATCTTACCGCATCCACACCGTACGATTGGAAGATTGTACTCTTTCACTAAATGCGCAGGCGCTGAGATATGACCAAATTCACCAGCTACTCCAGCGGCGCCATTTAACATAACACCACGGTATGTTGACCCACCACCAGTGCCAGTCCCTAGGATAAGCCCAACAACAGATTTATACCCTTTTGCCACTCCAAACACAGCCTCTGAGAGCGTAAAGGCGCGACCATCGTTAATATAAGTAATGTATCTGCCTGCTCGTTTCCCTATATCAGCCGGCAATCGTTCACCCGAACAAGGCAAATTAGCGGTGATCGCCTTGCCCGAATCCGTGGAAATTAGACCCGCTAGCCCTAGACCGACCGGCAATCCAGATGAACGCTCCTCAATCCAGTCAATGGCTTCGCAGAGTCTTTCAATAAGAAGCTCATAAGTCTCAGGGGTTTCTAGGTAAAGATTGTCACAAAAATGCCAATCAACATCAAACAGGTGCGCCTCAATCTTTGTACCACCTAAATCTATTCCTGCAGCAATCAATTGACAACCTCATATATTAGTACTGCCACCAAAATTTGGTTCAGTACAGTCTGAAAATAAAATTAATTCTCTATCTTCAGCTTAAGTTCAATATAGGAAATAACAAACAGAACTTGGCAAACGACCATCAAGAATACTTCTCAATTGCACTAACTAAATTGTTTCGTAGTGTATTTTTTAAAATACTTTTAGCAAGAACTTGAAACTTCTTCCGAGTTTAAGCATTAAAAACTTATGGCCAAACTCTATTTTCAATATTCAACTATGAACGCCGGAAAATCGACACTGCTTTTGCAGGCTTCTCATAACTACCAAGAAAGGGGTATGGAGATATATCTGCTTACGGCTCAATTTGATAGCCGTTCTGGTCAACAGACAATAGGTTCTCGGATCGGTATTTCAAAAGCCGCTGATACATTTAGTACAGGGGAAGATTTATTTTCCAAAATTAAAAATCAGTTAAGACAAAAGTCCGTTAATTGCGTTTTTATTGATGAGGCACAATTTCTAGAAGCTGAACAAGTTTGGCAGCTTGCCCGGGCCGTTGATGATTTGGAAGTCCCAGTTATGTGTTACGGGCTGAGGGTAGATTTTCGAGGCCAACTTTTTCCAGGTTCCGCAGCTTTACTTGCACTAGCAGACGAAATGCGTGAAATTCGTACCGTATGTCATTGCGGGAAAAAGGCAACAATGGTGGTGCGGCAAGACGAAAATGGCAACGCCCTGACAGGTGGCGCACAGGTGCAAATTGGCGGGAATGAGACCTATGTTTCGTTATGCAGACGTCATTGGCGTGAGGCAACCAAAGATACCGTCACACCAAATTCATAGGAGTTTGACCGTTGATAAAGGCCTCAATATTGTCCAAAGCCATATTCCCCATGCCTGTTCTAACCTCCATGGAAGCCGTGCCTAGATGAGGAAATAATGTTACGTTTTCCATGGTTTTCAACTTATCTGGGACTTTTGGTTCAAACTCGTAAACGTCTAAACCTGCGCCAGAAATCTGGCCGTTTTGCAAGCATCTAATCAAAGCGGCCTCATCCACAATATCTCCCCGAGCGATATTTACAAAAATTGCGTGGCTTTGCATGGCGGCAAAAACTGAGTCGTTGATAAGATGCTTTGTTTCAGCTCCTCCGGGAACGGCCACGACTATAACATCAGCCTTTGATGCTGCATCCATTATGGATCGGCATTTTTCGGCTTCAAAACTGAGTTCCTTTGGGCTCCGGCTTACATAAACAACCCGCATGCCAAAACCAAAATGGCAGCGTCGCGCAATTGCTTGGCCAATTCGACCCATACCAATAATTCCAACAGTTTTGCCACTAAGGTGGAGCCCAAGCATCTGGGTCGGATGCCAGCCTTCCCATTTTCCAGAACGCAAAAGCCGTTCACCTTCTCCCGCTCTACGCGCTGTCATTAGCATCAAAGTCATAGCAATATCAGCCGTTGCGTCTGTCACAGCACCCGGTGTGTTAGTCACAGAAAGCCCTTTGGCCCTTGCCGCCGAAACGTCAATATGATTGTAGCCTACTCCAAAATTCGCTAAGAGTTTGCATCGTGGATCTATTACCTGAGTAAAGATAATCTCTGAAAACAAATCTCCTAGTGTCGGCAGAATAATGTCAAAATCATTTAGCGCGGAAACCATCTCCGCATCATTCATAGGCCTTGTCTGCTTGCGGTAGGCGATTTCTCCAAGTTTTTCAGCCCGTTTTTCTACGGCTTCGGGTAGTGGACGCGTTATTAGAATTTTATTCAATGCATTTTTCCTCCATTTTCAACAGTTCGATCTGGTCCAATTAAGACGATGCCTCCATCTATATCG
Source organism: Paracoccaceae bacterium (assembly GCA_902633655.1). GTDB lineage: Bacteria > Pseudomonadota > Alphaproteobacteria > Rhodobacterales > Rhodobacteraceae > LFER01. Next base: position 17,348 of record CACPHA010000017.1, read on the forward strand.
GATAGCCCCAGAACGAGAACTTCGGAGATAAACTTACCGATCTGGCGTGGTTTGAAATTCACTACTGCCATGACTTGCTTCCCAACCAGTTTCTCCGGTTTATAGTTAGCTGTTATCTGCGCAGAACTACGTTTTTTACCAATTTCTGGTCCGAAGTCGATCCAAAGTTTAATAGCAGGCTTACGCGCTTCTGGATATGGCTCTGAGTAAATAATTTCACCCACACGAATGTCAACTTTTAGAAAGTCGTCAAAACTAATTTGAAGCATTTGAAAGCTCCCTTGAACGATCCGCTGCTCGCGATACAGTTTCGCTAATCAGCGGAACTAATCCAGAATTTTCATTCATCAAAACCTCAAGACCTGCCTGTGTTGTGCCATTCGGGCTAGTCACATTTATGCGCAGTTGCCTAGGTGTCTCTGACGACTGGAGAGCCAACGCACCGGCGCCAGCAACAGTTGCCTTGGCAAGCACCATAGAGAGGTCTTCAGATAAACCTTGCCGACGGGCAGCTGCAGCTAATGCATCGACCATGTAAAATACGTAAGCAGGTCCCGACCCGGATACGCCAGTAACTGCGTCCATTTGATTTTCTGATTCAAGGCGAACCGTTTGCCCTATTGCGCTGAGCAGTGTTTCGCAAATTTCAATGCAAGCTTCAGTAGCCGCATTATTTCCTATTAGTGCAGATATACCTTTTCCAATGGCCGCTGGTGTGTTGGGCATAGCCCTTACAATCGGTGATGACACTCCCAGCATATCTTCATAGGTCTTTAGCGGTATTCCTGCCGCAACGGACAAAAAAACTACTCTGCCCCGTGTCAGGGATAGCAGTTGGGGGAGCGCTTCTTGCATCACCTGGGGTTTAACCGCAATTAAAGCGAGGTTAACAGTTTTGGGAAAATCTTCGTTCAAGTTAACACCAACCGATTGCAACCAATTAGATGGCTTCGGATCAATCACCCAAATCCTTTTCGGATCAAATCCCTCATTTAGCCAACCTTGCAGCATGGCCGAGCCCATTTTGCCGCAACCCAACAAAAGAATACCCTTCGATAAGCGTTCATTAATATTCATAGTTCCCTCCTCAAAAGGCTAGCCCACCCTTTCAAAGAGGATTTTACGCGCGGCCGTAAGCCTCTGCAATGGCCACTTTCAGAGCATCTTTGGGAGAATTTTTACCGTAAGCAACAAGTTGGAGAGCAGGGTAATAACGCTCGGCGGCGGAAACCGCTTTAGAAATTAAAGTGTCGATTTGTTCAGCGCTTGCGGTTTGACCACCGGTTAAAACAAGCCCATAGCGATAAACCATCAAACCCTGATCCTTCCAATATGTAAAAGATCCAGCCCAGCATTGATCGTTCACGAGGTTCAGAAGTTCGTAAATACGCAAAAACTGATCTTCAGGCGGCTCCATATCAAAGGTACAGATCATGCGAAGTGTTTCATCCAAGCTCGACCATGCGAGCGTAATAGAATATGTACGCCATTGACCTTCTACGGCCATTGCGATTTGATCATCGGCAATACGATCAAAATCCCAGTCATTAAATTCCGCTAAATTTTCTACTAAGTCTATGGGGTGAATATCTTCTGCAAGGAAAATTTCACTAAGTGCCATTGAAGTCGCCTCTCTTTAGACGGAGGAATTCAAAATTTCCTACCGCTTGCTAACTGCTCTAGGGAATGCCGATAGTGAGTGCACTCTTACTATATATGGTGATCTGCTTTCGCTGCACTGTAAAGTGAAAAATATATAAATTCCACAATAAGTTGTGGACTAATTCTTTTGTTACCCAAAATAAGCTTTCTAACACAATCAATTGCGGTATTCTTATCACTATATCACAAATTAGCAGAATTTTAGAAATTTTGGCTGTCAGGTTTCTTTTTGTAATGCATCAATACGCGCCTTGAGGGCCTCGTTTTCTTCCCGTGCCTTTTGCGCCATAGTTCGCACCGCATCAAATTCTTCACGGGTTACAAAATCGCGGTCAGCCAGCCAACGATCAATGATTGACTTCATTGCTGTTTCTGCTTCTTCTTTCGCACCCTGAGCCACGCCCATCGCATTGGTGACCAATTGCGAAATGTCATCTAAGACCTTGTTTCTATTTTGCATCACTCGCTCCAGTGTTATATTAATTTATTATACGATAGCTTGGCAGGTAGTCTCAAGGTATCATTAATGAAATTGATGTGAGGCAGATAAGCGCGGCATGATCATTTTCCCAGATATCTCTCCAGAAATTTTCACAATTAAAATCGGAAGCGTTGAATTCGCTCTACGGTGGTATGCGATGTCGTATATAGTGGGCCTACTTTTGGGTTGGAAACTTGCGGCTCTAGCAACCCGCCGTGCTTTTCTTTGGCCCAGGAACCAACCACCCATGAAACCAGTTCAAGTTGAGGACTTGCTAACATGGATCGTTCTAGGTGTAATTTTGGGCGGGCGTCTTGGCTATGTAATATTTTATGATCCAGGAAAGTTTTTGGCAGATCCGTTGAGTATTTTCAAGGTCTGGCAAGGGGGTATGGCATTTCATGGTGGCTTTCTTGGTGTTGTATTTGCCGCATTCATCTACTTTAGACGTAACCTCATCCCATACAGTTCAGGAGCGGATATGCTTGCACTTTGCACACCGATCGGCCTACTTCTTGGACGGGTTGCTAATTTTATAAATGCCGAGCTTTGGGGGCGTCCAACCGATATGCCTTGGGGTGTGATTTTTCCAAGTGAATCAGCTCAAGTATGTGAAATAGCAATAGGTAATTGCGCCAGGCATCCCTCACAACTTTATGAGGCTGCCCTTGAAGGTTTGGTTTTAGGCGCTGTTTTGATTTATTTAGTTTTTTGTAAGTTTGCTCTAAAAAGACCTGGTCTAGTTACCGGCCTATTTTTCGCAGGCTATGGGACAGCAAGATATTTGATAGAATTTTTTCGCCAACCAGACGCGCAGTTTCAATCACCCGAAAATCCCATTGGTTACGTTCTATATTCAAGTCATTTTGGGGTAACCATGGGGCAAATCCTGTCTTTGCCCATGATCATTTTCGGGGTACTTTTGGTTGTTAGGGCCCTAAAAAGGCCAAAACTATGAATTCATCAAAAGACATGTTGATTGATTTGATAAAAGCTCGTGGCAGACTTTCCACGGAAGAATTCATGGCTTTCTGCCTTACTAATCCAGAAGCCGGTTACTATGCTAAACAGCCTGTTTTCGGACAAAAGGGAGATTTCATAACAGCACCGGAGATTAGTCAAATGTACGGCGAGTTGTTGGGGATGTGGCTCGCCCAGTGTTGGATCGAACAACACCGCCCAGTAAAGTTTACTCTTCTTGAGCTCGGTCCAGGGCGGGGCACGCTAATGGAAGATCTGTTACGTGCAACGGAAAAAGTCTCTGGTTTTCACAAAGCAATGCAAGTGCAACTATTAGAGTCATCGCAAAGGCTACGCGAAGTGCAAAAAGAAAAGCTTAACAAGTATGAAATAACGTGGTTGGATGAACTTCAAAAATTACCTGATCAACCTCTTTTTTTCATTGCAAATGAGTTCTTTGACGCATTACCCATTCGGCAATTCCAGCGTACAGGCGATATCTGGTTTGAGAGATATCTTGTGATTGAGGATGGCTCACTAGTGTTTTCCTTTTCGCCCCAAGAAAAACAAGTTCCTGAAAACATTACCACACGCCACGATATAGCGGACGGCGGTATTATTGAAGTTTGTCCAGGTGCGGTAAAAATCTGCAAATTTTTAAGCAAACACATAGAAGCCAAAGGGGGAGTAGGGTTAATAATTGATTATGGCAATTCTATGTCAAAAGGTGATACGTTGCAGGCTGTTAAAGATCATAAACTTGTTAATGTACTGGAAACTCCAGGCCTATCTGATCTTACAGCTCATGTGGATTTTGGAGCGCTTGTAAGAGCAATTGTGTGCGAAACAAGTAAACTCACCCCACAGGGCCAGTTTCTTGAACGTATAGGCATAACGCATCGGGCAAAGGCACTGTCCACCAATTTGCGTAATGATGCATTGCAACTTCATATTGCTGCTCACAAACGCTTGACCCATCCAAATGAAATGGGTCACCTTTTTAAGGTACTGGCTCTTTACCCAACTTTTGTTAAAATGCCAGTAGGCTTTTGAATATGGAAATTGCAAAAATTACATCCCCACGACTTACGCCTATTAGGCACGGCTTTTACAGTCGCCACGGTGGCGTATCGAGCGGCATCTACCAGGGTCTAAATTGTGGCCTTGGATCCTCCGATGATCAAGAGTTTGTAAAAAAAAATAAAGCACTCGTTGCCAATGATTTGGGTATAAGCGAGGAAGCGCTGATGAGCGTACATCAAGTGCATTCAGCAACCGCAATCAATTTGAACGGATACAGGAAACAGTGCTGGAAAGCCGATGCTCTTGTAACTTCCAAGCCAAAAATAGGCCTTTCAGTACTAACAGCAGACTGCCAACCAGTACTATTTGCTGACCACAAAGAACGCGTAATAGCGGCTGCTCATGCTGGTTGGAGGGGAGCACTAGACGGAATACTGGAAGCTACTATTGAGCAGATGGAATATCTTGGTGCAAAGCGTGAAAACATTCACGCCGTTATTGGCCCTTGCATTAGCCAGCAAGCATATGAAGTCGGACAAGAGTTCTTTGAACGGTTTGCAGACACTAGCGATTCATATTCTGTTTTTTTCGACAAAAGCATGCGAGCAGATAAATATTTCTTCAATCTCCCAAGCTTTGGACTTCATCGGTTACGAAATGCGGGTGTGAACCATTGCGAATGGGTGGGGGAATGTACTTATTCGGCACCAGATAAATACTACTCTTATCGCCGAAAAAACCATAACGGCGAAAAAGATTACGGAAGACTCATTTCAGTAATTCGTCTTTAGATTTTCTAACTATGCTCTATTGGAAATGCGCTGTTCTAGTATATCAAATGGAACACCAGGTTCGTCTTTTGCAGCCCTAATCACGAGTGATGTTTTTACACTTGCCACGTTGGGTGAAGTCAAAAGCTCAGTTGTAAGAAAGGATTGGAAACTACTTAAATCAGGCGCCACACATTTAAGCATAAAATCAACTTCACCATTAAGCATGTGACACTCTCGCACCAATGGCCAACTTATACATTTATTTTCAAACCCTCTTAGATCCGTCTCGGCCTGGCTTTGAAGACCCACCATTACAAAAACGCTCACCTCAAAACCAAGTAGTCGACTATCAACATTAGCATGATATCCTTGAACGAAGCCCTGTTCCTCCAATGCCCGTACACGCCTTAAGCAGGGCGGCGCAGAAATACCTACACGGCTTGCCAATTCAACATTAGTAATTCTTCCATCCGCCTGAAGTTCGGCTAGGATAAGACGGTCAATTGGGTCCAAGCGGCTCACTAGCGTCGGCTCCCTTCTATTTTTTTATTTCTTATACTAGCAATAGTTTGTGCGCAATAATATTTCAAAATTGGCTCATAAAATTCATTCATCAAGTCTCGTGTCATAAATTCATTACCCCACATCAAATTTATGTTACCCTTTTAATTTGACGGGGTTTTACACTGCTTAAGAGTCGCTTATAAGTTTTGACAAAACAGAGTTTGAAAGTCAGAATAATGTCACAATTCCGCCATACCAAAACGCTTATCATTGGCTCTGGACCAGCAGGGTACACCGCCGCAGTTTATGCCAGCCGTGCAATGCTGGAACCCATTCTAGTCCAGGGTATTGAGCCAGGGGGTCAACTAACGACGACAACTGAGGTAGAAAATTGGCCTGGCGATAGCGAAGTCCAAGGGCCTGATTTAATGTTACGAATGGAAACCCATGCCCGCGCTATGGGAGCTGAGGTCATCAGTGATATTATCAAAGAATTGGATCTTGTAAATCGGCCATTTACTGCTGACGGTGACAGTGGGACAACATATAGTGCAGACTCCATTATCCTTGCGACCGGCGCTCGTGCCAAATGGCTTGGTCTAGTTTCGGAAGAAAAGTTCAAAGGCTTTGGCGTGTCCGCCTGTGCAACGTGTGATGGTTTCTTTTATCGTGGCCAGGAAATTGTTGTAGTCGGCGGTGGCAATACGGCGGTTGAAGAGGCGCTCTTCCTAACCAATTTTGCCAGTAAAGTGACACTTGTTCATCGGCGCGATGCATTGCGCGCTGAAAAAATTCTACAGAACCGTTTATTGAATCACCCAAAGATTGAAACTCTCTGGTTTCATGAATTACTTGAAGTGATTGGAACCGAGAACCCTCTGGGAGTTGAGGCAGCTTTGGTTAAACACACAAAAACAGGTGAAGTCACTAAAATTCCCGCCAAGGGCATATTTGTAGCGATAGGTCATGCTCCTGCGAATGAGTTGGTAAAAGATGTTTTGGAAATGCATAACGGAGGGTACGTCAACGTGGAAGCTGGCTCAACACGTACTTCTATACCCGGTGTTTTTGCGGCAGGCGATTTGACCGACCACACCTACAGGCAAGCCGTCACTAGTGCAGGGATGGGCTGTATGGCAGCTTTGGACGCAGAAAAGTTTCTGGCGGAAGCTAGCTAAAATAGTCAAAAATTTCCTGAATCTGGACTTATTTTCGTAACTATTTAGACATCATATTGCCCCTTCGCCATACAAAGTATATTCGACCATTAGGTTATGCCCTTATTAGCCTCTACTTTTAGTTTTTCGCTGTAGGAAGAGAACAAATGCTTGAAAATTTTCCCCAAATTCCTGAATTATACGTTTCTTACGAAAGAGCTAAAAAACTGAAAAACGATGCAGCCAACTTAGTTAGTTGGGATCTTACACAGCGCCAAATCTGCGATCTTGAACTTTTGATGAATGGCGCCTTTAATCCCCTAAAAGGTTTCCTAACGCAGGATGATTACACCTCTGTAGTTGAAAAAATGCGCCTAACTCATGGAGCGCTTTGGCCCATGCCGATAACTTTGGATGTCAGCCAAGCTTTTTCTGACCAGCTTGAAATCGGACAAGATATAGCGTTGCGCGATCTAGAGGGTGTGATACTAGCCACAATCACCGTAAATGACATTTGGAAACCAGACAAATCTAAAGAAGCAAAACAAGTGTTCAGAACGGATGATATCGCGCATCCGGCCGTGAATTTTCTTTTTAATAATGCAGGCCCTGTTTACATTGGTGGTCCTGTCATCGGTCTCCAAAAACCAGTTCACTATGACTTCCGCGCGCGGAGAGATACACCTAATGAGCTTCGCTCCTATTTCCGCAAACTGGGCTGGCGCAAAGTAGTGGCGTTTCAAACACGTAATCCACTGCATCGGGCACATCAGGAACTTACCTTCAGAGCAGCCAAGGAGGCGCAGGCGAACCTACTCATTCATCCAGTCGTAGGAATGACGAAGCCCGGTGATATTGATCACTTTACGCGCGTTCGCTGTTACGAAGCAGTTCTTGATAAATACCCAACTTCGACAACGACAATGTCTTTGCTAAATCTTGCGATGCGGATGGCTGGTCCAAGGGAGGCGGTATGGCACGGACTCATTCGCAAAAACCATGGATGTACGCATCTCATCATTGGGCGCGATCACGCAGGTCCAGGTAAGAATTCACATGGAGAAGATTTTTACGGTCCTTACGATGCTCAAGAGCTATTCCACGCAAATGAAGAAGAAATAGGCATCAAAATGATTGACTTTAAGCAAATGGTCTTTGTGCAGGAGCGCGCCCAGTATAAACCTGCCGATGAACTGGGAGAAGATGTAACTGTTCTAAATATCTCTGGAACAGAATTACGCCGAAGGTTGTCAGAAGGACTTGAAATTCCAGAATGGTTCAGCTTTCCTGAAGTAGTTGCGGAATTGCGTAAAGCTAGTCCCCAGCGTTCGAAACAAGGTTTCACTGTGTTCTTCACAGGGTTCTCTGGGTCAGGAAAATCTACAATCGCGAATGCTTTAATGGCAAAGCTAATGGAAATAGGCGGCCGTCCTGTAACCCTTCTTGACGGAGATATAGTCCGGAAAAACCTATCTTCGGAACTTGGATTTAGCAAAGAACACCGGGACCTCAACATTCGCCGTATTGGCTATGTTGCCTCTGAAATCACCAAGAATGGCGGGATTGCCATCTGTGCGCCCATCGCCCCCTATGCTGCGACACGCCGTGCGGTGCGTGAAGACGTTGAAAAATTTGGGGCTTTTGCAGAAATCCATGTTGCGACATCGCTTGAAGAATGCGAACGCCGTGACCGCAAGGGGCTTTATAAGCTTGCACGGCAGGGAAAAATCAAAGAATTCACGGGGATTTCAGATCCCTACGATGTACCCAAAACCCCTGAACTTCGTGTAGAAACGGAAAAGGTTGATGTAGATCACTGCGCACATCAGGTGCTTTTAAAGCTCAAAAGCATGGGTCTTATTGCCACCCAACAAAAATAGAGAAAAGCCAGAATTCCTTTCAAACCAGCAGTAATTTTATGCAGACAATAAAAGAAATATTTCTATTGCGAGTATATCTTTTAGCAATAGAGCTTAATATAGTTTTTAAAGGCAGAACGACTTAATTCTAGTAATATTTAAGTCCATCCAGAAACCTAAAAAACTACTTTTAAAAATTTTACGCTATATGAGCCGTTAGGGTGTTTTCCCAATATGACCCACGGCTGATATGCCTCCAGGCAATGCTTTAAACCGAAGCGGTTTTCGGTATAAAGCCCATTTCTAAATAATATTTCAGTGAACTGTCACAGGTGATAAGTCATTTTGGCGGGCTAAAACAAAAGCCATATCTCGTTCTTTCACCAGTGCAAGACGTTGCCCACTAGCATTATGAACCGCATAAAGCATTTTATTGTCTGGCAGTTGAACGCGGATGTCATCTGGTAAATCATCGACATCGACAGACTTCACATAAACGATTCGATCATCTTTTCTGTCAAAACTCTTAAGCTCATCACTCATTGCTCTATACCTTTTTTAATTTTTATTGTCTTAACTACCGTTTCTGGCATACTTTGAGTTAGGTCCACATGTAAAAGACCGTTTTCAACAATTGCTTCCCCAACATCCACACCATCAGCCAGTACAAACGAACGTTGAAATTGCCGTGACGCAATTCCGCGATGAAGGAAAATCCTATCTTCTTTTTTTTCCTCTTGGCAGCCTTTAATCAACAGCTGGCGATCTTCAACGGTGATATTAAGGTCATCTTTTGAAAAACCTGCAACTGCTAATGTAATGCGGTAAGCACGCTCACATGTCTGTTCGATGTTGAAAGGTGGGTAACTTCCGCTTCCAGACTTTGCAGTTCGCTCTAAAAGCCGTCCAAGCTGTTCGAAACCGAGCATGTGCGGGTATGCAGAAAAGGATAATTTTGTCATTACATGCCCTTTTCAGAAGCGACAGTGTTTTAGTATTTAGTTCCAATAGGCAACTAAGTTTTGATATGGACATCAAACTTGGAAAACTCAACCCTTTTCAGAGGAATTTTCTTACGGTAAAATAAAATTTGGTGTTATAGCATCCTATGAACACTTCTTTTGATGCAGCAATGGAACGAAACGAAATTCTTCGTCTTGAGCTCGAAGTAATAAAGTACGAACATCGAGATCTTGATGATGCCATAACTGTGCTACAGGCAAAACCAGGCTCAGATCAACTGACGTTACGGCGCCTGAAAAAACGTAAACTCCTTTTGAAAGATAAGATTACACATTTAGAGGACCAAATCACACCAGACATCATTGCCTAACGCAACGCTTATTCTTATAAAGAAAGCCTCAGGTTGGGGTTTCTAATGACGCAAATTCAGGTGGGAATAATTATGGGAAGTCAATCTGACTGGCCCATACTAAGTCAGTCAGCAGAAGTGCTTGACGAACTTGCAATTCCATATGAAAGAAAGATTATTTCAGCACACCGCACACCAGACAGGTTGTGGAACTATGGCAGGACAGCAGTCGATCGTAAGCTGCAAGTGATAATCGCTGGCGCTGGTGGAGCCGCTCATCTACCAGGCATGATGGCTTCTAAAACACGAATTCCTGTAATAGGCGTTCCAATACAAAGCGAGGCACTTTTTGGTATTGATAGTCTTTTTTCTATTCTCCAGATGCCACGCGGATATCCGGTTGCAACGATGGCGATCGGGGCCGCAGGTGCAAAAAATGCAGCACTGATGGCAGTAAGTATTCTAGCTTTAGGCGATGTCGTACTCGCCCAAAGGCTTGATTCATGGCGCGCAACACTCAGTGGATCTATTCCAGAAGAACCCGTTGATGAGTGAACCATTGGAGACCGATGCCATAATTGGAGTACTTGGGGGTGGCCAACTTGGACGCATGCTGTCTGTTGCAGCATCTCGTCTTGGCTTACGCACCCACATTTTTGACCCCGCAACGACACCGCCAGCTGCTAGTGTAGCAGATATGCTCACCACGGCGCCTTACGAAGACCAGGTTGCGCTTAAAGCCTTTGCCAAATCTGTTTCCGTTATCACCTACGAATTTGAAAATATACCAGTCACAGCGTTTGATTGCCTTGGACAGTATGCTCCGATTAGACCCGGACGCGAAGCGCTGCGTATTTCCCAAGATCGGCTGATTGAAAAAACATTTCTGAACGAGTTAGGCTTGAAGACTGCATCCTATGCAGGTGTTGAAACGCTAAAAGATTTAGAACTGGCTCTGATAAAGATAGGGAAACCCTCCATCCTTAAAACCCGCCGTCTCGGATACGATGGTAAAGGACAAGTGCCGATCTCAGCAAAGTCTAACCACAAGGAAATTTTGGAAAAATTTGCGGGGCAAAAAGCTATTCTTGAAGGATTTGTTCAGTTTTCTCGTGAAATATCTGTAATTGGGGCTCGTAGTCCTTCGGGCAATATTGCTTGTTTTGACCCAGGTGAAAATGTGCATAGGAATGGCATTTTGCACACAGCAACCGTCCCTGCTAGAATTAGTAAGTCGCAGCGCACTGATGCAGTTCTAATCATCGCCAAAATCATGAACGCACTGGAATATATTGGCGTGATGTGTGTAGAGCTTTTTGTCACGCCGTCAGGTTTGATTGTGAACGAAATTGCTCCACGTGTTCATAACTCCGGCCATTGGACGCAAAACGGATGTGTAGTTGATCAATTCGAGCAGCACATTCGTGCAATAGTCGGCTGGCCAATGGGTGATGGTTCCCGCCATAATAACGTCATTACGGAAAACTTAATAGGCTCAGATATTGATCAAGTTGGGGTACTTGCGCTTGATAAAAATGTCGCGTTGCACATTTACGGAAAGCGTGACGTCCAACCAGGGCGAAAAATGGGGCATTTCAACCGCGTAAGCCCAAAGCGCTAGTAAAGCTACACAAAATTTGCAAGAAACCACCATAATTAGCAAAACCAGCTTATTTCCGCTTCTTACAGCCTCGGTGCGTGTGGCACTTTAATCAAACAAAAACAATTTCTACTTACTCGAAGAAATCGCCTATTTTTACAAGGATCTTTTAACATATTGAAAATTAATTTAATTGAAGGTCCTATAAATTTAATTTAATAAAAGGGCCGCTTTAAAAGCGGCCCTCGGTAATCATTATAAAGCAGTGCAAGCTTACATCATGCCGCCCATACCGCCCATGCCACCCATATCAGGCATACCGCCGCCAGGGGCTGGACCGTCTTTAGCTGGTTTGTCAGCAACCATAGCTTCCGTGGTGATCAAAAGACCAGCAACTGAAGATGCATCTTCAAGCGCTGTACGCACAACTTTAGCAGGGTCAATAACTCCAAATGCGAATAAATCACCATATTCTTCAGTCTGGGCGTTAAAACCAAATGATTTGTCATCACTTTCACGCACTTTTCCGGCAACGACCGCACCATCAACGCCAGCATTTTCTGCAATTTGACGCAGTGGAGCTTCAATTGCCCGAGTTACAATTGCAATTCCAGCGTCCTGGTCAGCATTCGCACCAGAAAGTCCCGCAAGTGATTTAGCGGCTTGTACCAGCGAAACTCCTCCGCCAACGACAACGCCTTCTTGCACGGCAGCACGGGTTGCATTGAGAGCATCATCCACACGGTCTTTACGTTCTTTGACTTCGACCTCGGTCATTCCACCAACTCGGATCACTGCTACACCGCCTGCAAGTTTTGCAACACGTTCCTGCAGTTTTTCACGATCATAGTCAGATGATGTTTCTTCGATTTGATTTCGAATTTGTGCAACACGTGCCTCGATCTCGGCTTTCTCTCCAGCACCATCAACGATAGTTGTTTCATCTTTGGTTATCTGAATTTTCTTAGCGGTACCAAGCATATCCATGGTGACGCTTTCTAGTTTCATTCCCAAATCTTCACTAATCACTTGGCCACCAGTAAGAATAGAAATATCCTGAAGCATGGCTTTCCGACGATCGCCAAATCCTGGTGCTTTAACGGCAGAAATTTTCAGACCACCTCGAAGTTTGTTGACTACCAAAGTTGCGAGCGCTTCGCCCTCAACATCTTCTGCGATAATCAAAAGTGGTTTTTGTGATTGAATTACCGACTCAAGCAACGGAACCATTGGTTGTAAGGAAGACAATTTCTTTTCGTGCAACAGAATCAAGCAATCCTCAAGTTCTGCAGTCATCTTGTCAGCATTTGTCACGAAATAAGGAGACAAGTAACCACGGTCAAATTGCATACCTTCTACAACGTCTGTTTCTGTTTCCAGGCCTTTGTTTTCCTCGACAGTAATCACGCCTTCGTTACCAACTTTTTGCATTGCATCCGCGATTTGCTGACCAATTTCCGCTTCGCCGTTAGCAGAGATTGTACCAACCTGTGCAACTTCATCACTGTCTTTAACCTCACGCGAAGCGTTTTTAATCTCTTCAACCAATTTGGATGTTGCCTGATCAATGCCGCGCTTCAGATCCATTGGATTCATGCCCGCTGCAACGGATTTTAAACCCTCGCGAACGATTGCCTGGGCCAGTACCGTGGCCGTTGTTGTCCCATCGCCAGCTTCATCATTTGTGCGACTGGCAACTTCTTTAACCATTTGCGCGCCCATGTTTTCGAACTTGTCCTCAAGCTCAACTTCCTTTGCCACCGTTACTCCGTCTTTTGTAATGCGGGGCGCCCCAAAAGATTTGTCCAGTACAACATTTCGACCTTTGGGCCCAAGTGTAACTTTTACAGCGTCGGCCAGAGTGTTGACACCATGCAACATTCGGTTTCGTGCATCTGTGTCGAATTTGACATCCTTAGCAGCCATTGTGCTTTTCCTCGTCTATAAGTTTTCGTTAAATAAATACGACTTAGGCAATTATGCCCAAAATATCGCTTTCTTTCATGATCAGGAGTTCTTCCCCATCGAGGGTAACTTCTGTCCCTGACCACTTGCCAAATAGGATTTTATCTCCTTGGCTTACTGCCATCTCGATAAGTTCGCCACTGTCCTTTCGGGCGCCTTCACCACAGGAAACAACAACGCCTTCTGCGGGCTTTTCTTTTGCACTATCGGGAATAATTAGACCACCGGCGGTTTTTTCGTCGCTCTCTACGCGACGCACCAGGACACGGTCATGAAGCGGTTTCAATGCCATTCTCAAGGCTCCTTACGCTCAAAATTTACATTATCCTTATAATAAGGAATTAGCACTCACAAAACACGAGTGCTAACGAGGTGTATTTAGGTATCCTCTCGGAAGGAGTCAACATATAGAAGTTATTTTTTTTCAAAATATTTTGATCCAAAGAAACACGGCTATCGCTGTTGAAATCTCAGCTAAACAACCAATTTACGTCCTTTCAAAAGGGCTTCAACTGTTGGAAGACGACCTCGGTAAGCCAAGTATAAATCTTCGGGCTCTCCAGATCCACCTTTCGAAAGTATATTCTCTTCCAAAGATTCCGCTAAATCCTGGTCAAATGCATTTCCTTTTTCTTCGAAAGCAGCAAAAGCGTCAGCATCCATCACCTCTGACCACATGTAGCTGTAATAGGCGCTAGCGTAATATCCACCAGAAAACACATGCGCAAAATGGGGTGTTGCGTGCCGCATTCCGATTGCTTTTGGCATATCAATTTGTTCTAGTATATGACTTTCCCTTACCATGATGTCTTTGGGCACATCGCTGTTATGATACTCAAGATCCACCAAGGCAGATGCAACATACTCGACTGTTTGAAACCCCATGTCAAAGGTTGCGGCCTTCAAAATTTTTTCGACCAAATCAGAGGCAATGGGCTCACCGGTTTCTGCATGAGTTGCGAAATCCTTGAGTACCTCGGGAACTTCTAACCAATGTTCGTAAAGCTGACTAGGCAGTTCAACAAAATCTCTTGGCACGGAAGTACCAGAAATTAGTTCATAACTGACATTGGACAGCATTTGATGAAGAGCGTGCCCAAACTCATGAAATAACGTGCGCGCGTCATCGTAAGACAAAAGAGCTGGATCACTTTTTGCAAAATTGCAAACATTTATTACTATTGGGGTCTGGGGCTTCGGAAGTTTTGACTGCGCGCGCATCGCAGAACACCATGCCCCTGATCTTTTAGAGGCTCTGGCAAAGTAATCTCCAATAAAAAGTGCGATGTGTTGGCCATTACGTGTTACATCCCACGCCCGACAATCCTTGTGGTAAAGAGGTATATCCACCTTTTTAAAATCTAATCCGAAGAGGCGATTTGCACAACCAAAAGCCGCCTTGATCATTTGGTCCAGTTGGAAAAATGGTTTAACCGCCACTTCATCCAGTTCGTACTGCTCTTTACGTCGTTTTTCAGCGTAATATCGCCAATCCCATTTTTCTAAATCAACCATAATTCCGTCATCGTGCATCATCTCTTGTAGAATGGCAGCGTCTTTATCCGCTTGCGCCTTTGCCGGCACCCAGACATCGTCCAATAAACTTTTAACATTTTCCGGCGTCTTGGCCATTTCAGTTTCGAGCTTGAAAGAGGCAAAATTCTTGTAACCCAGTAATACTGCCATTTCCTGACGCAGTTCCAGCATTTCCTGCGCAAGCAATTTATTATCCTTGTCACCTCCATTTGCGCCACGTGCCGCCCAAGCTTTATAGGCTACTTCACGTAGATCCCTTCTAGGTGAAAACTGAAGGAACGGGACAATGAGAGACCGGGACAATGTTATGATCAGCCCCTCTATACCCTTTTCTTCAGCCGCAGCTTTGGCCGCATCAATCAGAAATTCTGGCAAACCCTCAACTCCAATATCATCTAAATGTAAAACCCAATCCCTTTCCTCTGCCAAAAGGTTCTGGGAAAAGTTCGTACCCAATACAGATAATCGCAACTGGATGTCTTTCATTCTTTCCTTAGCACTGCCATGAAGCGCAGCACCACTCCGTACAAAACTGCGATGGCTGAGCATTAGAACACGCAATTGTTCATCGCTTAACTCCAATTTTTCATGGTTTTGCCAAAGTGTATCAATCCGCGAAAATAGTTTTTCATTGCCTGTAACTTCAGATTGATGAGCTGCGAGTTTAGGGGAAAACTCTCGCATGAGCGCCTCACGACTTTCATTACTGTCCGCACCGCTAACTGCAAAAAATACAGATAACACTTTACTCAGATCCTCCCCCGAGGCTTGCAGTGCATCTATAGTATTGGCAAATGTTGGCTCATCAGATTTATTAGCGATAGACAGAATTTCATTCATTTCAGAATCTAATGCAAAATCTAATGCAGTTGCATAGTCATTGTCAGAAATTTTGTCGAATGGCGCAATTTTAAAAGGTGTGTTCCAGTCTGCCAGCAATGGGTTTAGCATTTACCAATCCTTTCGAAAATTAAGCTTTATTACCGCATACGGGGCATTCATCACGTTTGAGTAATTTTATCTTACGCGTTTCCCCATAAAGCGCATCGTAGATAAGCATTTCATGACACAGCACATCCCCCGCGCCGGTAATCATTTTCAGAGTTTCCGCAGCCATTATTGAGCCTATGACGCCGGGCAAAGGTGCAAAAACCCCAGCCTCGGCGCAACTCGGAGCTAGACCAGGAGCAGGCGCTTCAGGAAATACACATTGATAACAAGGGCCGGCCTTGGTCGAGTTGAATATCGAAATCTGTCCCTCCCACTGGCTCAATGCCCCAGAGATCAGGGGCAGGCCCAATTTGTGAGCCGTCTTATTTGCGAGGTAACGTGTTTCAAAATTATCACTGCCCTCTAGAATGTATTCGAAATCTGCAAACAAAATTTCTGCTATATCTTCGGCAAAGCGACGATTATAGACTTTCACATGAATAAAAGGGTTTTGCTTTAGCATCGCAGATTTTGCAGAAAAAACTTTGGGCGTGCCGATCGCCCGATCTTGGTGTATGATTTGCCTTTGGAGATTTGCATTTTCGACTACATCGTCATCGATCACACCAATAGTACCAACTCCTGATGCAGCTAAGTATTGCAATGCTGGAGCACCAAGCCCTCCAGCCCCAATTACCAGTACTCTTGCTTTTTTAATAGCCATCTGACCTGGGCCACCAATTTCGCGCAAAACAATGTGACGGGCATAGCGGTCAAGCTCTGCAGGCCCAAAAACGAAATCAGAAGAAACTTTTTCATTAGTATTCTTTTTTTCAGCGTGCGTCCGAAGCTGACGCAAACAAAAACGATAGATTACAATTAATACTACAAACCCACCGATTATTGCCCACGGCGCGAAAGTATTCCCGGTCTGCGCTCTAAAAAGATGGCCATCAGGCAACACTAAATGCACAAAAAATAGAGCTATGTAAAAGATGACTAGAATAGCAGAGCGAATAGCTCGCGGCAGTCCGAAATATCCACCCACGATGTAAAACGCAAAAGCAAAAATTAGTAAGAAGACCATCAGGAACTTCCTGTTGATCCAAATCCACCAGACCCACGCCCTGTCTTTATAAGCTTAGCTGTCAGCACAAAATCTGCTCGTACAACAGGTGCGATGACCATCTGTGCAATCCGATCCCCGTGACCTACCTGAAAACTCTTATCGCAAGAATTATAAAGAATTATACCTACTATACCTCTGTAATCACTATCAATGGTTCCAACTGAATTCATCAATGTAATACCGTGCTTCAGCGCCAGTCCAGACCTTGGTCTAATCTGCGCTTCATAGCCCTTCGGAATTTCCATGTAAAAACCTGTAGATATGAGCATCCGGCTTTTTGCTTCTATAAGCATACCCCTTTTCCGGTCACCCTCCGCCAGGTTGGCCCTTAAATCTGCACCAGCGGAGCCCGCTGTTTCAAAAGACGGCAAAGGCAGGGTAATGTCTGCTCCATCGGCCCAACTAATGGCAACGGTAACCATCGCTCTAACCTCTACCGAGCGTTTCAGTTATTTTTTGTACAACTTTGATCGCCACATCGTCCTTACTCATCCGTTCCCATATTTCAGATCCGCTGGAGGTTATCAAGGTGACCGCATTTTCAACTCCGCCCATGATACTGTTCTCAGGAGATACATCGTTCGCAAAGATCCAATCACATCCTTTTTGGGCAAATTTGGCCTTGGCATTCGCCAAAAGGTCATCAGTCTCCGCAGCGAAACCGATAACCAGTGCTGGTCTGCCCTCATCCATCTTTGCAATAGACGCCAGGATATCGCGATTTTCAGTTAAATCAATTACTGGCAATTTACCATTTGTCTTTTTTATTTTTGACTTACTTTGAGAAGCAACTCGCCAGTCAGCAACTGCAGCAGCAAAAATTGCTACGTCACAAGGCAGCGCCTCATGTACTGCCGCAAACATCTCGTCTGCGGTCAATATTTTCACCACCCGTGCGCCTACGGGTAAACTAACCTCTGTTGGACCAGTAATAAAAACTACCTCTGCACCAGCGCGAACTAAAGCATTTGCAATGGCAGTTCCTTGAGCTCCTGAAGAT
>CACPHA010000018.1 GCA_902633655.1 Paracoccaceae bacterium
ACGATTTTTACGAGACTACAAAGGTGCAGACGGGATTAAAACTGGCTATACAAACGCAGCAGGATTTAACCTCGTGGCATCTGCTGAACGGGGAAGTGAGCGAATTATCGCAACTGTATTTGGCGGCCGATCCACAAAGACTCGCAATGCACAAGTGGCAAAACTCCTCAATTTAGGCTTTAATAAAGCGCCAAGTAATGTTGAGGTTGTTCAACCAAACAAGCCCAATTATGCAGGCGTTGACAAGAATGTGCCATTAGCCCGCATAGTCAGTCGCAAAACGGCTGTCGACAAAAGCCTCAGGCCAAAGATCCGACCAACTTCCTCATTAGATAACCTAATAGTAGCGTCCCTTGACATCAAAACTGGTGTTGCCCAAGCGTTAACGTTGGCCCATCTTAATTCCACAAGAAAAGAAACCACTATGGCCTTAATAACTGGAGCCCAAGTAGACCAAACAAAAAATATAATCAAAATTAAAAAAACGAAAGAACCTGAGGTTGTAATGAGCCTTTCAAACTCTGGTGGGGGAGATTGGGCAATTAATGTGGGGTATTTCAAAAGCCACTATGCAGCAGAAAAAATGCTACTCAAGACCGCGCTAGCAGAGATGAGTACACTTGACGGGTCTTTGCGGCGAGTAGTTGAAAACAGTCGCGGATTTGGGGCGAATTTTGTCGGGTTGAATGAAGACGCCGCAAGTCGCGCCTGTAGAAGGCTTAAGGCCAGAAACGTTGCCTGTTCAACGCGTGGTCCAGAGTGAAATATCATATCCTTTTGATCCTGCGAATCTTAAATCCTTATTATGTCAAACGCCGCCTGCATTAGTTTTTTGGTGTAATCGCTTTGAGGTGAGTCAAAAATGTTGTTTACCGGTCCCTCTTCAACAATATCACCGTCTTTCATAACCAAAACATAGTGAGACATAGCCCTAACAACTTTCAAGTCATGGCTAATGAAAAGATAAGCAAGCCCATATTTTTTTTGCAAGCTCAGCAAAAGATCAATAATCTGTACTTGTACGGTCATATCAAGGGCTGAAGTTGGTTCATCTAAAACGACAAGTTTGGGACGCAACACCATAGCTCGAGCAATCGCAATACGCTGCCTTTGACCACCAGAAAACTCATGTGGATACCGAGCCATCATTCCCGGATCAAGACCAACTTCGATCAAAATTTCATTGACGATTTCTTCATGGTTTCGATTGTCTGGAGAGCCATGTACGTTTAAGCCTTCCGCAATAATTTGCGCGCAAGTCATCCTCGGTGAAAGTGATCCATATGGGTCCTGAAAAACAATCTGCATATCCTGTCTAAGGTTGCGTAAATCTTTGGTCCTTAAGGCGTTCAGGTTCCGGCCTTCAAAGCGTATTTCTCCTTTGGATGCGATTAGACGCATAATCGCCATGGCAAGAGTGGATTTTCCCGAACCACTTTCCCCAACTATCCCAACTGTTTCACCTACCCGAATAGTAAGTGTTACATCATTCACCGCCTTCACATAGCCCACCGTTCGTTTAAATAACCCACGCTGGATTGGAAACCATATTTTTGCGTTTTGGGTCTCTGCAACAATTGGCGCATTAGCCGAAACACTCTCAGTCGTAATGCTAGAGTGCGCACTTAAAAGTTTTTGTGTGTAAGGGTGCTGTGGCCTTGCAAATATTTCGGATGTCATGCCTGTTTCAACAATAAGACCATCCTGCATTACACAAACCCGATCAGCTATCTGCCCTACAATGCCAAGATCATGCGTAATGAAAAGCATACCCATATTTTCGTTACGCTTAAGGTCTAAGAGTAGGTTTAAAATTTGCGTTTGAATCGTAACATCCAGAGCGGTTGTTGGCTCATCAGCTACAAGCAATCTCGGTTCATTAGCTAGCGCCATGGCGATCATTATACGCTGGCGCTGCCCGCCTGACAGCTGATGAGGAAAAGCCGCCAAACGCTCTTTAGCATTTGTAATGCCAACCCGTTCTAGTAGACAAAGTACCCGTGCACGCGCGACTTCCCCAACAAGGCCCTGATGTAGCGCAAGCGACTCCAGAAGTTGTTTCTGGATAGTGTGAAGAGGGTTAAGTGAGGTCATTGGCTCTTGAAAAATAAAACTGATATCGTTGCCCCGGACAGTTTGAAGCCTGTTCAAACACGCCCCAATCATCTCATACTCATTGTACCATATTGAGCCAGAGATTTCAGCATTTTCTCCAAGCAATGATACCGTACTCAAAGCCGTAACAGACTTACCCGAACCACTTTCTCCCACCAACGCCAAAACTTCACCACGAGCAACCTCAAAAGAAATCCCTTTTACGGCTTCAACAAGACTGCCGTCTTGGGAAAAGCTTACTTTCAGGTTTCTGACCTTTAGAAGGCTCATTGAAATGTCTTTCTTGGATCAAAAGCATCGCGCAACCCTTCAAATATAAAAACCAATAAGGCTAACATAATCGCGAAAGTGAAAAACGCACTAAAAGCTAACCATGGTGCTTGCAAATTCTGCTTTGCTTGCAGTGTCAGTTCGCCCAAAGAAGGTGCTGAAGACGGAAGGCCAAAGCCCAGGAAATCAAGGCTTGCAAGAGCTCCAATCGTGCCCGTCACGATAAAAGGGAGGAAAGTAAGCGTGGCGACCATCGCATTGGGCAACATGTGTCGAAACATAATCTTCCAATTACTAACTCCAAGCGCACGCGCTGCGCGAACATATTCCAGGTTTCGGGCCCGTAAAAACTCTGCTCTCACCAAGCCCACAAGCCCGACCCAACCAAAGAGGACCGTTAATAGGACAAGGAGCCAGAAACTTCGTCCCAAAATCGCGAACATAATGATGATGACATAAAGCGAAGGTATACCACTCCAAATTTCTATGAACCGTTGGAAAAGAAGATCCGTAAGACCTCCAAAAAATCCTTGTACTGCTCCCGCTATAATTCCAATGATGCTTGAAAGTGTTGTGACAATGATAGTGAAAATGATCGATAGTCGAAATCCGTATATTATCCTTGCCAAGACATCGCGCTTTGTATCATCGGTCCCGAGAAGGTTTTGCCCATTTGGTGGTAAGGGTGCTGCTCCAGGACGTTCGACTGAAGTGTCATAGGAATATGGGATAATAGGCCAAAGTGCCCAACCTCTTTCATAACCATCAGTCGTTTCATCGAACTCACTTGCGTCAATGTCTCCAATAGTTTTTTCGGGTTCGTCAAAACACTTATCAATGCCGCCGCTACGGATCAAACATTTCACTACAGGATCGCTGTACACCGCTTCTGTTTTGAAATCACCTCCAAAAGAAGTTTCAGGATAAAAGTTGAAAATAGGAGTAAAATACTCACCACGATATTTGACAAGGATAGGTTTATCATTTGCTATCAATTCGGCAAACAGTGACACAAAAAAAATAAAACTAAAGATAATCAGCGACCAAAATGCTCTTCTGTTAGAACTAAAATTGCGCCAACGCCGCTGGTTGAGGGGTGACAATTTAATCACCCTTCTCGCCTTTCAAAATCAATTCTCGGGTCAACAAACACATACATAAGATCTGACAAAATACCGACTACAAGCCCCATAAGGCCGAAAACAAACAGTGTTCCAAAAATCACAGGGTAATCCCGTGCTACAGCGGCCTCGAATCCCATCCGCCCAAGACCATCAAGTGAAAAGATGGTTTCAATAATCAGAGAGCTACCAAAAAAAACACCAATAAAGACACTTGGAAAACCAGCAATTACAATAAGCATGCCGTTACGGAATATGTGGCCATAGAGAACTCCAAACTCACTTACTCCCTTTGCACGGGCGGTAATTACATATTGCTTTTGGATTTCATCTAAAAAACTATTTTTGGTCAAAAGCGTAAGAGTCGCAAAGGCAGAAATTGTTGAAGCTATAACCGGTAACGCGATGTGCCAAAAATAATCGCCAATTTTTCCTATCAATGACAGGTTCGAAAAATTTTCTGAGGTTAGGCCGCGCAATGGGAATATTTGGTAATATGAACCACCTGCAAACAGTACCAACAAAAGAATTGCAAATAGAAATCCAGGTATCGCATATGCTACGATAATAATTGAGCTGGTCAGCGTATCGAAACGCGTCCCGTCCCTTACGGCTTTTCCAATGCCAAGTGGGATGGAAACAACGTAAGCTATCAAGGTCGACCAAAGCCCTAAGGAGATAGAAACGGGCATTTTTTCGATCACCAGATCAACTACACTGATTGAACGGAAATAACTTTCACCAAAATCAAAGCGGATATAATTCCACATCATTTTTAGAAAACGCTCTAATGGAGGCTTATCAAAACCAAACTCTTTTTCCAACTCCGCTATAAATTCAGGGGGTAAGCCGCGTGCGCCAACATAATCTTCCCCTCCTTCAGAAGATGGGCCTCCAGAGTCATCGTTGGATCCAGCAAAGCTCTCAAAAACATCACCCTGGCCTTCCAGGTTAGCGATGATCTGTTCGATTGGACCGCCGGGAACAAATTGCACCATGGCAAAATTTATTACCAAAATCCCAAACAGCGTTGGGATTACGAGAAGTAATCGCCGAGCGATGTATGCGCCCATGATGTGACTACCTCAGAACTCCGCTTTCAGTCAGGGCTCGCGCCTTTTCTGCATTATACCACCAATAATCTAACTGGCCAAGTGAATATGGCGCGATGTTTTCAGGGTGTTCATACATGTCCCAATAAGCAACACGATGGGTCGCGTTATACCATTGCGGAACCCAGAACCGATAAGCGCGTAGAGCACGATCCAGAGCCATAACACTAATTTTTAAAGTTTCTGTATCGGTTGCATTGAGAACATTCTCAATCAGAGCATCAATACCTTCAGATTTAATTCCCATGGTATTAAAGACAGATTCGTCAGCAGTTTCTGAGCCAAAATACTGTTTAAGACCGGATCCAGGTTCCATACTCATGGGGAACTGGTCAGTTATTATGTCAAAGTCATAATTTCGGGTACGATCTGTATATTGTGCAGGATCGACCCGATTATAGATTGCATCAATACCGACTGATTTCAAATTTTCAACAAACGGTAAAACTACTCTGTCAAATGCAGGACTACGTTCCAGAAGCTCAACTTTTAAAGTGTCTCCATTTGAATTACGTCGTAATCCATCGTCTCCCACTATCCAGCCAGCCTCGTCAAGTAAGTTGGAAGCTATGCGTAGGTTATTGCGATCTGTTGCACGCATGCCGGAAGTGACACCCATAACAGGCTTTTCGGTTAATATACCATCGGGGAGCACGTCTGCCAAAGGCTCTAGGAGAGCCAGTTCTGCTTCAGTCGGCTTTCCAGTTGCAGCAAATTCAGAGTTTTCCCAAAATGAGTGCACACGGGCATACTGACCGTAAAAAAGGGACTCATTCGACCATTCAAAATTAAAGAGATGTGCAATCGCCTCGCGCACGAGGATATCGTGAAACTGCGGGCGACGCAAATTCAATACAAAGCTCTGACCGGTCGCGATGCCTCCATCTGGTAGCGTTTTCTTTATAACGTAACCATCATTTAAGGCAGGAAAATCATATCCAGTTGCCCAAGTCTTTGATGAATTTTCTAACTTGAAGGTGTAGGCTCCGGATTTGAAGCCTTCAAACGCCGCGTTTCCGTCTGCGAAGTACTCCACACGAATAACATCAAAATTGCCACGCCCTCGGTTGATCGGAAGATCGTTACCCCAGTAGTCAGGATTTCGTTTATACTTAACCCACCTATTCACTTCAAATGAGTCCAAAACATACTGCCCCGAACCGATGGCTGGAACCATTCTATTTTCATCGATCCCCGCATCCGTTTTCTCGAACCATGCTTTTGATTTTACAGGGAACCCGCCAACTAATGGTATACGATCACGTTCGGGTGAATCTAGCTTAAAAGTATATTTTATCCTTCGGGGTCCTAAAACTTCGGCACCTTCAACGATCTCAGCAAGTACGGCCTTATAACTTGGAAGACCTTCTTTAAGGAAAAGTTCGTATGTAAATTTAGCATCCTCAGCGGTAACGGCTGTACCATCTGAAAATCGAGCCTCTGGTCTGATTTCAAAAATCACGTACGAAAGATCTTCAGGATACTCCAAACCACTGGCAAGCAGGCCATAAAGAGCGCCAATTTCATCAGCAGTACTGGTCATTAAACTTTCAAAAGCCGCCGAAGCCAACGCCGCAGCTCGGCCCTTCCTCGAATATGGATTCATTGAGTCAAAAGTACCAAAGCCCCAAGTTGAAATTTCACCGCCCTTAGGTGCTTTGGGGTTTACATAGTCGAGATGATGAAAGTCTGAAGCGTATTTCAAGTCGCCAAAATACGAATAACCGTGACTTTTTATAGTCTTTTGCTCTGCCATCGCAGTCGTTACAAGGAATAAGCCAAAAATTAAAAATATTGCTTTCCATAGGTTGCTTCTGGTGCGCTTATTAGTGGTTATAAAGATGTTAGCTTTATCGTTTGGAAATTTTATCACGACTGTTTTCCCCCATAAGAGTGACACAAATTAGCGTATTTTGCGAAGTCGCCATGACTACGTTCAACCCCCAACTATCTCAAAGGCAAAAAAGCCCAGAGTGAAAATTTCGACACAATTATTCTTCAAATTCCCCGTCAGTTCACAGACTTAAGATACGCAATAACATTTGCACGATCCTCAGGTTTCTTAAGCCCTGCAAAGCCCATTTTAGTTCCAGGCGCATAGTTTTTGGGATTTTCCAAAAACCCATTAAGTTCAACAGCAGTCCAGATGTCCGCAACTGCTATTAAGGCGCCTGAGTATCCATAACCCTCTACCGAAGAAACTGCCCTATCGACAACCTGATAGAGATGCGGTCCTGTTCCTTTAGCTCCATCTTCCAACTTGTGGCAAGCTTTGCATTTGCCAAAAACCTTTGCGCCTTTGGCCAAGTCTGCGGCAGCTAACAAAGTATCAAAGTTCAACTCTTCATCGACTGCTTCTTCTAGCGCTTCCGGCTCCTCTACATAAATTTCGTAGCCAACCGCGTGTTTTTTACCGTGTCCGTGATCCGCGTGATACAGTTCTTCTGCTACCCAACTGCCTAACAGAAAAACTAATAACGACCCACAAAAAGCACCGGTGATTTTAGTGAGTGTCATAGTATCAAGCATAGCCTGAACTCCGTGAAAAATTCGTAATTGACGTTGTTTACCCGCTTCCTATTAGATTATGCAAGGTGTAGAAGGCGCGACTAAACGACCAAAATGCAAAAATGGTGGCCAAATGACCAATCGAATAGCCTTTCAGGGCGCTTTAGGGGCCTACTCACATGAAGCATGCACAACTGCTAGAAAAGAATTAGACCCCCTACCCTGCCCTAGCTTCGAAGATATGATTGAAGCCGTGCTAGAGGGACGTGCCGATCACGCCATGGTCCCTGTCGAAAACTCAACCTATGGAAGGGTGGCTGACATTCACCGGCTACTGCCAGAATCTGGTCTGCACATTATTGACGAAGCTTTTACCCGTGTCAGAATCTGCCTGATGGCTAATTCGGGCACAAGGTTGCAGGACGTTAAGTCTGTTCGCGCCCACCTAGTTCTTCTACCACAAGCAAAAACTTTTCTTGATCGGCATGGCATTGCCCCAATCAGTGCAGCGGATAGTGCAGGTGCAGCCGCTGAACTCGCATCAACTCCAAATCCTGCAATCGGCGTTCTTGCTAGTTCGATCGCTGCTTATACTTACAACCTCAAAATACTGGCAAAAGATATTGAGGACCATAGTCACAACACGACCCGCTTTCTTATCATGTCACGTACGCCAGATTATTCACGTCGTGCTCACGGCAAAATGATAACAACATTTGTCTTTCAAGTACGTAACATTCCAGCATCTCTTTATAAAGCGATGGGAGGTTTTGCAACAAATGGAGTAAATATGCTGAAACTGGAAAGTTACATGCTGGAAGGATCATTCACCGCTACCCAGTTCTATGCAGATGTCGAGGGGCATCCTGAGGACGAAAACGTCAAGCTTGCGCTTGAGGAGCTTGAATATTTCTCAACCAGCATCAAAGTTCTCGGCGTATATCCTGCAGACTCTCATCGCAGCCGTTATTGAGGGATATCCGGATATTCTTTGTTTATGATTTTCTTATCAAGCATTTATTCAAACTATTTCGCAGTTTGAGATTATTCAAGGGTGTCTGCGAGCCAGTTTTTTAAAAGAAATTGTGCGATTGAACCTAAGCGAGCAGGTCTAATTAACGTCTCCTTGCTGTCGAAAGTATTCATAAGCTCTGTTTTTGAAATCCAAAGTGCATCATCGATCTCATTTACGTCCAGATTAATCTCTTTAGATAAAGCTTCGCCATGGCAACCAATCATCAGAGAGTTCGGAAAAGCCCAAGGTTGGGAAGCGAGATAAGATACGCGCCCGACCTTTATACCACTTTCTTCAAAGACTTCACGGCGAACAGCAGCCTCTATTGTTTCCCCCGGCTCAACAAATCCAGCCAGCAAGGAATACATACGGTCTGGCCAGCCCGGCGATCGACCCAAAAGAACATTTGATCCTTGAGTGATCAACATTATTACAACAGGATCTGTCCGCGGGAAGTGAGTTGTTTCGCAAATCGAACATTTCCTCTGCCAACCAGACATCGTCATCTCGGAAATTCCGCCACAACGAGAACAAAATTCATGAGAATTGTGCCAATGGAACAACGCTTTAGCTGTAGCAGCTAGCTCAGCGTCTCGCGCTGTAATATAAGCCATCTGGCCACGCAACTCACAAAATACAGCGGTTGGAAAATCAGGATGAAATTGCTCTGACGAGTCATAAAATTCAGAAGGGTCAGGGCGCTCATCATCGCTTGGCGTCCAATTAGAAATATCTATTGCAAAGGTCTTTACTTCCTGATCGACGCCCAAAAAAATGCATCGCCCTTCCGAGAGAGCAATATGGTTTACTTCCGCCCGCAGTAAAAAAACCGAATCGTTTCTTTCAACGAGAACCTTCCCACGCCAAAGCACGATCGCTTGATCTCCAGCACTTGGGCACCCAGATCCTTCCCCTCGAAGTTCCGCAGCGCGCTGCAAGCCCGATCCACCAAATGTAACTTTCTCAGCCAGCCTCATATGTTACCCTTCTCTTCTGTCAGCCTCATGACATGCAAACTAGTGTACGGCAATCTTTCAAAGCTAGCTCCCTTGCGGAAAAATCCTATAAGCTTTAAACAGAACGAGAGAGGTTGGCGCGGGCAGGCGCCTCGCCAACCCGGTCAGATCCGGAAGGAAGCAGCCGTAACGAGCCCCGCTTGGGTCGTTGTCCAACCTCTCACTGATTGGAAAATTTTCTGGGTCAGCTATTTGTTACGGCAGCCCAAACTAACTGAGATTTTGTTTCAACGGCGCAAGGCCTAACTTTACGTAGGCGCTCCAGTGCGCCCTTTGCTGACTCACCTGTCTCGCACATAAGCCGCAAGAAAACCATTCCCGACCTTCCACACCCCCCGTGGCAATGGCATAAAACACGGCCACCCTCGTTCAAAACTTTGTGCGCCTTATTTGAAATATTGGTCCACCTGTCCTGCTCATGATCCGGCACCCCATAATCCGCAACCGGAAAATACATCCACTCAACTCCTTCCGCCCTCAAGTCATTCGGAAATGAGGTTATCCCAATTTTTTCCATTTCGAAAAACTGTGCAACGGTAATAACAAGTTGAGGGCGCCAGTCCGTGATACTTGCAAAATTTGTTTGGTAACTGGAAAAACGCCCCGGCATAGGACATATACCGATCCGACCAGAAAGTACCGGAAGATCTAAAATGTTAAACATTGAAGCAGGCCTAAATGCGTTTCGTCATTGAGAATTAGACTAAATTCATTATACTAAGATCTTGTTATAGTCAGACCGTTAATCTCTCAAGGGTTCATATGTCAGAAAACGCACCAGGCTACCAGGTCCTCGCCCGTAAATACCGTCCAGAAACATTCATGGACCTTGTAGGCCAAGATGTAATGGTACGTACACTGCAAAATGCCTTTGAAGCAGAGCGAATTGCGCAAGCATTTATAATGACAGGTATTCGAGGAACTGGCAAAACTACAACAGCGCGGATTATCGCCAAGGGTATGAATTGCATCGGTACCGATGGTTTGGGCGGACCAACAACAAACCCATGTGGCCAATGTGAAAACTGTTTGGCAATTATGGCTGGGCGTCATGTGGATGTCATGGAAATGGACGCCGCCAGTCGCACTGGCGTGGACGACATTCGCGAAATAATTGATAGCGTCCATTATCGCGCAGCCACTGCTCGCTACAAGATCTACATCATAGATGAAGTGCATATGCTTTCGAACAACGCTTTCAATGCACTACTAAAAACCTTGGAAGAGCCCCCCAAGCATGTAAAATTTATATTTGCTACCACAGAAATCCGCAAGGTGCCTGTAACGGTCCTATCCAGATGCCAGCGTTTTGACCTACGCCGGATAGAACCTGAAGTAATGATGGCATTATTGCAAAAAATCGCATCGGCAGAAAACGCCTCTATTACAAAGGAAGCTTTGGCACTAATCACGCGTGCTGCAGAGGGCTCCGCAAGAGACGCTCAATCGCTGCTGGATCAAGCGATTAGTCATGGCGCAGGTGAAACAACCGTTGATCAGGTCAGAGCGATGCTTGGGCTTGCGGATCGAGGCCGAGTTATGGATATGTTTGATATGATAATGAAGGGTGATGCAAGCGGAGCATTGGGAGAACTAGGCGCACAATATTCAGATGGAGCTGATCCATTGGCTGTTTTGCGCGATTTGGCAGAAATCACTCATTGGGTTTCCGTTGTAAAAATCACACCCAGCTCTGCAGACGATCCGACAGTATCACCAGACGACCGTGTGAGAGGAAAAGCATTTGCTGAAAATCTTCCGATGCGCGTTTTAACCAGGGCATGGCAAATGCTTTTAAAAGCTTTAGAAGAAGTTGCAAAGGCGCCCAATTCCATGATGGCTGCAGAAATGGCCATTATCCGCCTTACTCATGTCGCAGACTTACCAACACCTGACGAGCTAATCCAAAAGTTAAAACATATTCCTCAACAAAGATCTTCGGGCGGTCAATCTAGTGAAGCTTCAGGACAAAATCAGCAGTCTCGAGAGTCTAGTAGCCCATCATCTTCTGAAATCACAAGTGGTACAATCGCATCGGTCATGAGTCCGGCAATTGCCCTATCACAAGAGCAAGCGCTATTACACTATCCAACCTTTGATCATGTTGTGACACTTATCCGAAATCAGCGCGAAATTGCGCTACTAATGGATGTTGAAAATCATGTTCAGTTGGTGAAATACAAAGCCGGCCAAATTGAGTTTCAACCAACATCCGCTGCGCCTTCAGATTTAGCGCAGCGCCTTAGCAGTCGACTACAGATGTGGACGGGGTTTAGATGGGCCGTAAGCCTTGTAAATGCTAAAGGAGCACCCACTATCGCAGTGCAGAAACGTGCTGAAAAAGATGCGCTTAAACAGGAAGTCGCTGAGAACCCAATTGTTAAAGCAATCTTTACCAACTTTTCAAAGGCTAATATTTCAAGTATCAAAACACCCAAAGCTCTGGCTTTAGAAGCTAAATTTACAGCGCTTCCAGAATTGGAGGAGGAATGGGATCCTT
The DNA here is from genome assembly GCA_902633655.1 of Paracoccaceae bacterium. Classification (GTDB taxonomy): domain Bacteria; phylum Pseudomonadota; class Alphaproteobacteria; order Rhodobacterales; family Rhodobacteraceae; genus LFER01. The sequence goes on from CACPHA010000018.1 coordinate 11,658, forward strand.
TCGAGGAAGGTTGAACCGCCTCAGCTGAAAAAGCAGCTTCCACTCCTCTAACCAAAAAAATTGTATTAATCTCACTTTTGGATTTCAATACTATCCGGCATAGATGCTTATAGGCGTTTTGTGCATGCGACTATCGTGGAGCGGCAAGAGAACCAAAAGAAGTTTGCTCGCCCCTTCCGGGGAATTCCATTGTAGTAATAAAGTACGTCAAATACTCACTTGAACCAAGTAGACATCATGCAAAATTTTTAGTAAAGTCACTGACCGGGAGCGAATTGTTACAGGTTTTTTGATCATAATCGGGTTTATTTTTCTTATTCCGTTTTTGGTTTTTTATAAGCAGCCTACTAATTGTGATTTGTATGAAAGCATTACTGAGTAAGCGAAAATTCAATCTCAGAAATACTTCTTTCTCCACTTCTCAATCTGTTATCATCACGATCATAACCCATCATTTATTTGCTTAAGTCCTTTTGGTGCCACTGCCCTCTAGAATGCTATTTAGTATCTGAAAAATTGAAGATTGCCATCTCAATTAAAACAGGTTTAACCCAAATTAAAGTCTGGCTGTTAAGACTAAATCCCAGAGCCTGACACTCAAGGTTTTCCGCAAACTTACAGTATCTTTCAATTGTTTGGCAAATATCCAAAAAATATTGTTTTAAACTTCGGTGTTAATGTTTCAAAAATAGGCCTGAATATTTTTACCGGTAGATTTTTGATAGCGATAAGTAAATAACCCCTTTTGTCGGTTGGAAACAAGACCGCCGTGTGTATTCAGTCCATTTTGATTAAAGAGAGATAATTACCAGCCGGAAGGCATGTATATCATTTTATTTGATTGCATCAAATTTAAAAGGCATTCTAGAAATCAGTTGGCGCCCCACCTTCAGTTTTACGTCGCTCAACGAACTCTTTGAGTTCGTCATCAATAGCTGGTTCGATTGAGGGTGGTGCAAATTCTTCGATAATCTGATTAAATAAAATATGGGCGCGCTCGGTAGTCCAGATACCACCTGCTGCCTCCCAAGCTTCATAGTTTTGCCAATCAGAAAGGAAGGGTTGGTAAAAAGCCGTCTCATAACGATCTTGGGTATGCTGAGTGCCGAAGAAATGTCCATCGTTACCCACCGCCCGTATCGCTTCGAAAGCGATGTCATCAGGCTTAGTTGCGTAAGTTTCAGTTTCCATATAGCGCTGGATTTGCTGAAGAATTTCACAATCCATGATGAACTTTTCCGGGCTTGCTACTAACCCACCTTCAAGCCATCCGGCTGCATGGTAAATCAGGTGTGTACCTGATTGCACAGCCGACCATAGACTATTTGAAGTTTCCCAAATTGCTTGTCCATCTGGAACATTTGCCGCGCACACTCCAGATGCACGCATCGGCATCTTGTAAAATCTTGCCATCTGGCCAGTCATCTGAGTAGCGCGCATATACTCCGGTGTTCCAAATGCTGGTGCACCAGATTTCATATCTACATTTGAGGTAAATGTCCCAATCGCACAAGCAGCTCCAGGCCTTATCCACTGGGCTAAGGCAACAGCGCAAAGCGCCTCAGCAATGGATTGAGTCACTGCACCTGCCATGGTGACAGGTGCCATGGCACCCGCTAAAGTAAATGGCGTGACTATAAGTCCCTGATTTCGGCGCGCCATTCGCATCCAGCCATCTAACATCGGATAATCATGTTTTAAGGGCGATGTCGAATTGATGTTAGTGTAAACTTTCGGACTGGCTTCAAAGTCCTCGTGGCTATGGCCACCCGCGATACGGACCATTTCCATTACATCTTCAACGCGTTCTTTTCCTAACGAATACGCATGTGCCACTTTGTCTGTGAGCGTAAGCTTGTCATACAAAACATCGAGATGACGCGTACTCGCGTGAAGATCGACCGGTTCAACTGGATAGCCACCAACGAAATGTATACAGTTAAAATACTGTGAGAGTTTTAGCAGGTTTTTGCACATTTCGCGTGTACCGGAAACTTTTTTCTTAGTAGAATAATCCCAGTAACTGGGTGGGGAAGAAACGTTACCGAAAAGGATATGATTTCCTCCTACAGTGAGTTGGCGGTCAGGGTTGCGGGGGGTCAAAGTCCACTCTGAAGGAGCTTTAGAAACCATTTCCATCACAAAATCGCGGCCCATCCGCACGATATCACCATCAATATCGCAACCCGCCACTTTAAGGATCGCGCGTGCCTCATCATTTAGAAATGCTATACCTATTTCTTCGAGAATGCGCATGGCCGCCTCATGGATAGCCTGAATACCTTCTTCGCTTAAGGGCTCAGTAGGCTTGTCTCGATTTACAGGTAAACGCCAAGGCATCTGCTCTATCGAGCGTCCACCCCTCCTTTCGGCATTACCAACCCGGCCGCCGCCACGTCTTCTTTTTGACTTTTGTTCCGTCATGCCTGTTTGCCTTTCATATAAAAGCAGCAAAAGCTTTCATTACATACAATTCCCGTTGGAAAACGACAGAATCGGTCGCTAATTTTGTCTCAGGATAATAGTTAAAAACGGAATTGTTCTAAAATTTGAGGTATATGGGAAATATCAGGCAGTACGATGTCTGCGTGATCAACAAGATCAATCTTATTGGCTGGGCCAGTTAGTACACCTATAGTTTTCATCCCTGCCCGCCGTCCGGCGATAAGATCGTGTAAACTATCACCAACCATAACAATTTTAGAAGGCTCTATGTGGGTGACCTGCGCAAAAGCGAGTAAGGGACCGGCGCTAGGCTTTGCGCCATAACCAGTATCATATCCGGCCAAAAAATCTAGATCATAATGAGGGTTTACTTTGACCTGGCCTAAATGTAGGCGAGCGTTTTCCTCACTATCATTTGTCATAACTCCCACTTTCAGCCGATTCTTGCGTAGAAGTTCAAAGTATTCTTTCAACGGAATTACCTCACAAAGAGGCAAATCAATGACCTGTTGGTTCAAGAACTGTTCTAGCGCATCAAGCTGCCAGGTAGGAAGCAGTCGTCCCAGTTGCATCGCAACTTCACCACTGGTTCCAGCAATCACGATACTTTGAGGTAAGAGTTCTCCATTTTCTAGATCAAATCCGATCGCTTTCGCAAGTTCTCGTGCAAGCCTTAATTCACCTTTTGATAGTTTTTCGATTATTTTTAAAGACCACGTATCCCATGTCTTCGAATATCCGAAGAGTGTTCCGTCTTTGTCAAAAATAATTCCGTTTATCTGCATACTGACTTAATTCCTTATTCCAACATTTCATGTCCAGTGGGTTTCATTTCCACCTGGGAAAAGCCCATGCACGCACTTAAGCTGTGAAGGGTCAAGGCCTACTGCCTTACAAAAGCCAACCACCCATTGATCATCCATCAGTATAAAATCTAAAACCGAAAGCAAAAGCGCCGGATCATCCGGCCCGGCTTTCAAGCTTTCAGCGCTACAACCTGTTGAACCCATAAAAATTGCTAGTAGATCTTCGTCAGCAACAAGCCATCCAAGCGCTTGTAGGGCTATAATCTGTGCAGTTTCGGGTGACACGCTTATAAAATCCTTAATCAAAAACGGTGTTTTGAGATAGATCTATAAAATTGTAACTGATGTTTAACAAGTTATCCGATAGAGCACTTATGTTGAGCATAAATTTTATTCGTTATTCTGCCTTTAAAAGCGGAATTTATTTTAGCCTGAAGCCCAGCATGCAGCTTTAAAGATTAGAAATGGTAAAATTGCAAAATTTGGGAAAAGAAGGCTGGCACCAAATTTCAAAGGTTTCGCTGAAATTAATAAAAACTACTAAGTGAATGACTTGCAGATCAGCGCAATTGAGGCAATGTTAGTGAAATGTTTTTATTTGGGGAGTATATCTGTGGGGTATTCGCAAATTTATCAGGACTGGCAATCTGATCCTGAAGCTTTCTGGATGGATGCCGCTAAGGCCATTGACTGGGTCAAAGAACCCACTTTTGCATTAAACGCAGCGCATGATCCCCTTTTTGAATGGTACACAGATGCTAAAGTAAATACTTGCTACAATGCACTGGACAGGCATGTTCAAAATGGGCGTGCTGATCAAACGGCTATAATTTATGACAGTCCGATGACTGATACCAAAAAGCATATTTCCTATGCGGAGCTTTTGGAGCAGACTGCTCAGTTATCTGGAGCGCTAATAGCACGGGGCGTTGAGAAAGGCGATCGTGTCATTATATATATGCCAATGATCCCAGAAACGATTGTCGCTATGCTTGCCTGTACGAGGATCGGGGCGATTCATTCCGTTGTTTTTGGTGGGTTTGCAGCAAACGAGCTTGCCGTTAGAATCGATGACGCCAGCCCGAAGGTAATCTTATCGGCCTCGTGTGGCTTAGAGCCAGGCCGTGTCGTGGCCTACAAACCTTTGATCGATACGGCAATTGAACAAGCATCGCATAAACCCGAAATCGTAGTGGTCTATCAGCGTGAACAATTGAAGGCAGAACTGCAAGAGAGCTGTGATTATGACTGGTGCGAATTTCAATCAGGTGTAAGTCCAGCCGAATGCCTCCCTGTAGAAGGCAATCATCCAGCTTACATCCTCTACACATCTGGCACCACAGGCGCCCCGAAAGGTGTCGTTCGTCCAACGGCTGGACATTTAGTAGCCTTGAACTGGTCAATGAAAAATATCTACAATGTAGATCCGGGGGAGGTATTTTGGGCAGCTTCTGATCTTGGATGGGTTGTAGGGCACAGCTACATTTGCTACGCACCCCTTATTCATGGAAATACAACGGTTCTTTTTGAAGGCAAACCAGTCGGCACCCCGGACGCTGGAACGTTCTGGCGTGTCATATCAGAACACAACGTTCGCAGTTTTTTTACCGCACCGACAGCCTTTCGCGCTATAAAACGGGAAGATCCCAACGGCGTGTTTAAACAGGACTATGACCTAACTTGTCTTAGAGCACTTTATCTTGCAGGTGAGCGTGCGGATCCCGATACCATTCATTGGGCGCAAAAACTTTTAGAGGTACCAGTTATAGATCACTGGTGGCAAACGGAAACTGGCTGGACGATTGCAGGCAACCCAATCGGAATTGAACCGCTTCCAGTTAAGATTGGTAGCCCATCAGTTGCAATGCCAGGCTATGATATCCGAATTCTGGATGAGACTGGTAAAAAACTTCCACCTAATACGCTTGGTGCAATTGTGATAAAACTACCACTTCCACCTGGCACCTTCCCAACCCTATGGAACGCTGAGAACCGTTTCAAAAATTCCTATCTCAGCGTCTTTCCTGGTTATTACGAGACGGGTGACGCCGGAATGATGGATGAAGATGGATATCTATATGTAATGGCGCGCACAGATGACGTAATCAATGTAGCGGGGCATAGACTCTCAACGGGTGCTATGGAAGAGGTACTCGCAAATCACCCAGACGTTGCTGAATGCGCTGTAATTGGGGTAAACGATACACTTAAAGGCCAATTACCGATCGGCCTACTTTGCCTTACTAAAGGAGTCAATCGACCCCATTCAGAGATCGTTACAGAATGCGTTCAACTGATGCGAGATGATATGGGCCCTGTAGCTGCGTTCAAACTCGCCGCAGTTATAGACAGACTGCCTAAAACGCGCTCTGGCAAAATTCTGCGTTCCACCATGGCAAAAATAGCAGATAATGAAGCATTCAAAATGCCCGCAACAATCGATGATTCCGCTATCTTGGATGAAATCAAAATAGCTTTGCAGGCTATAGGTTACGCAAATGCACCCTCTTGACTGTTGCAGGAGAGTTTGCGCTTAAATACGTCTTGCTTAATCTCTAAGTAGGTGTAGCTTTTGTAAGGTCGAAATGAAAGGGGCGAGCGTGAGTTATAGTGAATTTTGGCGCATGAGCGCAACTGAACAAACAAATGCCCTTAACAAAGGTGATATCAGTTCGGCGGAGGCCGTTAGCTCCTCTATAGATCGGATGCGAGCTGTGAATGGAGATTTGAACGCGGTGGTTATGAACCTTTCCGAGCAAGCTCTCGAAAGAGCATCGCAACTAGATAACCAACGCCAAAAAGGAGATCCATGTGGTCCACTCCATGGCCTCCCAATTACTGTAAAAGTAAATGTTGATCAGGCTGGCTGGGCCACAACAAATGGCATCCAGGCAATGAAAGATCTAGTTGCACAAGATGATGCGCCAGTTGTGAAAAACCTGCTAGATGCTGGTGCCGTTGTGATCGGGCGTACAAACACACCCGAGTTTTCCTTCCGAGCGGAAACTGACAATCCAATACACGGGCGTACAAACAATCCTTGGGGACGCCATATTTCTCCCGGCGGTTCCTCCGGTGGAGCAGGTGCTGCTGTGATGGCTGGCATTGGTGCATTGGCTCATGGGAATGATATTGGCGGCTCACTTCGATTTCCTGCTGCTGCCAATGGAGCTTTTACAGTGAAACCAGGGCTTGGACGCGTTCCTGCCTGGAACCCTACCCAGAAAGCAGAACGCGGAATGCTTGCTCAATCAATGTCTGTTCAGGGCGTCATTACCCGCTCCGCGTTAGATCTAGAATTGGCCATGCCTACTCTAGTCAGGTCCGATCCCAGAGATCCCTTCCACGTTCCTCTACCTTATCGGATGGCGGTAAAATCAAATAATCTTAAAGTTGCTTACTGGTGCGAAACTCCAGGCTTTGACACACACCCCGCGGTTTACAAAGCCCTAACAGCGGCAGCGGAGGCCCTCAGGGATGCTGGCTATGAAGTTGAAGAAAAGGAGCCGCCGCTGCTTGAGGAAACTGCTCGGGCTGGCTATGGCGCTCTGTTGGGCGAAGTTGCCGAACTGATGGGCCCAGACATCCGAAAATTTGGGTCAGAAACTATTCAGAATATCTTTGCGGAATATTTTCGCCAGTTTCGTCCTGCAAAAGATTTAAATCTACTTAAGGCTATGGCTAAGAGAAGTCATTACGCCAGACAATGGTCATTGTTCTTATACGACTATCCTCTTTATCTCACACCATTCTTACCTCAACCATATTTTCAACCTGATAGGGACAGAGAGGGAGAAGAAGGTGTGCGTGAAGTTTTGGGATCAGCGCTATGGTCTTACTCAATGAATTTTGTCGGCTTGCCGGCCGGCAATTTGCCAACATATCTGGCGCAAATGGAAAGAGGACCCCAACCGATCAATGTACAAATCATTGGTCAGCGGTGGCGAGAAGATGCGGTGGTAGATGCCATGATTGAAATTGAGAAACGTCTAGGTACGATGTGTGACGCGCTATGGGAGCGTATGGCCTAAAAGGTTGGACCTCGCCAATTTATCGATAGGGTTGCTACCTCCGGAAAACATAAGTTGCATTTGTTCTATAAGAGAGAAGTCGGAGCTCTGATCTATGAAAGGGGTGGAATATAGTACAGGTTGATTAGCTTAAATATCAAATCAGATTAAGTAAGGCATTGTATTAAGCAGCGTTATCTATCTTTTTTAAAACTAGGTAAATAAGACCGGACAACTTGTTTGGGTTTTCGTTTTACATGACTAAAGTCAGCGTCCTTAGTTCAAAAATAGCGTTAAGCGAGTCCTGATCGTCTGCCAAAGCGCCCAAATACTAAAACCTAGCGCTTCTCCTTTAATTTTAAAACAGACGACGCTGTATTGAACCCTTTTATTTGCCTCCAAGCCGAGCACTCGTTCAAATATTTGTGAACGCATCAAAATATGTAGGCTCTGCATGACTCAATTTAAATTTTGTAGTATCACAATCCCTCAAATTTCGAATTTTACCAACCTTCCAAATAGTAGAACCGTGAAAGGAAATAAAAAATTAGTTTTTAGTGATCCTCGGTCGACCGGTTCCGGTGACACACACTTGTGCTTCAACAAATATGTCTTTACCCTCAACTTCTGCTTTGCGGATATTGCGGGTAATCTCGACTTCAACATCCTCCACGCCTGAGGCCTTGGCATCAGCCTCAGCTCTCTCACGCAAATTTGCCTCGAGCGTTGAGATAGCTGTTTCTTCATCAGTGAAATCAAGAAGAGTTTCCGGTAAATGGACCCTGTACTGTCCTTCATTTGGGCTGCTAACAGTGCCACTGGCCCGCATAGTCACACGCCCCACCACAGCACCAATAGCACTTGCAACACCTATGTTTTCCGGTAACACCATTTTACAATTCAACCGCTCACCTACTGCTGGATAATATACCGGAGCAGAGGCACCTAGCCCAATGACAGGAAAATTGAGACCAGCATCTATCTTTAGAATTCCACTGTGCCCCAAAAGCCCCGCTTGCAAAAGGGGATGCTTAGCCAAGTCCTTTGGCTTTTTACCAAAATCAACCACTTCTTCAAAAAATGCAGTTTCAAGAAGGGCCAGCGCAGTCTGATGGGTTAGTTGGTCAAAAATCTTTTGAGCAAGCGATGTTGCATCATTACAGAACGCGACTCCTGCTTTCGTGCGTTGTCTACCAAAAATTCGTAGGGCCTTTACTGCAGCCATTTTGTCCCACACATCTGTAAAACCAAGAACATGACTTGCATCAGTTGGCGTTAATGCCGATACTTCTGCCAACCCCCAGTTAACAAGCCGAACGAGTGCCTGTCTATCAAGGCGATTAGCTATCACATTGCCAAGCGGTTTTAGGCTAGTTTCCAACTTTTTTAACAACCGTTGGTCCCTGTCATGGAGATTAGCTTGGGGTTTAAATACTGTACTGCGGACGAAGCGCCCATCGAGTTCCCCAGGCAAACTACTTTTCAGCTGTTCATCAAGGGCTGCATGCACTACATCAGGATTTTCTATAGCGGCTAGACTTACAGGTAAAACCCTTTTTGGGCCAAGAGTGACACCACTTTCTAAGCTATCGAAGATCAAATGGACTTCACTGTCTCCTCCAAGACCGGTGGTGCGCATGGTAACTGCCTCAACCATGGTTCGGTACGGACCAACCTGCGCCCCCATCGGATCGATTGCGGGCCGACCGCCTTTCAAAAGCGCAACATCTGTGGTGGTTCCTCCAATATCAGAAACAATTGCATTATTAGCGTTTGTCAGCCAGCTCGCGCCAACTATCGAGGCCGCGGGACCGCTCAAGATAGTTTCAATCGGTTTATCGCGCGCCTGCTCCTGCGAAATAAGTGCTCCATCACCACGCACTACCATCATTGGTGCACGAATCCCCAGGCTGATAAGTTGATCGGAAGCACGACTTATCAAACGGTCAATCATCCCGATCAACCGCGCATTTAGCAAAGCCGTAAGCGCCCTTTTTGGCCCATTTAGTTTTGCCGACAGTTGATGAGAAGTACTTACAGGTTTACCACTTATGGACTTGATAATATCGGCTGCCTGCCTTTCATGAGCTGGATTTCGAGTTGCGAACTGGCTAGCCACGGCAAACGCCGAAACGCCCTTCATGTCAGTGATCCAAGCTTTCAAGCAATTTTCCTCCAAAGGGCACACCTGCAAGCCTTCATGACTATGTCCACCCCTGAGCTCAATAAATTCATCGCCTTTTAGCGCTTCTAAAAGGCAGTGTTTTTCCACATCGCCCTTCCGAAAGCCGATATAGATAAGTCCAACCTGATCGCCTTGCCCTTCCACCAATGCGTTTGTGGCAAGCGTAGTTGAAAGGGAAGCCATCGATATATCACTCGGAGCCACACCCGAAGAGTTCAAAACGCTTTTAACCGCACGCGCGATACCCAGGGCCAAATCCTGTTTTGTAGTCAAGGACTTCGCGCTTGCAATGACTTTCATTTCATCTTTAAGGATTACTGCATCAGTATATGTGCCACCCGTATCAATGCCCAGGAGTAGGGTCATGTTTACCTCATCATTTTACATTCTGTAGCGCAAATTTGTATTCGAATAGCTTACCATACGTTTTCACAAAAGTTGTGCCGGCGCTAGCATCTTTAGAGGATTTTTAACCGTTCCGCCGCCCATTCAGCCGCCTCGGAAATAGTAGAGTCCGCATCATTTTTTAAGCCTTCTGCAATCGGCAAAAGCTTTTTAATGGCGGAATTCCCAATCGCGTAAAGTACATTTCGCACAAAGCGGTCCCGGCCAATTCGCTTGATCGGGCTACCAGAAAATTTGATCCTAAAGCCCCTATCGTCTAGGGTAGCAAGCTCCGCAAGATCCGGAGCTATAAGTTCCTCGCGCGCATGGTAGCGGACTTCTTTGGCCTGGTTTGCAAATTTATTCCAGGGGCACACAGCTAGGCAGTCGTCACATCCGTAGATCCGATTACCCATTTTTTCACGGAGTTCAATATCTACAGGACCCTTGTGTTCGATCGTGAGATAGGAAATACAACGGCGTGCATCAAGCTGATATGGGCGTGGAAACGCGTTTGTCGGGCACACCGAAATACACTCTTTGCAACTGCCACAGCGGTCCGTTTCCGGTGCATCTTTAAGAAGGTTAATAGTTGTGAATATTGAGCCTATAAAAAACCAGTTACCAAGTCCACGGCTTACAAGATTTGTATGCTTACCTTGCCAACCTAATCCTGCTGCCTGACCTAGTGGCTTTTCAGGTACGGGGGCCGTATCAACAAAAACTTTAACCTCACCGCCGGTCTCAGCCACCAACCAACGGGCGATGGCCTTGAGACGTTTCTTGATGACATCGTGGTAATCTTTATTTTGAGCATAGACAGATATTGCCGCCTTTTCTCTGTGATGCAATATTTCTAAGGGGTCGTGATCAGGCGCATAATTGTGTGCAAGCATAATCACCGACCTCGCCTCAGGCCAAAGTGCACTTGGATCAGATCTCCAATGGCTACGCTCCGCCAACCATCCCATCTGTCCGTGATAATCTTTCTTAAGGAACTCCTGCAACCTTACCCCAACATCCGGAACATCTGAGGGGCTACATACCCGTAGATCATCAAAACCTTCTTCCAAAGCTTTTAAAAATAATGCATTTTTAAGAATTTCACCTTCCTTAAAGACGGTCATCAAAAGTCCAGGTCATTGTAATGCCGTGGGGGCGGAAAGCCAGGAACCTGATCAGCCAAAATACTGCGAAATGCGGGGCGTGACTTTATTTTAGCATACCATTCTTTTACAATGGTGGAACGATTCCAGTCCACATCAGAAATATAGTCAAGGCAAGATATATGAGCTGCGGCGGCGAAATCGGCCATTGTCATCACATCACCAGCTAGCCAACGCCGCCGCTCGAGAAGCCAGTTCATATAATCTATGTGGTACTTGATACGCTTGGCACCCGTTTTGACGTTTTTACTTTCAGGAAACCCTGCGCCACAAATTTTTTTCAAAACGCGCTCGTGCAATAGCTTTTTGGTTACTTCACGATTAAATTTATCGTCAAACCAATTAATCAAGCGCCTCACTTCATAGCGATCATCTGGGCATTTCGGCATAAGGATTGGTTCGGGAAAAATATCTTCCAAATATTCACAAATCGGAAGGCTTTCACTTAGATAACGGCCCTCCAATCTCAAAATAGGGATAGTTCCGGCTGGATTGCGATTGATAAATTCCACAGATCGCTCCCAGTATTTCTCCTCAACAAGTTCAACTTCAATCTTTTTTTCCGCAAGACAAAGACGAACTTTGCGTGAAAACGGGGAAAGAGCAAAATGATATAGCCTCAACATGCAGCAGTTCCATTAATAAATTCTGGATAATGAATGCCCATTTAAAAGGATGATTTCAATCCTGGATTTGTTTTTTCTCGATGATTTTAACCTAAGTTACAAGCTTGATCATTTCGCTGACAGCTTTGTTTTATCGCGCCTAACGGGATGCAGACCCAAAACTCCCTGAAAACAAAAAAATTTGACCTTACTCTGCAGGCATGCTTTCCAATTCGGTTATCAATGGATGGGGCAAGTGCATCAACATTTCTTTGGGGCAAATCTGTAGAAAGTTTGGCAGTTCAGTCTCCCAACGCTGCAAAATCCCTTCTGCTCGAAGGCTGCCAGTTTCTACTGCATGCTTTTCTACCAGTCTTTTTAACTGGTCTTCCCATGCAGAGACCGTTATGGAGCAGGTAACTAAAGTATCCATATTAAGCATCTTCTTAGCTTGATCTTCTGGATCATACAGATAGGCCATTCCTCCTGTCATGCCAGCTCCAAAGTTTGCCCCTATAGGCCCAAGCACCACGCTAACGCCGCCAGTCATATATTCGCAACCATTGCTTCCGCAACCTTCAACGACAACTTTAGCACCGGAATTACGGACACAAAACCGTTCACCCGCCCGACCTGAGGCGAACAGATAGCCATCGGTTGCTCCATAAAGAACCGTATTGCCAATTATCGTATTCTCAGCGGCCACCAGTTGGCTAATCATTGACGGACGCACTATAATCGCACCCCCAGAAAGCCCCTTGCCTACATAGTCATTCGCATCGCCAGTCACTTCCAATTTAAGCCCACGTGTTGCAAACGCACCAAGCGATTGCCCAGCACTTCCCGCTAGTTTCACAGTAAGGTGATCGCGTTGAAGGTCATTTTGCATACCAAAGTTGCGTACAATATGGCTTGAAATCCGGGTGCCTACACTACGATGCGTATTTTGAACAGTGTAGCTGAGTTGCATTTTTTCTCGATCATTCAAAAAACGCGCGGCGTCTTCCACAATTTCAGCGTCAAGTGTTTCTGGAACTGGGTTCCTATCGCGGTCACGTCTATAAACGATTTTATCCGCTCCATCAACGGATATCAAAAGTGGATTCAAATCAAGATCATCGAGATGATCAGAGCCTCGGCTCACCTGACTCAGCAAATCTGCGCGCCCAATTATATCGTCGATGGAACGTGCCCCAATGCTGGCAAGGATTTCCCGGACTTCTTGAGCATAGAACGTGATCAAATTTACAACCTTCTCCGCGTTTCCAGTGAATTTTTCCCTAAGCTCTTCCTTTTGCGTGCATACCCCAACGGGGCAGGTATTCGATTGACACTGACGTACCATAATACATCCCATGGCAATAAGAGCAGCCGTGCCGATGCCATATTCCTCTGCACCCATCATAGCTGCCATGATAATATCACGCCCGGTGCGCAACCCGCCATCGGTGCGGAGTGTGATCCGATCGCGGAGGTTATTCATCGACAGCACCTGATGGGCTTCTGTCAATCCCATTTCCCACGGCAAGCCAGCAAACTTGATGGAAGTCGCAGGTGAAGCGCCCGTTCCACCATTATGCCCAGATATTAAGATTACATCCGCTTCAGCCTTTGCTACACCAGCAGCAATCGTACCAACGCCAGAAGAAGCTACCAACTTAACCGTTACTTTGCAACGAGGGTTAATCTGTTTGAGATCATAAATCAGTTGCGCAAGGTCTTCTATTGAATAAATGTCATGGTGAGGAGGAGGCGAAATCAAAGTCACCCCTTTTGTAGAGTGCCGCAGACGGGCAATTAAGTCTGTAACTTTCATTCCGGGTAATTGACCACCCTCACCTGGTTTTGCACCTTGGGCAACTTTTATTTCAAGCTCTTCACACTGGTTTAAATATTCTGCTGTCACTCCAAACCGTCCAGAGGCTACCTGCTTAATCTTGGCTGAGGGATTGTCACCATTAGGTTCGGGATAAAAATGCGCTGGATCTTCCCCTCCCTCACCACTATCAGACTTTGCTCCGATACGGTTCATTGCGACATTTAGCGTTTTATGTGCCTCAGGACTTAATGCGCCTAGAGACATTCCCGGCGTGACAAAACGCTTACGGATAGAGGTGATGCTTTCAACTTCGCTCAGAGCGATAGAATTGCCAAGCGGTTTAATCGCTAATAAGTCGCGGAGGTGAATTGGCGGATTGGCCTGCATACGCTTAGAATATTGCTTCCATATATCATAGCTCGCTCGATTACAGGCCGCTTGCATCATATGCATGGTATGCGCTTCCCAAGCATGCGTTTCACCTGATTTACGCGATTTATAGAATCCACCCATGGGTAATAAATTCTCTCCACCCAGCCAAGCGCGTTGGTGAACTTCTAAAGATTTCTTTTGAACCCCACTAATACCAATGCCCGATATTCGGCTCATAAGGCCTGGAAAATATTCTGCGCACATGGCTCTTGACAACCCCACTGCTTCGAAATTCAACCCACCGCGATAAGAGGATAGTACCGAAATGCCCATCTTAGACATTATTTTTAAAAGTCCCTGATCGACCGCCGTACGGTAGCGGGACATTGCCTTACTAAGTGTTCCGGCCAAAAGTCCACGGGAAATACGGTCCGCTAGGCTGTCTTCGGCAAGATATGCATTAACAACCGTTGCTCCTGCCCCAATTAGAACTGCAAAGTAATGCGGGTCAACACATTCGGCAGAACGAACGTTAATGGAGGTAAAAGTACGTAAACCTTTCCGGGTTAGATGGCTGTGCACGGCAGAGGTGGCCAAAATCATTGGCATCGCCACTTTGTCGGTATTAGATAGGTGGTCCGTGAGAGCCAAGTGGCCAAAGCCAGAACGAACAGCGTCTTCTGCTTCAACTCTGATCCGCTCTAGACCATCTTGGAGGGCATTGGCACCAGTACTTTTGTCAAAGGAGCAATCAATTTCAACAAGCTCAGTATCAAAATGACGCTTTAGCTCATTCCATTGTGCGTTTCCGATAAATGGAGACTCCAGAACAAGGATTTCAGACTGCGGGCTGCTTTCGTTTAAAACATTCCTGAGGTTTCCAAAACGCGTCTTTAAACTCATAACCCTAAATTCACGTAAACTGTCAATTGGTGGGTTCGTTACTTGTGAAAAGTTTTGCCTAAAATAATGCGAAAGTGGTCGGTACGCTTTAGAGAGCACTGCACTTGGTGTGTCATCACCCATTGAAGCTAGAGCTTCTTTCCCCATCTCTGCCATAGGAACCAAAATATGTTCAAGTTCTTCAATCGAATATCCGGCAGCTATTTGCCGACGCCGAAGTTCTTCGCCTTCGAACATCGCCGTTTCGCTCACATTTTCCAAAGCTCCGTCAAGCTCTTTAATTTTTGTAATCCAGTTGCCAAACGGTTGGGAAGCGGCAAGTTTATCTTTGATAGCAGCGTCACTATAAAGTTTACCCTCAGTCATGTCGACTGCGAGTAACTGGCCCGGCCCCAGGGCTCCTTTTTCACGGACGGTAGATTCGTCAATGGGGACCATACCTGCCTCTGACCCAGCAATTAAAAGTCCATCACCTGTAACAACATATCGCATAGGACGGAGGCCGTTTCGATCGAGCCCTGCACATACCCAGCGTCCATCCGTCATTGCCAGTGCTGCTGGGCCATCCCATGGCTCCATGACAGCGTTGCAATAAGAGTACATATCCCGCCAACTTTTGGGCAACTCCTCTGCTTGCTTAGACCAACTTTCTGGAACGAGAATAGTTTTCGCCATTGGGGCATCGCGCCCCGCTCTTACCATCATTTCAAAAACCGCGTCTAAAGCTGCTGAATCAGACGAGCCTGCAGGAATAACTGGTTTAATGTCCTCTGCCATATCACCGAAAGCTGCACTTGTCATGCGGATTTCATGGCTTTTCATCCAGTTGACGTTGCCTTTCAGCGTGTTGATTTCACCATTATGCGCCAGCATTCGGAATGGTTGAGCAAGCCACCACTGCGGGAAAGTATTGGTAGAATAGCGCTGATGATAAATCGCAAACGCACTTTCAAAGCGCACATCTCGTAGATCAGGATAAAATTCAGCGACCTGTTCAGCTAACATCATGCCTTTATAGATGATAGAGCGACAAGACATTGAAGTTATATAAAGTCCGGTCACCCCAGAAAATGTCGCCGCCTTCTCAATGCGACGACGAATTACATAGAGTTCCCTTTCAAAGGTTTCCTCATCCACACCCTTGCAGTTACTGATCAAAATCTGCTCAATTTCCGGACGTGTTGCATTGGCCTTTTCACCCAGACAATCAATCTCTACGGGCACATGACGCCAGCCATAAATATAATATCCCATCCGGAGCACTTCGCTCTCCACTATCGTACGGCAGGTTTCCTGCGCTCCAAAATCTGTGCGTGGCAAAAAGACCTGACCCACCGCTATCAATTCTTTTTTGCGGGGCTCATGGCCCGTACGTCGGATTTGATCATAAAAAAATGACACTGGGATTTGAACGTGGATGCCCGCCCCATCACCGGTCTTACCATCAGCATCAACGGCGCCGCGGTGCCAGATAGCCTTTAGGGCAGAAATCCCATTTTCCACTACTCTGCGACTCGGTTTTCCATCAATGGACACAACGAGCCCAACGCCGCAGGAGGCGTGTTCAGTCTCCTCGCAATACAAGCTTTTTTCAGCCATCCATGTCCTTTTTGCTGATTCTTTAGCTTCCCAAGTATCATCAAATTTCGTCATCTTGGCCTCCTGTGCGATCGGGGCATATTTTCTTCCAACAGCACCCGAGAAAAGATCGGAATATTTAAGGAGCAAACACTACTCCGCCGCTATGGCATTTCTCGATTTAAGATCGTTTAAAATAGCATCCGCGGTATCTCGTCCATCTCGGATAGCCCAAACCACCAGAGAGGCACCTCTAACAATATCCCCTACGGCATAAACGTTTTCTAGCTTTGTGCGGCCCGTTTCGAACTCCGCTTTGATCGTACCCCACCGAGTGACTGGCAGCTCTGGATGGTCAAATAGTGATGGGAGGTCTTCAGGTTCAAAACCCAAAGCCTTGATCACCAACTCTGCCTCTTCCACATACGCACTGCCCTCAATCGCCTCTGGCACCCGACGTCCGGTTGCGTCTGGGGACCCTAGACGCATCTTATTGGCAACAACACCATGCACCGGAGTTGAGCTATTATCAATATCGACAATGTTCGTTATACCATGTTCGCCAAGAAATTCATTTGGAGCAGAGAGCCAGTCAAAGATCACACCCTCCTCTTCGGCGTTTTGAACCTCACGCTGCGAGCCTGGCATATTCTCTCTGTCACGCCTGTAAATGCATTTGACTGATGTGGCACCTTGTCGCACAGCTGTCCTTAGGCAGTCCATCGCAGTATCACCACCACCTATCACAACGACTTTTTTATCTTTTGCGTTAAGTTCTCCGCTTTCAAAAGCGTCAACCTGGTCACCGAAATTTACTCTGTTTGAAGCCGTGAGATAATCGAGCGCTTGAACTACGCCGCTGCGTTCAGATCCCGGAAGGTCAATATCTCGAATTTTATAAACACCAGTTGCGACGATCAACGCATCATGTTTTTCGCGAAGGTCATTAAAACTTATGTCCAGCCCAACATTGCAGTTCAGTTCCAAGTTGATACCACCCTTAAGAAGCTGGTCATTGCGTTTAATGACTACATCTTTTTCCAGTTTGAAACCAGGTATGCCGTAAGTAAGTAAGCCGCCAGCGCGATCATATCGGTCATAAATTGTTACCTGAATGCCCGCACGGCGCAGCCTATCAGCCGCTGCCATTCCACCGGGCCCGGCGCCGATAATACCAACGGAGTGATTTAACTCAACAACCGGATTTAGTGATTGCACCCAGCCCTCTTCCCAAGCCTTGTCCGTGATATATTTTTCAACCGCGCCAATTGTAACAGTACCATGCCCGGCGCTTTCTATGACACAATTTCCTTCACAAAGCCGATCCTGGGGGCAAATTCGGCCACAAATTTCTGGAAATGTGTTGGTTTGCTGCGACAGCTCGTAGGCTTCTCTCAATCGCCCCTCTGCTGTTAGCTTTAGCCAGTCCGGAATATTATTATGAAGAGGACAATGGGTCTGACAATATGGAACACCGCATTGACTGCAGCGGCTAGCCTGTTGCGCAGCCTTTTTACGGGCAAACTCAGCATAAATTTCATTAAAGTCTTGTGAGCGCTCTCCTGCAGAACGCTTTTTTGGCATTTCTCGGTTGAGCGATACAAATTGTAGCATCGGCTGTTCAGACATGCGGAAATCCTTTTAAGAAATCAGTAATTGTTCGTCCATATGCGATTAATAGATCAAATAAAAGACATAAGTACTGACCTTTATTTTAACAAATTTCATAAAACAATGCCACGCTGATAATAAATCTTGGGTTTTAGGTCCGATTCGAATATAAAAGTGGGCTTCCTTGCTTAAGAATGACGGGGTACAAGACGTCTAAGTGCTTAAGGATTACACATGCCCGTTTTACATCTTATCATACTTGCTATCATTCAGGGCATTACAGAGTTTCTGCCAATATCATCCAGTGCACATCTTATTATATTACCGGCCACTGCAGGTGTTGAAGATCCGGGGCCACTAGTTGATGTTGCAGTACATCTAGGCACTTTGATAGCGGTACTTGCTTATTTCAGAGTAGAGGCAGCGCGCGTTTACAGAGGAGCTTTTGGTATAATGCGGGGTTCAATTACAACCAACGATGAATCCCTTACGCTTTGCCTGCTGACTGGAACAATCCCCGTTATCCTTCTTGGCATAATTTTCAAAGGAGTGGGGTTAGATATTACACTTCGCGATGAGTTGGGTCTCATTGGTATCATGATGTTAGTTTTCGGGATTCTGTTATGGTGGGCCGATAGTAAAAGTTATTCGATAAAAACTGCGGAAGAGTGGACATTAAAACAAGCTCTTATCTTAGGGCTTTGGCAAGCCATTGCTCTTATACCGGGCACTTCACGATCGGGTATTATTATCACGGGTGCGCGGTTTATGGGCTTTAATCGAGAAGACGCAGCACGCATTTCAATGCTTATGTCGATACCTGTCATAATTGCTGCTTCAACTCTTAGTGCCCTAGAAGCCGTTCGCGTGGACAATTTTGGTGCTCTTCGGGCCGGTGCGGTCGCAGCTTTTTTTTCGGCGGTCTCCGCATATATTACACTGCACCTCATGATGAATTGGATTAAAAAAATAAGCTTCACCCCCTATGTAATCTACAGGGTTATTTTTGGTGCTCTTTTAATTTGGTGGGCTTATGCCTAAAAGAAACAAAAATGTGGGTAGCCAAACTAAAGGAAGAGACGTCTCAAGATGAGCAAACTTGTATACCTTCTAAATGGTCCTAATCTCAATTTGCTAGGACAGCGCGAGAAAGATATCTATGGGCATGCAACTCTTGCTAATGTCATCAAGGCCTGCGATCATATAGCCCTTTCAAAAGGTATGATTTTAAAATGTTTTCAATCCAATTATGAGGGACAACTTATCGATTGGGTCCACGCAGCCAGAGTTGAGGCAGATGCTATAGTCATAAATCCTGGTGCATACTCACACACTTCTATAGCACTCTTAGATGCGCTGAACGCATTTGAAGGTCCAGTTATCGAAGTACACGTCTCCAATATCCATGCTCGCGAAGAATTTAGACACAAGTCCTATGTCTCCATTAGAGCTGACGGGATCATAATTGGCCTCGGGGTGCAAGGTTATGAACTTGCACTTGAAGCCATCGGTAAATTTTCTAATTGAGAAATTTTTAAAAAATAAAAATCTAATTTGTTTGCATGGCAATTAAAGAAACTCGCAAGACCCTTTATAGATATCAATTATTAATCCTTTGATTTGCCATGCAAAATATGGGCGCGTTGTTAATAAGAATAGCAAAGGAGTAGTTATGTCTAACGCACCCATCTACGAAATTGATGTGGCCGAGTTTCGGAATGATCCATATCCCACCTTACAATACATGCGTAGCCATACACCTATCGCTTATGTCCCGACTTTGGATGCAATTCTCATTACCAAACGCAATGACATATTCAAATTAGAGAAAATAACTAATGTTTTTTCGTCAGTTCAGCCGGACGGATTAATCACAAAGCTTATGGGCCAGAATATGATGCGCAAGGACGGGCACGCGCATCAGATAGAGCGCAAAGCGATTTTTTCCACAGTTTCCCCAAAAACGGTTCGTGATATCTGGGAGGCCAAATTTAAAGAATCAACAAAACAGGTTTTAAATAATCTCGCGCCTTCCGGATGCGCAGATATTACCAAAGATTTCGCCATGCCTGTGTGTGCCGAAGCACTAAAAGCCTTGACCGGTCTCACCAACATGTCATGGCAGGAAATGGACCGTGTAAGCCAAGGCATGATCGATGGATGTGCAAATTATACTGGCGATCTGCAGGTAGAGGCCAATTGTAATGATTGCACTTCCTCGATCGATGCTCACATAAGCGAACGGCTCAGTAGAGCCGTGGATTCAAACGATAACTCTCTTATTGCTGTGCAAAAGCGCGCTGGTCTTAGCGATGCACAGTTACGCGTAAATGTAAAGCTGGCAATTTCAGGTGGTCAGAATGAGCCTAGAGACGCCATAGCAGGCATCATCTGGGCGGTTTTGCAGAATTCGAACATCCTAAGAGATCTGAAAGCAGGTAACTTGATTTATCTGCAAGTCTTTGAAGAATTCACACGATGGATATCACCAATTGGGATGTCTCCGCGCCGAGTAGCTAAACGGTACGTTCATTAAGACATTAAGTTTGAAACCGAAGATAGTGTATTCTTCATGTTTGGGTCAGGAAACCGTGATGAGGAATATTTTGACGATCCTAATACTTTTAACCCATATCGAGATACCTCCAAAGCTATTACTTTTGGGGCTGGACCACTTTTTTTTGCAGGTGCTTGGGCGACAAAATCTCTAATAGTTAACGTTGCTTTGCCTATGATATTTGAAACTTTGCCAGATATGAAGTTAAACGGTGAGGTGAAATTCATTGGCTGGGCTTTTCGGGGGCCTCTTAGCGTTCCGGTTATATGATGAAAAAACTAGACAAAATTCGTTATGCTTTAGCTTTGACTTCATTAATAATGTCATTAAGTCTCATAATATGATTTGGACGCTTCCCAATGTGCTGACTATATTACGCCTTTTGGCAGCGCCCTCTGTGGCTGTTATGTTTTTATACTTCAATAGGCTTTATGCTGATTGGTTTGCCTTGGTCCTTTTCATCGTTGCAGCGTTAACTGACTGGTTTGACGGTTTTCTTGCTCGCACTTGGAAGCAAGAGACTAAATTTGGGACAATGTTGGATCCAATTGCTGATAAAGCCATGGTCATTATTGCACTTTTGATTATTGTTGGGTATTCTAGCATGTCGCCTTGGCTCGTCCTGCCAACTACACTGATTGTGTTTCGCGAAATTTTTATTTCGGGTTTACGTGAATTTCTAGGAAGTGATGGTTTAACTCTAAAGGCTACTAGAGCAGCCAAATTAAAAACCACAGCGCAAATGATAGCTATTGCAACTCTATTTTCTCAAGGTATTTTTGAGCATCATTTTGCTTTGTCCTTGGTCGTAGTAGAATCTGGCGGGAAAACGTTGGAAAAAGATGAGGCAGCTTGGGCCTTGCAAGGTATGATCTGGTCAGGCCATTTGGGGTTGTGGCTTTTGTGGGGAGCAGCACTTCTAACACTCATCACAGGGTGGGATTACTTTCAAAAGGCGTTGCCATTTTTGAGGGAAGACAAATGATTAAGGTATTGTACTTTTCGTGGGTCCGTGAACGGATCGGTCAACCACAGGAAACCTTAGAGACACGTGCTGAAAACGTGACAGCTTTGGTCGAAGAATTACGCAGAAAAGATCCACGCTATGCGATGGCCTTTTCGGATCTTAATGCATTGCGGGTTGCAGTTGACCAAGTCCTCGTTGATTTTGACGCCCCTATTAACGGTGCTAAAGAAGTAGCCTTCTTTCCACCAATGACCGGGGGGTGAGTATTAATATTTTTGTTCAGTCAGATAGCTTTGATCTCGGTGATGTATCTAACAAATTTGTAAGAGCTCAGCATGGTATGGGTGCGGTAGTAACTTTTTCAGGCATTGTGCGAGATCTTAATGACGACCCACTAAAATTTTTGGAAATTGAGCACTATCCGGGAATGACCGAAAAAGCGATTGGCGAAATCGCCAAAAATGCCATGCAGCGTTGGTCACTTGGCGATGTGCTAGTGATTCATCGTTATGGTAAATTGAGTGCAGGTGACCTTATAATGATGGTAGCAACCGCTGCACCCCACCGAAGAGATGCATTTGAAGCCGCCGAATATCTGATGGACTATTTAAAATCTCGCGCTCCATTCTGGAAAAAAGAAAATACAAATACTATGCAAGGGTGGGTAGATGCCAAGGATGAGGACGAAGATGCACTATCGCGTTGGTAGTCAGAGATTACTTGTTCATAAATGATACTCTACAGGATCCGATCCTATATGTTAAATAAATTCTTACTAATGATTCAGAAGTTGAGGCCACTAAAATCTTTTAGTTAAAAGTACGTTAATTAATTGTGCGGCAACCCTATGTCGTTCAATATCCTAGATGTTTACCAGCGTTCATATTATGCAGGCGCATGCTAAAACTATGGCCATTATAAGTCCCGCATTTCTATTTGATTTAAAGAGACTCAATAACCCACTTTGATCATCTAGATTGAGCTGCTTTAGTTGCCAGATCAGATGGCTAGTAAAAGCAAATACACCAAAAACAACAAGGGTAAGTTTTCTGCCCTCGGCAACAAGAAGAAGTGCGACAATCATCAAAAACGCTGAGATTGCAATAAACCCCCACAACCACGCAACAGTTTGGTCTCCGAACAATCTCGCCGTTGACTTAACGCCAATCAACGCATCATCTTCCCTGTCCTGATGCGCATAAATGGTATCATAAAATAATGTCCACGAGATCGCACCTAAATACATTAGGAAAGGAGCTAGAGTTATCGTCCCGCTATGAGCCGCAAAGGCTAATAAAATGCCCCAGTTAAAAGCAATCCCTAAAAAGACCTGTGGCCACCAGGTAAACCTTTTGGCGAAAGGATAAACGGCCACGGCCGACAAAGAACTCAGTCCAAGGATTATCGCAGTTTGATTAAAGGAAAAAAGAATGAGTGACGCCAAGAGCCCTTGTAAAACCATCCAACTTCCAGCTTGGAAAACATTAACCTGCCCCGAAGGTATTGGACGTGATTTGGTT
>CACPHA010000019.1 GCA_902633655.1 Paracoccaceae bacterium
GCCATTCGCTTCAGGATATCCACACCCTGCATGTTCCAGAAGTGCAGAAGGTCGATGAATATCCAGTTCTCGGTGAGCTTGTCCCCATCGCGGCGGTACATATCAATCACGCGCATATCGCCAGGGGTTTCACTTGCCGGCATGCCCATAAACCCGCCAGTCGGGGTTAAGGTTAAGTTTGGCCAACCAAAAAACCCGCCAAAATGGCCTTCGGCAACACGGCATAAATGGCCATTGAAAGTGCGGTTTTTGAAACCTTTGCGAAAGGGGCCAGAATGCTGCTGGGCGTAGCGCTCGATCGTATAGGTGGCGCCAATACCTGCCGGGCCCCACCAAATCATATCTTCGTTCCAGCTGCGCCGCAGCTCATCCACCAATGGCTCTTCTTCGCCATTGCGCCAAGTTTTGATGTCATTGATCATAAACTCAATGGCCTCTTTTGTTCTTTTCCCTTCTGCGGAATCTTGGGCCTCAAACAGAAGCCCATTATGGGTCATTGGCCCGGGTTGAACCAAATGTGCTGCGGTTTGCGGTGGAAAGGGCTGTAGCCCCGCTTGCATTATCAAGTGCGGTATGTCGAAGAACATTGCACTTTGAGTTATCATGGCATTTTCAACTTTGTTGAATTCGCAATATCGCAAAAGGGCCATTTTGCCAGTTGGTGGAATGCCCAGCCAAGGCTTATCAAATAGCCCCATAAGATGGCCCATAGAGACAACCCAAACGCCTTCCTGACCTGTAATTTCATTATGGCCAGCCATAAAAATATCCATACGGCGTTGCAAATGCGTAAGGCTACTGCGCAAAGGCTGCCAGAATCGCTGACCCACGTCTGCACATCCACGAATCTCGTTAAACGGGTGAAAACCGCGCCAGAGCAGGTCAGGAACACAAAATTGACCCATAATTCTACCAATTTTGGAAATCGATGCATTTTCCAAGGCGCAATAGAAGTCCCGCACAATTTGCTTTTCGGATTGATACTTCATTTTTTTTCCATTGTTCCACAGGTGCTTAACATCATCTGGCCTAAAACCGGCATTATCGCCATAGCTGCGATTCAGTAAATACCATTTTGAATACGTATGCAAAAAACCCTTGCTTAAAGTAATTTTCTCAGACACGTTTATTTTGCAAACGTATGCAAAGGTAATTTAGGGAATCCATATGGCAGAAATTCAACTGCGCAGTGTGGGAAAACGCTGGGGGTCCTTTGTGGCCGTAGATAACTTTGACCTGACCATTGCTGATCGTGAGTTCTTGGTGCTTTTGGGGCCATCTGGCTGCGGCAAAACCACTACCATGCGTATGATTGCCGGACTAGAAGATGTCACAGAAGGCGAGATATTGATCGATGGGAAAGTGATCAATGATCTGGAACCAAAGGATCGCGATGTTTCCATGGTGTTCCAAAGTTATGCGCTTTACCCAAATATAAATGTCTATGAAAATATTCGCTTTCCGCTGAAAGTAAGAGGCATTGAACGTAGCTGCCATGATGCCAAGGTGCGTCATGCGGCACGGATGGTCGAATTAAACGACTTTTTGCACCGCAAGCCTGCTGAATTGTCAGGCGGTCAACGCCAAAGGGTCGCCCTTGCCCGGGCCATTGTTCGGGAACCAAATGTGTTCTTAATGGATGAGCCGCTGTCAAACTTAGATGCCAAGCTACGGGTTTCGACGCGGGCGCAGATCAAAAACCTGAGCCATGAACTGGCAGTGACTACAATTTACGTCACCCATGACCAAATTGAAGCTATGACTTTGGCCGATCGCGTCGTGGTGATGGAAAAAGGTATCGTCCAGCAGGTGGGGTCACCAACAGAAATCTACGACAAACCAGCTAATAGCTTTGTTGCAAGTTTCATAGGTAACCCGGCTATGAATTTGATCCATGGTGAAATATCAAATGGCGTCTTCAAAGCCGCTAATACGGAAATTCCGAGTTTGTCTGCACCAGATGGCAAAATCACTTTGGGCTTCAGAGCCGAAGATGCACAGGTTGTCCGTGACAGCGGCGAAATAAATGCTCAGGTTTACACGCAGGAACTGCTTGGCGATGCAACGATGGTATCCGTTCGCTTAGGTGGGTCTTTGGTCGCCGTAAAGGCCGAGAAAAATTATCGAGCTAACATCGCTGATCCAGTTTCATTCAAGATTTCATCGGACGTATGTCACCTTTTCAATTCGGAAACAGGGGCACGCATTGGGGAATAATCCCCTTTTAGAACCGCGAAAGCGGAGCAACCGGGTGACGATAAAGTGTCGCACCCGCAAACAGGGAGAGACAATATGTTTCTAAAGAAAGTAGCTCTTATTAGCGCTATAGCAGTGATGACCGGTTCGGCTGCCACTGCTTGCGAGATTTCTGCTCGCGTCAGTATTGTAGGTAACGAATTTCCAGCCATCCAAACTGTTGGCGCTGGAGCCCAAGAATGTAGTGGCGCAGAAGTCAGTACAAATTTGACCAAAGATCATCAGAGTATAAACGTTCCAGGCATGCAGGGCAATCCCGCCGAATATACATCTGCCATTGTTGCCAATTCATCGATTGTAGCGTTGATGAACGAAGATGTCATTCGTCCACTGGATGATCTGGTTGCAAAACACGGTAAGGATTTGCAATCTAGCCAGTTAATTAAAATCGACGGAAAAGTCATGGCCGTGGCTTTCATGGCCAATGCACAGCATTTGATGTATCGTAGTGACGTTCTTGACCAAATTGGTGTTGAGCCACCCTCGACTTATGAGGACATGCTCGCGGCAGCCCAAATGATCCGCGATCAGGGCATCATGGATAACCCGATCGGAGGCGCATATGCCTCAGGTTGGAACTTGGCGCAAGAATTTAACAACATGTTTTTGGGCTATGGTGGATCACATTTCAAAGCTGGCACAGCTGAGCCAAGCGTGAATAACGCAGCGGGTGTGCAAACGCTTGAGATGATGAAATCGCTGTCTGCGTATATGAACCCGGACTTCCTGACCCACGACTCTAACGCGACAAACGCAGAATACCGGGCCGGCAACATCGCTTTGCTGAACATGTGGGGATCAAGAGCTGCATCTCAGACCACCGCAGACGGTGTTACAGATGCTGTTAAAAATGGCCATGCGATCGCTGGTCCGATGACTGTTGGCGGCGGTTCAGCGCCGGCTTCAACATTATGGTGGGACGGCTGGACCGTTGCGAAAAACATCAGCGATGAAGAAGCAGAGGCCACATTCATCGCATTGGTAAATGCAATTCGCCCATCGAAAATGGAAGATGAAGCGATCAGAACCCAAGCGGTATGGTTGATCGATGGTTACCAGCCAACCGATGCAGCCATAGGTGTTTTTGAGGCAGCGAAAATGGGCACAACGCCCTATCCAATGTTGCCTTACATGGGCCTATTGCACTCTGCACTCGGCAATGAGTTGTCGGACTTTATGCAAGGGAAAGAGTCCGCAGAACAGGCACTTGCAGATGTTGAAGCAGCCTATGTGGCAGCGGCCAAAGAAAAAGGGTTTTTGAACTAAAAACCTAAGGCCCGGGGACGATCACCGCCCCCGGGCTTTCCATTCTTATTAGACCTTGAAATCGGAATGACTGTCTATGCGACACAGCACTTTTTTCTGGTTCTTCCTACCAACCGCGGCGGCAATGATTTTATTCATAGCCCTTCCGATCGTGTCAGTGGTTTTCCAGTCTATTTATGCACCACACCCTGCTGTTCTCGTTGAGGTTGAAACATGCACTCCATTAGTGGGATGCACAACGGAAACCGCCGTGGATCAGGACGCCACTAGACAATTGCGCGAATCTCAACCACTAGGTCGGTTTGTCGGGCTGGATATTTTTCTAGATCGTGGACATCTCGCCACTGGTGAAATGGGCGAGGCTTGGGTGGACACGGACAGCTGGGGCGCGTTCTTTAACCGGCTGAGTAATTTACCATTTTACCGTGCGATGGGCTTTACACTGACTTTCATTATATTTGTTACTCCCTTTGTGATTTTGCTTGGCTTATTGATTGCACTGGCCGTCAACGCACTGCACCAGAGTTTGCGCGGGCTGGCAATATTTTTCTCGCTCTTACCTTTTGTTGTTACTCCGATCATTGGCGGGTTGGTGCTCTATTGGATGATCGACAGCCGGGGTATATTGGGTAAGGCCATTCAATGGCTGGTCGCCGATCCAGATCTGTCGCTGAAAGCCTCAACCGGACTTATGTGGATTGCCTTGATCGTCTGGGGAATATGGCACGCAGCGCCGTTCGCATTTGTCATTTTCTATGCCGGTTTGCAAACCCTTCCAAAGGACCAGATCGAAGCTGCGCAGATTGACGGCGCAACCCGGTTTCAACAGGTGCGCTATGTAATTGTACCGCATTTGTTGCCCTTGATCACCTTTGTGACATTGATCCAGCTAATGGATAATTTTAAGGTGTTCGAACCGATCATCGCATTCCAAGCAGCAGCTCATGCACAAAGTTTGAGTTACTTCATCTACAACGATCTTCAGGGTGAAACGCGCCAGCTTTCCTCCGCAGCTTCAACCTCTGTGCTTACAATTTTAGGCGTAGCAATCCTTTTGTCACCAGTTCTTGTACGCACCTGGCGCGACTTCAAAGGGAAGATGTAATCATGGCCAGCTTTGTACAAAAAAGACCCATCGGGCTAAAACTGACAATATATATATTTGCAGGCCTCTGGCTGCTCATGGCAGCATTTCCGTTTTTCTGGACAGTCTGGGGCAGTTTCAAGGTTGAACTTGATTTCTTTTCCATAGCCGACTGGACATACGCGCTGACCGGTGACCGCACCAGGGCAGAATATGGCAGTGCCTTTACTGGTGCCGGATACGAAGGTGCATGGGTTCAAGAAGAATTTTGGCGCAATGTGATCAACACATTCATCATCTGTTTTTTTGTGGTTTGCACGTCACTTACCATCGGCACTTTGGGAGCCTATGCCCTGTCGCGTTCAAGTTACCGCTATACATTTTTCCTTTTGATTACTGCTCTGATCTTTCGCGCCATGCCTCCGATTACCCTTGTTACCGGCTATATGCTGCCGTTTTTTGAATGGAACCTATGGGGCAGACTTTCAACCACAATTATTGTTCTGGTCGCGATCAACCAGCCGTTTACACTGTGGATGTTGCACTCATTTTTTCAAAGCATACCAAAAGAGCTTGATGAAAGCGCTAAGGTTGATGGCTGCTCGCAGTTCCAAGCCTTTTGGAATGTGATCATACCCGTGATGTGGCCCGGCGTCATTACCACTGGCCTTTTCAGCTTTTTGCTGGCCTATAACGACTTTATCGTTACCGCTATGCTTTTATCGGAGGAAAACCGCACCATGGTGCCTCAAATCGCGGCTTTCCTAGGTACTACATACACGGAAGGCAATGTGATGTTTGCCGTGGCCTCTGTGGTCTCTGCCATGGTTCCCGTATTCATCTTGGTGATGCTCTTCCAGCGCCAAATTGTCAGCGGACTTACTGCGGGTGCGGTGAAAGGGTGATGCCGTTGATCTGCTGTCATATACGCCTCCGCTGCAGGTCTCTAATCTTCTGTAAATCGATGCATGTAAAGGGATCAGCATGATCGGATCGCGCCCCGAACAGGCCGTTCTTTCACGCGGCACGGATTTGTCAAAAACAGATGAAACCCGCGCAGTGATCGAGGGCATGGTCGATGGCCTCAATGACCATCGGATCGCAGATATCGGGGAATTCTTTTCCCAGAGCTTCCGCTGGATGGGCAATACAGGGTGCGGAATAAAAAAAGGGCTTAAAGAGTTTCAGGACAATTGGCAAAAACCGTTTCAAGCAGCCTTTTCGGATAAGGTCTGTATTGATGAAGCGCGGCTTTATATGGGTGAATGGGCCGCCGCCTTCGGGCGCCAAGAAGCCATCCACTCTGGCGATTTTATGGGGCTTGCTGCCAGTGGCAAGAAAATAGAAATTCGTTACATGGATTTCTGGAAAGTGGAAAACGGCAAAATAACCGATAATTGGGTCATGGTCGATTTTCCTCATGTTCTCGCACAGTTAGGACATGATGTGTTTAACGGAGAGGGCTGGGAAGCGTTTGATCGCGGTCAACGGACGCCCCCGCAAACGGACGAGTGAGGAAAGAGCGATGGCAATAGAGAATTTAAAACAGTCTAAGTCCGATAGTGAAAAAGCCCAAGAAGACGCCAAAGTGCGCAGCGTGGTTGAGACCACACTTGCGGATGTTGAAGCGCGCGGTGATGTTGCAGTTCGAACGCTGTCAGAAAAGTTTGATGGCTACAGCCCGCGAAACTTTCGCCTATCACCAAGCGAAATTGAGGCCGCGATACAAAAAGTATCAGATCGCGACATGGAAGATATTAAATTTGCTCAGGCCCAAATTCGACGGTTTGCCGAGGCCCAGCGCGCGAGCATGCAGGATATCGAAGTAGAAGCCCTGCCCGGCGTGATCCTGGGCCATCGCAATATTCCAGTGCAATCGGTCGGGTGCTATGTGCCGGGCGGTAAATTTCCTATGGTGGCCTCAGCGCATATGTCGGTTTTGACCGCATCTGTAGCGAGCGTGCCGAGGATCATTGCATCGGCCCCACCAGTAGACGGAGCCCCCCACCCCGCCATTGTGGCCGCAATGCATTTGGGCGGCGCACATGAAATTTACGTGTTGGGCGGCATCCAAGCTGTCGCCGCGATGGCGCTGGGCACCGACACTATTGATCCGGTGCATATGCTCGTCGGACCGGGTAATGCCTTTGTTGCAGAAGCAAAGCGGCAACTTTACGGCCGAGTCGGTATTGACCTCTTCGCTGGCCCCACCGAAACCATGGTCATTGCAGATGATACAGTTGATGCCGAGCTGTGCGCGACTGATCTTTTGGGGCAAGCAGAACATGGATATAATTCTCCAGCCTGCTTGATTACCAATTCACGCAGTTTGGCACATGAAACCATTTCAGAAATTGACAGGCTTCTGACCATTTTGCCAACCCGTGAGACGGCAAGTGCCAGTTGGCGTGATTATGGCGATGTCATTCTTTGTGATACCCATGATGAAATGCTCAACTTGGCCAATGACATGGCCTATGAACATGTGCAGGTCATGACCGACCGCGATGCATGGTATCTTGAAAATATGCATAGCTATGGCGCATTATTTTTGGGCGCACGTACTAATGTTGCCAATGGCGATAAAGTTATAGGCACTAACCACACCCTGCCCACCAAAAAAGCTGGCCGTTATACCGGCGGTCTCTGGGTTGGAAAATTCCTGAAAACACACAGTTATCAACGGATTGAAACCGATGAAGCTGCGAGTATAATTGGGGAATATGGAAGCCGTTTATGTATGCTTGAAGGCTTTGTCGGCCATGCCGAGCAGTGCAATATTCGCGTGCGGCGCTATGGCGGCAAAAACATTGCCTACGGGAAAGCCGCTCAATGAATGTGTCTTCTTCCCCAACCTCGCTGAAGTCTTTCTTTTCGCCGCTGCGAAAGGCCATGGCCGATTTTTCGGAAACCTCGGTCCGCAACGCCTTGTCAGACGTGTGCTCAGAGGATACCAAAATCCGCATGTGCCATCCATTTGGTGACATGTTAGGGATAGACACTTTTTACAAAACAGCCTATAAGCCCCTGCTCCAATCCCTGCCCGATCTTGAACGGCGCGATCTTATTGTTCTTGCCGGCACAACCCCGCAGGGCAAGGATTGGATCGGAACTATGGGCAATTACATGGGAACCTTTCTGGCCCCCTTCCTAGATATTCCGCCTTCCGGCCATCTTGCCCATATGCGCTATCATGAATTTTTTCATATACAGGATGGCAAAGTGGTGGAAATCCACCTAATTTGGGATATTCCCGAATTAATGATGTTGGCCAATGCTTGGCCGATGGCGCCTCAGCTTGGGTCCTATCTATGCACACCGGGACCAATGACTGGCGATGGACTTACGGCATCCGGGGACGGGACGGCCAGCCTTGAGCATGTCAAAGATATGGAAACTGCCTTGTGCCGCTTTCCCGAAAATCCGGACCCCAAAGTTATGCAGCTTGATAAATTTTGGCATCCAAGGTTTAACTGGTATGGGCCGGCAGGAATAGGCACAGGGCGCGGCATTTCCGGGTTTCGACACTGGCACCAAATCCCCTTCTTGCGGGCCATGCCCGATCGAAAAGTAGATCCGGCCGGTGACCGTTTGGCGGCGAAAGAAATGTATAATTTATTATCTCACTATATCGCCGAGGGCGCTTATGTCTGTGAAACAGGTTGGCCCAATATGCGCATGAAATTAACAAATGATGGGTGGATGGGAATTGCCCCTACTGGTAAAGAAATTACGTTGCGTAGCCTTGATTTTTGGCGTCTAGACAATGGCCGCATTCGGGAAAACTGGGTACAAATTGACGTCTTGCATACCTTTTCTCAGCTTGGCGTTGATGTTCTTGCACGCATGCAAGAGTTCAACAAAGCCAGATCACTTGGCATCATTCCGCTGACAGAAGGTATGACATGAGTTTACCGCGTACACCGTCCTTTGATTTAACTGGTAAGCGTGCCTTGGTAGCAGGGGCCTCTTCGGGGATAGGGCTTGGATGTGCAGCCGCTTTGGCAGAATACGGCGCCGAGGTCACTTTGGCGGCGCGTCGGGTTCATTTGCTGACAGATATTGTGGACAAATTGACCTCTGAGGGGCGCAAGGCGCAAATCTTACAACTGGATGTGACAGATATTGACGCCACAGCGGTAGCGGTTGCACAACAAGGGCCTTTCGATATTTTGGTTAATTCGGCCGGTCTGGCGCGGCACAGCAAAGCCAGCGAGACATCTCTGGATGATTTTAACGCCGTCTTAGATCTGAATATTCGCGGCGCTTATTTTTTAACTCAAGCTGTAGCCAAAGGGCTGCTTGCCGCCGGGCGGCCGGGTAGCTTGATCAACATATCAAGCCAGATGGCTCATGTGGGCGGCCTTGAACGCGCGGTTTATTGCGCCACCAAACACGCGGT
This sequence comes from Paracoccaceae bacterium, assembly GCA_902633655.1. Lineage (GTDB taxonomy): Bacteria > Pseudomonadota > Alphaproteobacteria > Rhodobacterales > Rhodobacteraceae > LFER01. Next base: position 9,009 of record CACPHA010000019.1, read on the forward strand.
TGAGGGCTTTACCAAAGCTTTTGCGATTGAATGGGGCAAGGCCAAGATCCGCGTCAACACCATATGCCCTACCTTTATCCTAACGGATTTGACAAAAGCCACCTTTGAGCAACCGCAAAAACGGGCTTGGATTGAAGACAAGATTAAACTGGGCCGCGTAGGAGAGGTCGAAGATATTATGGGCGCTGTGGCCTACCTTGCCTCTGATGCCTCGGCTTTAGTCACCGGAACGGCGCTCATGATTGACGGGGGGTGGACGGCAGAATGAGCAATGCGCGGATCACATCGGCCGAGGTTGCCAGACGCGCGGGCGTATCCCAATCGGCGGTAAGCCGTGTCTTTACTCCCGGCGCATCCGCATCAAAAACAACCATTGATCGAGTTAAGAAAGCTGCCACCGAGCTTGGCTATCGGCCTAATTCACTGGCTCGCGCAATGGTTTCGGGAAAAACCCGGATTATCGGTCTTATAGTGGCTTATCTAGAAAATCAGTTCTACCCCGAGGCGCTCGAACGGCTTTCAAACAGCCTGCAAGAAGAGGGCTATCATGTGCTGATATTTATGGCGACACAAACTGCTGGTGATATCGATGCTGTGGTCGAGGAAATCCTCGACTATCAGGTCGATGGCATCATTGCCGCTTCGGTCGCCTTATCATCCGAGCTGTCCGAGCGCTGCCACGCTGCCGGTGTTCCAATGGTTCTTTTCAACCGCTCGCAGGACTTTCCGACAATGTCGGCAGTAACATCGGATAACTTCGCCGGTGGCCGCAAAGTGGCGGAATTTCTAATTGCAGCAGGCCACAAAAAAATAGGATTTTGTGCCGGTTGGGAGGGCGCTTCAACCCAGCGAGACCGGGAAGCCGGTTTCTTGCAATCATTAAAGGACGCAGGCATTGACTTGCATTGCCGCGAGATTGGCAATTTCAAGATGGAAGAGGCCCGCGCGGCAACCTTGCGGATGTTTGCCTCGGATCCCCCCGATGCAATTTTTGTGGCCAACGACCATATGGCTATCGCAGTTATGGACACCCTTCGCTCAGAGTTGGGTCTGGATGTGCCCAAAGACGTCTCAGTGGTGGGCTACGACGACGTGCCCGCAGCCGCATGGCCGGCCTTTAACCTGACCACTGTTCGCCAACCAGTCAACCGAATGGTGGCGGAAACGGTAGATATTTTACTGCAGCAAATAGCTAACACCAGCACTCAACCGCGCAAAATCAAAATTGACGGACCCTTGATTGTTCGCGGATCGGCTCGGGCACCGGAAGGATGGAGAAGATGAAAGGTTTTTCAGAGCAATGGAGCGATTTGCCTGACTACATTCTCGGCATAACCCAAGAAATATGGGAAGACCGCGGGATCGGGACATTAAACCATTATTACAGTGCCGATATACCAATGCGCTTTCCAGAGGGCATTTCAATTGGTAATCAGCGCACCATCAACGGCACGCTTGCTACTTTGGCTGAGTTTCCTGACCGTCAGCTTACTGGCGAGGATGTTATTTGGTCAGGCGATGCCGAAAACGGGTATTTGTCTTCTCACCGCTTGCTCACCATGGGCACCCATACGGGCGGCGGCTATTTCGGACCACCAACTGGCAAACGCTTTGTCATCCGCGCCATCGCGGATTGTGCAGCAATCAATAATCAGATCAATGATGAGTGGTTGATCCGGGATACGGCCGGACTGGTCAAACAGCTTGGTATGGACCCAAAGCAGTTTGCGCGAGATCTAATCGAACGCGAAGGGGGACTCGAGGCATGCCTGCAACCGTTCAGCCCCAAAAATGATGTCACAGGGCCCTACAAAGGCCGTGGCAACGATAATGCATGGGGCGCCAAACTTGGAGATATACTCACGCGTATGATGGAGAAAGATTTTTCAGTCATCCGCGCCGAATATGATCGCGCTGTGCATTGCGAGCACCCGGGTTCTACAACGGTTCATTCCTGGGCTAATACCGAAGCGCTTTGGATGGGACTTCGGGCCTCTTTTCCAACCTCCAAATTCAAAATCGAGCATCAGATCGGCCGCGAGGATCCACTGCTTTCACCACGCGCTGCCCTGCGTTGGAGCCTCAGCGGCAAACATGACGGTTGGGGTATGTTTGGCCAGCCAACAGGCGCAGAGATTTATGTGATGGGCTTTACCCATTCCGAATTCGGCCCGCAAGGGCTGCGCCGTGAATATACGCTGTTTGACCCTGTATCTATCTGGAAACAAATTTTCATTCACAACGGTTAACAAATGGTACCGACCGACACTTTCATAGCGAAATAGCCGCCAAGACAAAAATATGAAAAAGGGAACATAATGACCCAAACAAAAATTGCACAGCGCATCGTCCGATATGGAGAGTTAAAGCCCTGCAAAACCGCATTTATCGATGCCCATACCCCCGGGTCTGATCAAAAGGAAAACTTTACCATCATCGGCGGCGGCGTTTCGGAAAGCCCCGACCAGCATGTGCATATCCGCGATCAAATTGGATTTAATATCGGAGCAGCAGGTCAGCCGCCCAAGTGCCGCAATAGCCTTCATTCACATCGCACAGCAGAAGTGTTTTTCGTGCTCAAAGGCCGCTGGCGATTTTTTTGGGGGCGCTGGGGAACCGCCGGTGAGGTGATTGTCGAGGAAGGTGATATTTTCAATATACCAACAGGTATGTTTCGAGGGTTTGAAAATGTCGGTACCGATTATGGGATGATTATGGCCATCTTGGGCGGTGATGATGCAGGCGGCGGCGTCATCTGGGCACCGGAAGTTATTGAAGATGCGAACGATCATGGTCTGGTTCTAGGAGAAAACGGAAAGCTTTATGACAGCAAAAAGAGACAGAGTTTGCCAGAAGGTATCCGCCCGATGCCCATGCTAACCAATGATGAACTGTCAGATTTTCCAGAAGTGCCTGTTGAAAATGTCGTGCGCGACTATGTGGCCCGGTATTGGGATCTGATGGCATTAGGCCGAGATGCGCCTGCAAAAGTCATCGGCCATAATGCCATCTTGCGCGACCGGCCCGGTTTTGAAGTTGACTTTCTCACCCGAGGGTCCGAGCCACGACAGATGACAACCCCAGACAAGCCAACGGTTTTGATGCCTGTACGTGGACACTGGTCGATTGGCTGGCAAGGTGGTGAGGCAACTCTAAACCCCGGTGATACATGTTTGCTGCATGCCAGCGAAGCATATGCGCTCACACCCACCATGACTGGTGAAGCGAGCCTTTATCGGATCACCGCCACCAATGATTATCCGGGGGCCACCTGGACCGGCTAAATGGCGTTAAAAAAGGCAAGCCGCTATGAGATACGGCGAAAAGGTTAACGCCAAGACGCCCAAAACCGAACCGAGGCAATAAAGACGCAATGCCAACGTAATACCGAACGGAAGGAAAGAGCAAAATGAGCAAAACCTTGACAACCCACGTAGGCTCGCTGCCACGCAGCCAAGAAGTGGTGGATTTCATCTTTGCACGTGAGCGTGAAGAACCCTTTGATCAGGCCGAGTTCGATGCCTGCATGACGCGGTCGGTTTCGGAAACCGTTGGCAAACAGCTGGCTGCGGGCATTGATATTGTCAGCGATGGTGAAACCTCAAAAATTTCCTATGCAACCTATGTGAAAGACCGCTACAGCGGCTTTTCGGGTGACAGCCCCCGCAATGCGCCGGCTGACTTGAAAATGTTTCCCGGATTTTTGCAGCGTCTGGCCGATGATGGCGGCACACCGCAATACGCCCGCCCAATGTGCACCGGCGAGATCCGGTCAAAAGGGCATAATGATTTATTAAAGGATATCAATAACTTAAATTTATCCATGGCAGACCATGGCGCCCAGCGTGGGTTTATGAATGCTGCCTCGCCAGGCGTAATATCTCTATTTTTACAAAACGATTTCTACCCCAACCGCGAGGCTTATCTTGCAGCTCTGGCTGAAGTGATGAAGGCTGAATATGAAACCATTATAGGCGCTGGCCTTGACCTACAACTTGATTGCCCGGATTTGGCTTTATCACGTCATATGTTGTTTACCGATCTCAGCGATGAAGCTTTTGTCAAGGTTGCAAATCTGCATGTTGAGGCACTGAACCATGCGCTTGAAAATGTTCCCCAAGACCGCGTGCGCGTTCATATTTGCTGGGGGAATTATGAAGGGCCGCACTGCTGTGATATTTCTATGGACGAAGTGTTCTCGACACTGATGTCAACAAAATCGCGGTTTGTTTTGTTTGAAACCTCTAACCCCCGCCACGCCCATGAATGGTCTGTTTTTCAAGCGCGCAAATCCGAAATACCCGATGATAAAATCCTTGTCCCCGGAGTAGTAGATACCACAACGAATTTTGTGGAACATCCCGAATTAGTCGCCCAACGCATTGAAAAATTTACTAATATCGTTGGCACTGAACGAGTGATCGCCGGAAGCGACTGCGGATTTGGAACCTTTGCCGGATTTGGCGCTGTTGATCCTGATATTGCTTTTGCAAAACTGGCCGCTCTTGCAGACGGCGCCAAAATTGCAACGGAGCGCGCTTGACACCATTACTACTTCTTCCCGGAATGATGTGCGACGCACGCTTATTTGCGCCGCAGATCGTATTTTTTTCCCGAACCAGGCCGGTGATGGTAGGATTTATTGGCGGACATAGCTTAATAGAAGCCTTGGCAGGTGATGTTCTGGCCCAAGCACCTGAGCGGGTGTGCAAGCTGGCCTAAATGGACACCAATCCCCTTGCCGAATTGCAAGCCGTCAAATTGCGCGGAGCAGCCCAAATAAAGGCTGCCAGTTCCGGGGCTTTATCACAAGTGATGCGCGATGAAATGAAACCTAATTACTTGGCGAAAAACCCACAAAAGACCAACCTGCCTGAGTTATGCACGGAGATGGCGTTGGACTTGGGACCCGATGTTTTTGTTAATCAATCCATTGCATTACGCGATCGGGCGGATCAAAAAAGCATCTTGCAAGGTTTTAAAGGAGATGCGTTAGTTCTCTGCGGTCGGCATGATAAGCTATGCCCTGTTGAGCGTCATGAACTCATGCATCAATTGGTGCCAAATAGTCACCTTGTGATTATTGAAAATGCTGGACATTTGCCCAGTTTAGAGCAACCCAAAGAGACTACATCTGCACTTGCAGACTGGCTGGAGATATAGACATGACACCTGCCATTTTAAGCTTACTGCGGGGAGTAGATACGCCAACCATTTGCAACGCGATTGAGGTAGCGCAAGGCCAAAGGAGATTTAATGCCTTTACCCGTGGAACAATGCTGTACTCTGCGCCCCAAGAGTCGGCAATTATTGGCTATGCTCGTACAGCTAAAATTGCAGCCATCACACGGCCGATTGACCCACCAGAGACCATCAAAGCGCAGAATGGACTATTATAAGTATATGTCGGAGGCAGCATTACCCGCCATTGCAGTGATTGAGGACATGGATTACCCCGACTGTATTGGGGCCTATTGCGGTCAGATTAACACGACAATTCATAAGGGCTTTGGCCTGTCCGGTGCCCTGACCAACGGAGTAATGCGCGATTTGGGGGATTTGCTTCATGCCGATTAAAATGGCGCTTTGGTTATCCCACTAGATGTGATTGATACACTTGAAGCCGCAATAGAAAAATTGGTGTCCACAGAGCGGATAGTTTTGGATGCTGCCCGAAAGAAGAGCTTTAACTTTGTCACATTTCAAAAAGTTTGGAATGAGTTTGAACACTCTAGAACTTAAATGAACCTGCTAAAAATTTTTAGAAAGCAAAAAGAGGTTCTATAAAGTGGGCACGTTTATACCTAGATTGCCAAAATTTGCTGAAATCGGTTGCTGACTGTAGTGAATTCACGCCCACGGATCGCTCTTTAAAATTCATTATAAAGTGATAGGCTAGAGGCAAATTATTCTAATTCGTTACACCAAAATAATCGTCATATTCTTGCATGTTAGTTCACCTATTTTAAGTCGACTGATTTCCTCTTTGATCCCTTCTGTGAGGATAGGCCAAGAATTCTTTACTTCAAGCCAGCAACGATAACGGTGAGAACAAATGCTGCCCACCCGTTGAGAACGCGTTAGATCGACTTAGTTCGTTTAATAAATGTATTATTTTTGGAAAAGCCAGTTGCAAATCGTTTGGTTTAAAAGAGATCTCAGAGTGCATGATCATCGCCCCCTTAACAAAGCGGTATCGCATGGTGATGTGTTGCCTCTTTATGTGGCTGAGCCTGCGCTTTGGAGGCAGCCCGACATGTCCGGGCGGCAATGGGCATTCATAGCGGAAGCGTTGCAAGATTTGCGCGATGATTTGACGGCGTGCGGCCAGCCACTGGTTGTCAGAACAGGCAACATGGTGCAGGTGCTTGCAGCGCTTTCAAGGCATGCCCAGATCGATGGGATCTGGTCCCATGAAGAGACTGGTAATGACTGGACGTTCAAGCGCGATCAGCAAGTTTTAGCGTGGTGTCGCGCGCAGGGTATCCGGTGGACTGAAATCAGAAATCACGGTGTTCAGCGGCGGCTGTCTTCGCGCAATGGGTGGGCCGGGAATTGGGATTCGTTCATGGCCGAGACGCTGACACCCGCACCGACTTTAAAGCCGATTGAAATAGACATTGGGCGTATCCCCAACGCGCGCGATCTGGGGCTTGAAGCTGACCTTTGTTACTTGCGTCAAATCGGTGGACGTCAAAAAGGTTTAGACCTTTTGGACAGTTTCCTTAAGGAACGCGGCGAACAGTATAGCAGCGCCATGTCTTCTCCTATTTCGGGTGAACGGGCCTGTTCGCGCCTATCACCGCATTTGGCTTGGGGCACGGTATCGATGCGTGAATCAGCGCAACGCACCTGGGACCAGCAGCGTGCTATAAAGGTAAATTCTGGGATAGGAAACGCGGCTTGGCGGGCATCTTTGAAATCCTTCAATGGCAGGCTGCATTGGCACTGCCATTTCATACAAAAGCTAGAGGACGAGCCGCGTCTAGAGTTACAGAACATTCATCGAAAATACGATGGCATTCGCCCATCAGCACCAGATCAAGAACTGCTTGCGGCCTGGGCGAATGGCGAGACCGGCTTGCCGTTTGTTGATGCTTGCATGCGGTATCTACGGGCAACAGGGTGGTTGAATTTCCGGATGCGTTCAATGGTTATGGCGACTGCCAGCTATCACCTATGGCTGGATTGGCGTGCGCCCGGGTTGCAACTTGCGCAGTACTTCACCGACTACGAGCCCGGCATCCACTGGAGCCAGGTGCAAATGCAATCAGGAACTACAGGGATTAATACAATTCGGATATATAACCCTGTCAAGCAGGGTTACGATCAGGATCCTACGGGTGCTTTTACCCGAAAATGGGTGCCCGAGCTGGCAGAAATTCCAGATAAATTTCTCCACGAGCCGTGGCACGCTGAAAATGCGCGCGATGTGCTGGGCAAGACCTACCCTGAACGGGTAGTTGATCATCTTGCGGCCGCCAAAGAGGCGCGAGAGCGCATCTGGGCCGTACGACGTAGTGCCGATTTCCGGACGGAGGCCTCTGCCGTTGTTGCCAAGCACGCAAGTCGCAAGGGCACAGCGCGTAAAAGAACGCGGCTGACGAGGAAATATATGCCGGACCAGATGACTTTACCCTTTGGAGACCACTCATGAAGATGAGACGTAAAGCGGACTTGCCTAGCAAGACCTGTGTAACCTGCGGCCGTCCATTCGTGTGGCGCAAGAAATGGATGAAGGTTTGGGATGAGGTCAGGTATTGCTCGGAACGATGCAAGCGAGCGTCATGAGCGATTTGGTCTCTGTCTTAAGACACATCGTTGGACCTGATACCCTTGAGCAGTGCCCCTTGGTGGACGGCTCGGATCAGATCGTCAGTAGACTCACTACCTCTCCCATTACGACAACTGATGAACTTCTAACACATCTCCTAGATATAGCTTATTGTCCCTTTTCAGGCCCAACAGGTGTTATCCAGCCCCCAAGCCGATGGAACTAAATTGAATTATTGGAATGTCTACCCCACCTTCATCCTGACTACATAAGCTCTGAGCCACCGTCCTGCATGCCTGAACACCCGAAAATGACCACTTTAAACCCTCGGTGAATTCTTTTTTTTGAGGGTAAAGGCCCTATTTCACTGACTTTAAAGGGACTTCGAACAATAACTTGGGAACCACGGCCAAACTCGAACCAGCACGGCCTATCAAGCCCAGAGATTTTAAGTCTCTTGTGTCTACCATTCCACCACGTGGGCAAATACACCTAAAGTCAGACACTTACATCAATTACCGCGTAGAAAATCACACAGTGGCATCTACCTGTCAATACATTAACTATTCCTAAATGTGTGCCAATGTGGACCATATATGTGACAAGATGTGTCCAAAGAGTGGGACGACCGAAGATCACTCGATGTAGCTATTTCGTGAAACTCATTCCAAATGCTGAGCCGCCTTTTCGGTACAATAAGTGGTTACTCAATGGGAGCTAAAGACCCTCTCAATGCCCAACTTACAGCATCCTCTAAACGGTCATCACCCCAGAAAACTTCGCCAAAGACTACAAAACTTGGGGATCCAAAAACCCCTAAGGCTTTTGCCTCAATCGTTTCTTTATCAAGCATTGATACAATCTCTTGAGATGTTGCAAGACCGATTACCCGATCAACATCTTGCCCAATTTCAATTAGGCTACCTGAAATATTAGGCTCCTCGCCTGCGGGCTCCCCTTTTTGAAACCATCGGCGGTAAGTTGCTTGAGTATATGCTTCTAACCAGCCTTCTTCTTTTCCCAGAATGGCTATTTGATTCGCCAAAACTAATCCTGACAAAGGATAAGGAGCAGGGATCTTTGGCTCTAGGTTATACATTCTAGATCGGCGCTCTATATCACGCCACATGTAAGCTGATTTTACAGGCTTGTTAGAAAAAGGAATGTTCTTCTGCTCAACCATCACATCACGTACATTGAAGGGTCGCCAAGAAATTTCTATTCCATTAACTATAGCTATCTTGGGTAATCGTAAAACAGTTAAATAAGTATAAGTAGATCCTATAGAATACCAAAAATCTATTGATGACATGCGAGCACACTTTCTAATTTAAAATGTAATCTCAACAGTTGAGAGTCCAAATATCGAAGTCAATAACTAATAAATTTCCGTCACGATACGTTAAATTTTATCATCACTGTAAGTACTCGATTGCCCCATGTAGCCATCTTATAAATCATTCCAAATAGTAAGCAGTCTGTTTCGATACAATAAGTGGTTACCAGATGAGGGGTACGCACGGGCCACCCCCCTATATCCGTTGTATATAATTGGGCCTTGCCAGTCAGACTATTGAAAAAGCCTGTTGTTGTCCTTCCGTTTTAATGGACGCACTAGAATTTTTGTGGGTAAGATTATTATTATGATCTTAAACCAGCTAACCTGGCCAAGGATGGACTGAATGTGTAGGAAAAAATTCTAATGCCCAAGCTGAAAGACCATTTCGAAAAGGTAATTTTTGCAACTGATGCGGTTGGATTTTCTAAATTAGTTTCGAATAGTGAATATGAGACATTAGCTTCGCTTAAAGAATGTTTGCAAATTATTTCCAGTACATTGACCTCAAATAAAGGTCGCATTTTTCATTCTGCTGGAGACTCAGTCCTAGCCGAATTTGACAGTAGCGATGATGCGTTATCTGCAGCACTTTCCGTGCAGGAGCGCCTGAGCAAATATAATTCAGGCACTAATCTGCAAAAAATTGAATTCAGGATCGGTTTAGATATTGGCGAGGTTTTTGCCGATGGCGATAATCTTCTAGGCGAAGCAGTAAATTTTGCATCAAGGCTTGAAAGTTTTGCTCAACCTAAAGGTATCAGCATTTCAAAAAGCTTTTATCAATCGCTTAATTCAAGTGCTATTCAAATTAATGACCATGGTTTACAAACGGTAAAAAATTCAAAGGTCCATTGCCTTGATATTGTTCTCCCGAACATCAAAAAGCGAAGAATATTAAGTAATAAACAGAAACTTAACATAAAAATATTTGGCTCCTTAATTACCATTCTCTTTATTTTTATGATTTATCAAAATTATTTTGTCACCGAATACGAGCGGAGTGAGGTCGCCGTTATGCCGCTGATCAATAATACTGGAGATCCATCCCTTGATTATATTGCCTCAGGTTTAAGAGGGGAAATCTCGGGGGCAATTTCCCAGATTGGCAGTATGGCAGTCACATCAGACACTAGTTTAAATTTTGTAGATGCAGGACAAAATACTGCTGAACAGGTAGCAAAAAATTTAGATCTGGATCATTTGCTTTTGGGCCAGCTCGATCGAGAACAGGACAAATTTGCTCTAATCCTTAATCTATTCGAATCAAGAATAAATTCGCAGAAAACAATATTTTCCACCACAGGATCTATCGATGATATTTTGGAAAGTCGAGAAGCAATAATAAGAAGCATTATTGGAACTATCGATGTTCCAGTTTCCAAAATCGAAGAAACCAATGCTACACGTTTTGGAACAATGAACCTCCAAGCATACGAAGAATTTCTTAAAGGGGATTTTAACTTTAAATTAAGATCCCTTGATGGAGCCTTGGCCGCTAAAGAGCATTTTGAAAAAGCACTAAAATTGGACCCTAGCTTTGCTCGTCCTTACGGCTACCTTGCATTGACATTCTCACGGGGCGCAACTGCTAATTCACGCTTAGCATTGCCAAACATAAATAGTGAAACCGCTGTCTACATGGCGGATATTTTATCATTGGCAGGGATTTCGGTTGGTTCAAACGTACCCCAAGCCTATTTTTCTCGTGCATTTATAGAGACATTTCGTTTGCGTGAATATCGAGCAGCTCTTGAGAATGTAAACATAGCGCTCTCACTTAATCCTAGTTATGCGGATGCTTTAGGTTTGAAAGCTTCGATCCTAACTTTTTTGCAAAAACCAGAGGAAGCTTTGAAAGCCTTATATAGGGCGAAAGAGCTTAACCCAAACTTTTCAGTTGAATATTTACAGATAGAAGCAATCGCCTTGATTATGTTAGGCCAATGGGAGGCAGCAAAACACACTGCGTCAATAGCAGTTGACCGATTCCCGGAAAGTGCAAATAGTCGGATGAATTTAATTTGCGCTGATTTTTATTTAGGAAATATTGATGATGCTCTTTGGAATTTAGAAGAGTTGATTATGATGCATCCAGAATTTGATCTATCCAGTGTAAATTTTAATCAAAATAAACTTTGGCGCCGACTCACGGCTGAATGTTTTCAAGCTCTAGAAAATAGCCTGAGTGACTGAGAGTGCTTAACAATCGATCCACAGGAATAATCATGTTTCTGGATGGCAGTGTGACACGTGTGATGGATTAAAACAAAAGGTTTGGAAAAGAAAAATTTTCCTGAAAAGTTTTATTCAGCCCCGCCACAGCCAACACGCCTTTTAGAACGTTACTCTATGCTCGTGTGGTCCTGACGGGAGCTGGGACTGTCGGTACTTAAGGCCGATGTAATACTCTCACTCTCAAGTTCTGACCTTACAAACCCCCAGAATCTTGTCTCAATTCTTATCGTTCCTAGTATAGAGAGAATATAACATTGTGATACGGCACGAGGATAAAAGGGAATTGCTTGAAGGATCCTGAAGTACGTTGTTTCTCTTCATTGAAATTAAAAAAGATCTTGAAGCTAGAGAAAGCAGACAGAGAGCAAGAAGAGATGATGCTCAAGCCGCCTTTGAGTATGCGGTAAAACAGTTGGAGCAGCTCTGGCGGATTTCCCTGTCGTTAACCCCTTTTGAGAGTAACATCAATCTTGGTCGAAGTTATTATTCTGAACTTGCAAGATACAAAGATCCAAGACTGACCTACAGACAGGTTAAGGCTGCCTTTGAAGGTCTTATTGACTATCTTTTATAGAAGTAACCACTAGAGGTTATTACTCTAGGGAAAGACAATCAGGCGGCCTTACAAGATTTGTTCCAACAGATCGACTACTGGAACGCTTCGAAGAACTTGATGGTCATCCAGCCTTCGTATTTTCTTATGATGTGGATCAAGAAGTCATTATTTTCAGAGACAAAGTTTAAGATCAAACAGTTGATGTCAATTACAATTATATTTCCAAGACTGAACGCTTAAGGTCAAACCTGAGAAAAATAAACGACTGCTTTTTGAGGCATTGGATGGATCTTAGGATTAACGATAATGAGGTGCGCAAGCTTGCAGAGCGTATCCTGCAGGATCAAGACAGAGAGCCTATAGATCGTTCCAGACTCACACTATGCAACATCTTCGTCAATGGATCTTTTGAATAGGGTGGGAGGTTCTATAGAGGGTGGTGGCAGAATGTACCAAGTGAATACAGGCCATGCATTACAATAGATTAGGCGGTGACCACCGAGTATGACTTCTCCCAACTCAGTCCTCATATGCTCTATTTTGCATACAACTATGAGATGGGAGAAGAGGATGCCTACGATAGAGTGTTTGATGGGGAGCACCGCGATGTCGTTAAGCAAGTAATCAATGCGATGATACAGTCGAGTTCGCAGCTCAACCTAAAACCAGATAAGATCAATATAGATGGCTTGGAAATGAGTTGGATGGAGAACAGGCAAAGGATCTTTGATACACATAATCCAATACAGCATCTCTTATTTAAAGGGATAGGCAATAAGCTGCAGTGTAAAGATAGCTTTATCGCTGAGAGTGTCATGCTTCAGTTTGTGAAGCAGAACCAAGTTGCGTTTCATATTCATGACAGCTTCATTATGCATGCAGGATTTGCCGGAGATTTAGAAGAAGCCATGAGGCGTGCGTTTTATGATGAATTCCAAACTGACATACCTATCGAGTATGAAGTGGTCATCGAGCGTGTTACTTTATTCAATGCTGCTGGAACTCCAAGAACAGAAGACAAGAACAGAAGAAGTGACCATAGACGATAGAGAGCACTCACAGTGGTATGTTAGCAATACCATGTGGCTGAAGAAGCGAGGTAAGTAAGCTAAAAGGGTACTTGGACAGTCACCAGCCTGGCCTTAATCTTCTCAAACGTATACCCCTGCCCATAGCTATTCCCTATAGAGCTGAAAGACTTCCAACCACCATTTTGATCTATCAAGTCTATGGGGCATTCTACAGCTCTCAGACGATCTCTGAAAGTATCTCTCAAGCAATGAGCAGTAAGATCATCAAAGTCTTTCTTCAGCCATGTATCCAAGGCAGTAGAGGCATGGTCAGCTTTGCACTTGCCATCCCTGCTATATCTTGGGAATAGCCGACTTGTTTATTTTATCTTGCACTCTATTAGTTGGGCAAAAGAGGGGGTTGGTTATGATTGAAAGTTTAGTTGGACTTATTGCCATGCTTGGCATGATTTGGGGGGCCGTCATTCAACAAAATACCGTACTTTTTGATATCATGGCTTTGATATTTGTAGTGGGCAGTGCCTTTTTTTATGCGTTGGCTTGCGGTGGAAATAAATGGCAGCGTCTAGAAAGCTTTGGCGAGGCTTCTATACTGGCAGGAACTTTAGGATTTTTCATTGGCTTGGCGAATTTAGTCGCTATAGAAGATGCTCCCCCTGAAGCCATGCAAATCGCTATTCTTACATTGATTTATGGCTACACACTTAAATTTATATGTGCTGCTTTAGTTAAAAGGTTTGGTAACTCATAGGTCAATCTTTCCAGAAAAGAACGGTTAATCTTACTATGCTTTTCAAAGTTGCCTTCGATCTTCTGACATAACGCTCCAAGTAGACCTTTGCACAACTGCGATGCTCTTCATAAATTGGCCCATCTGGATAGTTTAAGTAGGCCGCCTTACCAAAAAGTGTTTCTGCTGCAGCATCATAAACTTTAGCTGCATATACTTCGCTATCGTACTGCCCTAGGTGGATTGTCTTTTTTCCATCATGTGTCTGAACCCTCCAGTCGTTTGCATTTTTTGTGGCTTTTTCCTGACGCCTTTAAACGCAGAAGATGTATTAGATTTACCCACTCTATCTCGCATCACAGACTGTCCACTGGTATGCCTGAGTAACTTACCTAACCTACAATCCAAAGAGAGCTTATTGATAAATGTGGAATGTTTAACAGACGGATCGTAGGAGCCATGGAGTGACAAAGACGTTACATAATTAGCCAGTTGAATCTGCTTCTTTAAAATTATGGTTGTGCTCTTTGCATATACTTAACCTAGCTGCTTGGGATTTACCACGGCAAACCATTTGTGCTGATTAATCTCTGGAAGGTAATGTCGGTCAACAATTGCCTTGTAACTTCTGGTAAGTTCAACAACGGAAAACTTGCTGTGATCCATCTCTTCTATCATTTCATTGATTTTGGAGCGTAGAAACTTATCGGGATCGTCATTATTTATATTTTAAATAGAAAGGAAAAAACGTTAAATGTGCAACTGAAAATATGAGTTGATCTCTTATGATCTAAATAAAATGAAAATCAGTTAGAGTTAATTTGAAAACCTAGTTGCGAGACTGTCTAGAAGAAATGAGCTTAGAAGCCTATCAGGAAGCGGTCTGGGAAACTGCGCAAGATTATTGGCTTGGGCTGATTGAAGGACATGGTGCTGGGCATGGGCCGCACGGGGGAGGGTAATTACCCAAATTCTTTACTCTTTCCATATTCGCCACAGCCACCAAGATTTCACATACAGTAAATTCCTAAGAGGTCCTAAGGTGACAAGAAGTAAAATCGCAATCGCGAAAAGGCACCATATAGCAGCTACTTCATTAGGGTTACTGGTAAGCAGACGAGCCAACATCGGCCCGACAATAAAATGATAAGCGGTAAATCTGTAAGAACCATAAATCAATGGTAGAAAAAATGCTGCAAAATGATAAGTGGGTAGTACGCCAAGAAAAGAAAACCATATCGACTACTATGAAGTTTAAAATGCCGTTTAGTGGAATATCCCATGCGATCTGCCAATCTCCAGAAACTGAACATAGTTGCTCAACACACAAAATATCCTCCAACTTACATTGCCCTGCCCACTCAAATGGATAAAGCTGCAAAAGCATAATAATAGCTGAAAAAAAGCAAACAATATAAACTGGCCTTTGAATTTTATTACGCACATCACTCGGTATAAATTGCATCGAAATAAGATTGATAAAGAGCGGCTGAAACGCGATGTGTAAATAACCTAGCAAAGTTATAATCTGATTAGATGGTAAAGAGCATTGATCTATTACTGAGTATGCGAATGCCTGTAAAAGCTCCATCAAAGAAAAATAACCAAGCGCTAGCCATAACGCCGCTGGTTCTTTTTTGTATGCAGCGTAGGCGGTAGCTCCTATTCCTACAACCGTCATCGCCGCCGATGCTTCATCACTCCATCACATTTATATCCCCAAGCAATAAAACAATCGCGAATATCCGCATGATTATCTCCCGCGATTTGCCTTAGAATAACGCGGTGCAGAAATATGTAGAGTCATTAATCGTCTCAGAAATAATCTTTTTCCTTAAAACAAAAAAATCAGGAGATTGAACAGTTCCTTTTTATAAGAGTACCGCAATAATCAGTAGTTGAATTTTTAGTCCGCCGATAAGTACCTTGAAATGTATGTATTGAAAATGTTTTTTCGTGTGTAAATATATGCAGCCCGCAGATTGCTGTGTTAAATATCTCGAAAATGTTTAAACACGTTTCATACTTAGTGAAATTCAGAAAGCATTTTTGCAAAAGATAAAATTGTCAAAGGAATCGTTAGATTGAAAAGTTTTGTAAAGTACAACATCGATTACATACCCTGTGGCATAATAATTTTGACTTTTATGATGCAGATAGCGTTGCTACTAATTCCTTTATTCTGGACAATTGTGGGAGCTGTCTTGCTTATACCGCTTCAATTGTCTCTTGTAGCGTGCGGACACAATCACTGTCATTGCGCTTTCTCTAAATCCAAAAATTTTAATACATTTATTGAATGTATTTTGTACTTCCAAACTGGGATAAGTCCGCACGGTTGGTTTTTACATCACGTTTTAGGACATCACGAGCATTATTTGAATCAGGAGCTGGACACTTCTAGGTGGCAAAAAACCGATGGAAGTACTATGACAAGATTATACTATACTGTAAAAACCACATTAATGATTTATCCCGAAATTGTTAGGGTTGGGCGATTGCACCCAAAAGAGCTTAAGCGCTTCATAAAAATGCTAATTTTATGTAACTGCATTTTAGTGGTTTTGTTATTTTTAGAACCGTTCAAAACCTTAATAGTTTTTATTGTACCTATGCTTTTAATATTGCTATTGCATGTCGAAGTTACGTATGACCACCATGCTGGACTACCAACGGATAATGCTCTTGAAGCAAGTAACAACAACGTCAGCAAGACATATAACTTATTATCATGGAACTTAGGCTTTCATACAGCACATCATATGCGCCCAGGCTTGCATTGGTCGAAATTGCCTCATTTTCATAATACAATCGCTAATCAAATCCCTTCGATAAACGTTTTCGATCACCTGCCGTTCAAATCATATTTTCAAAAGCCAGAAAGTTCACATAACCCACCTTCCGATATATGATACCACATCAGACAAAATCTTAAATTAAACATGTTATTTGAAATTAAATTAGTTCGCACTTTACTGACTGAACCTCTATTCATTTTTATAGTTATTAATTGTCTATACACTTTTATGGCGTATTTGATATTTGAGCGTGTGTAAAATGTTTCAATTACAAGAGGATTTATAGCGAGCGCCAGCATTTAGTATGATATCTAATATCTTAGACACGACAAAAAACTTAAGGTGATTTCGTTTGACACATGAAGATTTGAGAAAAAGGCCTATTGCGAGTTATGCAACCAGAGCGGATTCTTGGAGGCAACAAATCTTAAAGAGAACGCTGGAATTAGCGAGAGGGGGTCAAAGACTTGAACGCCTCTATGCAAACAACAGACATAAGTTGGCTGCGTCTGATGATTTTTGGCTTACTGTTATAAAAGAATTAGATCTGAAGTTGATTTTTGATGAATCAAAAATACGGACAATTCCTGCAAACGGTCCGTTATTAGTAGTGGCAAATCATCCTTTTGGCTTCGCCGATGGCCTTGCGCTAGGGCATGTTATTTCATTAGTTCGTAGTGATCAAAAACTGCTAGCACATTCGGTTTTTGAAAAAATACCGGAAACTCAAAAACACTTTATCCCTATAAAATTTTCCCAAGGCTCAAGCGCGTTAAAAGAAAATGTTAAAAGCATGAAAATCGCCAGAGAGCATCTTAGATCTGGCGGATGCATTATGATATTTCCTGCGGGGCAAGTTGCTACTTCAAAGACTATCATTGGAAAAGTCGAGGATGCTGAGTGGAAAGTTTTTTGCGCAAAATTAGTACAGTTTTGTAACCCCATAATTTTACCTGTTTATTTTTCTGGGCAACATGGATGGCTTTTTCAGTTACTTGTAAAACTTGGCGATAGCTGGCGAGAGGGCATGCACGTTGGCAATCTGGTGCAGCAATTAGGCACAGATATTAATCTTACTATAGGTAACCCAATAAAATCGTCAGAATTGGGTAACTTGTCAAATAGGGGTGAAGTAATGTTAAAATTGCGGGAAATTGTCTTCTCTCTAAAACCTTAAATGGACCAGCAAGTTTTTGCGCGAGCCCAATCTATTCGGTAATATTCCATTAAAGAAATAAAAAACTGAACTATAGAAAATCGATCTTTCGAAGGATCTCAGCATTTATCAATGTAAACGGAATTGGAATATACCGACTTCAATATTCTATTATAAATTTGGCATATAATTATCTTGAAAAGTTTTCTTCGGTGCACCCAGTAATGATAGCTCTATTTCTTTCGTCCCCACAAATGCGGTGAACCTCACATAAAATTGCTTTAGGGTCATGACACTTCACGGGCGAAAGTTTACAGGCCAAGGTATTAACTGAGCCTAGGTGCGCATCTACTTTGTTAACAACATCCTTATCCATATTAATCGATGTTAAGGATTTATATAACTTTTCTTCGTTTTCAATATTGAAACGCCCCAATACCGACCTGCTGCCTGCGGGGTTCAACGCGATACCAGATACATCTAGACTACTAGCGATTGGGCCGGCCAAAGTTCCACCTAGAGAATGCCCCAATACAATGAACTCATCTTTATTTTCAATAGACATCGTATGGTATTTTTGGGCTTTCTTAAATGTGAATTCACTAGCATCTGGTATGCCCACTAATTTACCAAAATCTACCCTTGCCACAATATCTGAAACGATTTGTGGCGGAAGCAAACCTATGACCGGTGTTATCTTATCAAATAAGTTCAATACCTGAACAAAAGAAAAAACATCTAAATTATACAACATTTCAGCAGGCATGATTGTACCTCTGATGACCATAACTCTAATTTTCAGATCTTCAAAATAAACAATCATTGAGCGCGTAAATTGAGACATTGGGTCTATTTGCTCAACCAAGACACTGCCAATATTGGTACCCTCGTAAATTCGCGAAACGGCACTTTTTACATCGCTTGCATCGTCATAGTGATTTGGCGTGTAGTTATATATAATTTCCGAGAGGGGCAATAAATCGATTAAAGTAAGGTATTTCGAAGGTTTTCTATAAAGAGGATTCTCCCATCTCATCTTGCAAACAGGGTAGATGCTGGATTTTGAACTTATGTTGTAATTTACCTTCCTGCTGTCATACTCAATTAGAGGCTTAGTCCCATCAACTGTTGTCAGAAGTCCCGTTGCGGTAGCATTCATAGAGATGGCAACGATAGAAAATATCACAACCAACACTGTAAAACTCATGCCAACAAAATTTGGTAAAAAAGATTTAATTGCAAATCTTAGTGAAATTAGTGAAATGGAAAAAATTAACGTAATAACAATTGTTGAAAAAATTTCGAATACTGTTGATAGAACAGCTCCCGAAATGAAAACTGAGGCTACAAATAAAAATAGAAAACCTTTGCGTCGCTTTACAGCCAAAACTCTTTTATCCAATTCTTTGGAGGAGTAACCTGAGAGCAGTTCAAATGATGAGCTTCCATAGCCCTGGTCAGATTCTAGTTTATTTAGGGCTATTTCGTAATCAAAAAATTTGTCCTGAGCGGTGCTTGAACGGCTATTTATAGCGTGGCAAACAGTATATATCAGTCCAAAGAGTACTGAAAACAAACAGCCTCCTAAGATGTAACCGGAAGCAAATAATTCAAGATTTAATCTTCCATAAAAGAAATAAATAAAGGTTACACCTAGCATTGGAAAAACTTCATAGCCGATGATCAGAATTTTATTTAAAAACTTAATCATCTTAAATGCCATCTCTTCATTTTGAGAAACTAGCGCATTTAATTGAGCACGTCCTTTTATAAATGGGGGATTATCCATAGCATCAAAAATTAAATCTATAAAATCATCTATAATAGCGGCAAAAAAAAGAAGTATGCCTGGGATGAGAACAAGATATAAAACAGTAGTTTGAGTATTTAGAAGCGCAGTATTTAATATAAAATTAAGGGTTTGTATGAACAAACCAATTATTAAAGCAATTAGCGAAAGAGTTGTGATCACAAAGTAAAACGTAACACGAACCCGAAGGGAGTTAACATATGACTTTGAAAACAACACGTGGAATAGTTTATCTTCAATCTGAGAACAAATAAATGAAAATCTTATCACTTTTCCAAAAATTGTGAAATGTTTTCTAGATCAAATTGGATTGGTATATTGATTTTTTAAATTTAGCTATGAGTCAGTTGTTCATGTTTACTTTCTATTGAATAATCAAACTTCTTAAAAGGAATATACCAGTGAACGTTTACGGCTTTACAAGATGAGTATTCCCGTAAATGTAGGTATGAAAAAGCATATTCACGTTTCACTCGTATGCATAGCTTACCATGGTTGATAAATTCGGCTGCTAATTAATAACCTCATCACGCATTGTTATTTCTACATTTCTAACGGATCTCCAATATGATCCACTCCAAAAGCTTTTCAGCTTTTGCAGGAATGCTCTTCATTATCGACTAGTCTTTTAGAAGCTCAGCATTAGAAAAAGAAATAAGTGATTTTGACTTTTCCTCCCAAAGGTGCAATCGCGCATTGGCGAAGCTTTCCCCAATCGTCAAGCGATTAATTTCTCGAAGCGCGGCATGATCCCTAAGCACTTCGGGCAAACGATAGAAAGGAATACAGCTATAGAGGTGGTGCACATGGTGGATGCCAAGATTTCCAGAGAACCACCGTAACACCTTAGGCATCACGTAGTGTGAACTTCCATGAAGGGCAGCGTGGAGCAGGTGCCAATCCTTACCAGCCTCCCAATAAGTGTTTTCAAATTGATGTTGAACATAGAACATCCACACCCCAGCAGTAGCGGCCAGTAACGTGGAGGGTAGGAAGACCAGCAGGACTGGCATTATACCACCAAAATGCACGATAACCGCCAAACCGATTAATGTTGCCGCGTTGGTACCCATAGCACTCAACCAGAATTTGAAATTTTTCATCATGCCGATGGGTAAACGGTGTTTAAGCAGGAACTGATAGGCTGGCCCAATACCGAACAGTACGATTGGGTGGCGGTACAACCGATATATTAGGCGATTGTACTTTGACAGGGCCCTATACTCAGCTACAGTCAAAGTATCAATGTCGCCAAAACCGCGTCGCTCCAGATTCCCAGAAGTACTGTGATGAATTGAATGTAAGTGCCTCCAAACATCAAAAGGAGTCAACGTAACCACCCCGATAATGCGCCCAAGCCATGCGTTCGCATTGCGGTTTTTAAAAAACGCCCCATGGCCACAATCATGTTGAATGACAAACAAACGGAAAAGGAAAGCCCCATTACAGAGCGAGATAGCAAATGAGAGCCAATAACTAGTAGAAAGTGACCACCATGCGATAGCCCAAATCAGAATAAATGGGCCGATGGTAAGCGAAAGTTCTGTGCAGCTCCGCAGGTGGTTAGGCTTGCGGTATTGTGCTAGTATACGAACCCAGTCTTTAATATTCCCAACTTCCGGCGTCAATTTATAAGCACTCCCAGTAATGGCAATAATCCGGCATTTCTCCCTACTAACTTTATCAGTAATTGTATAACTCCCAATTGCAAATAATAAATCCAAATCAGTAGGCTTTAGAAGCAAATCTCAATGCATCAGACAATGCGCCTTTGCAGATAGCTCAGATCAAGTTGTCATAGGACTGCAAGATATAACGCTCGTAGACTTCACACTCGCGCAACTCAAAATTTGTCTATATCGCTTAAGCTTCTCTCGAAAGCAGATGCAGTTTATTACTTTCTACAAAATCAGCGGGCTGATTGAAAGCCATCTGTCAGTTAATTTATCTACCCACCCAAAAATGACCACCGTGAGTTCCTTTTCGACCCTCGGTGAGTTCCTTTTTGGGGGGTATAGGCCCTATTTCCCTGGCTTTAAAGGGACTTCAAACAATAACTTGGTACCCACGGCCGGAACAAACGTAAATCGTCTTGCATTGTTTTTATGAGTTTATTTTAATTCACTGGAACTGATTTGAGTGCCCTTTGATGACTTTTTGAGTTCCTTTTTTCTTAAATTTATTTCAGGTGTCTAGCTGTCTCCAGCTATTTATATCTTCGAAGAGAACTCCTTCGTCCCTTACACCTGATAAGTAGTTACCTACAATTAAATGGCAGCCTCTTTCATAGTAACTTTGAGAAATTCAATGTCAGGGTTAGATAGTGCTGATAAGTACTTTAAGATTATGCCTATAGATTCCGAATGGTCCGAAGCTCGGGATGGCGGTCAAAAAAGAGGCTTGCAGGCCGCTCTCCACATCGTAGGGGATCAACATACATAACCTGGCTCGGCATTATATTTGTAACATTACAGTCTGTTCCATACTTTGAAAAATATTCCATTAAGTTGGAGTACCATGTCATTGGAGCTTCTTTAGTCGAGGTCACCTCAAATGCTACGCGATCTTTCCCGAGAGCTTGTATAACATCACCGAATACGTCGGTTTCCGCTTCTTTTTGAATTTCAATTTCTTCGTGATCTATCAAAACTGTGAAAGCACCATGTTCAAGAAATGGCTCCGCTCCGCGGATAATTTCTTGTGCGCTAGCTGGCCTATCTTTAGATACTTTCCTCCATCCTCGCTCAGGATGATGTTCATATATAATCTTCATCCCGCAATCAATTGCTCTTTGCCGCCATGATTTTAGTTGATTTTCTGGAACGTCCCCAAAGGTATTCATGAATTCCATCACCGAGAAGCCTAGTGCAGCCCCTGCTTCAATTGCCTCATCCACAACGCCTTTTCTGTAAGCGCGCATAAAATAACCATGATCTAAATAAGGTTGGATAGCATATTGTTTGTAGAGGACGATTTTCCGCTTCAACCAATCCTCTGGGTGCCCAAGCACTTGAGTTGTTGCTATCTTTACATAATCAATTCGATCTCCAGCGACTTCAAGAAAATCCGCAAGTTCTCGCAGGCCCATGCGTTCATAATACCAAGGCGCTTCATCGAAGCCCACATCTTTTGCCCATAGTTGATTATTTTTTCTTGGCTTCAGTGCTGGACCCTCGACATTAAATACCTCAGAAACGGATGCTGTCGGATTTTTGGTCATATTATTCAACCCTTTACTACAGTGATCTAATTGAAACGTAATAGACTCTATTTCGTTCTTTTCTCCTCAAAGAATGGAGGTCTGCGCCTAACTCACTCAAAATGCATAACAATCGATTTGAAAAATCTTCTGAATGATAACGTTATCAATTTATGCTGGAGCTGTCTATACCTGCGCATCATTAATTAAGCTCGACCTGTTGAGCCCCGTTCAATCAAATTACATGGAAGCGTTAACTTTTTAGTCTCCCAACCAATCGGCTGTTTAATTTTCTCAATAAGCGTTAACGCTGCCATTCTTCCAATTTCTGCTCGGTTTTTATTGACTGTAGTTAATGGTGGATAGCTCACTTCTCCCGAAAAAATTCCATCCATGCCCACTACTGAAAGCTGGTCGGGTACATTGATACCTTTATCATTTGCCACTTGAAGTGTCGCCAGACCCAAAATGTCATTAGATGCAAAAACGGCGGTTGGTAAATTACTTCCGGCTAAAAATTTTTCCATCGAATTTCTAGCTTTCTCAAATGATATCAAGGAATTAATGCTGAATTCACAATCAACGTGCATGTTTGTTGGTGCCTCCAGTCCTTTCCTTTCATAAAAATTATGGAAAACCTCCAATCTCCAAGAGGAGCCAGAACTCATGGAACCACCGACAAATAAAGCAATTTCGCGATGACCAAGTTCATATAATCTTTCAAGAGCTAAATTCATTCCTTCTTTACTATCATTACCAACCGTATCATACGCCGGAAAATCTTCAGAATTCGTTAGCAGAACAAATGGAATTATTCCTAATGGGTCCAAATTAGTTGTTGGATGCGACGGCGAGATAATCGCACCATCAACACAAGTTTGAATCATATATTGAAAATGCTCCTGTTCAATATCGGGATTCCATTCATTATTTAGTTGAATAACGCTATACCCATATTGCCTCATTGTATCCTGTATAGCTTTAATTAATTCTGGAAAAAATGGGTTGGTAATGTCTGCAATTGATATTGCAATTGTATTGGTTTTTTGCCTACGCAAACTAGCAGCAAGAGCATTTCTACTATAGCCAATTTTTTGTGCTGCGCTCAAAACGCGCTCGCGCGTGTTTCCCTTTACTTGGATATTTTTTTGACCATTCAATACTCTTGCAACAGTTGCTTGCGACAGTCCACATTCTTTTGCTACGTCTACTATAGTTTTTCTTCTGCGCATTTTTCAACCAATCTCTATAGTACCTGAAAAAGTCCCTTTTGTAAGA
>CACPHA010000020.1 GCA_902633655.1 Paracoccaceae bacterium
CTGTGTAAGCGGTCAAGGTGTTTGGGGAACTAAGGCATGTCTCGCGAAAGTGTTAAATCTTACGGAAGAAAAAGTTCGTATCACAAATCCTGATGTTGGTGGTGGTTTCGGCATGAAGGCGATGGTGTACCCGGAAACCGTTCTTTGCGCGCACGCCGCGATGGTTCTTTCGGAACCTGTAAAATGGTTTTCTGATCGAACCGAAGCAATGCTAAGCGATAACTCTGGTCGAGACCTCGTTTCGGTTGCAGAGCTTGCTTTTGACCAAAACTACAAAATTACTGCCTACCGGGTTAATAGTTTATGTAATCTGGGCGCCTATAATTCTCAACTTGCCCAAAATATTCAAACGGTACTTTTCTCCAAAGTCTTGATGGGTACTTACGATGTGCAAACCAGTTGGCTAAATGTTAAGGGTATTTACACTAACACTACTCAAGTGGACGCGTATCGCGGAGCCGGACGACCAGAGGCGATCTATGTCTTGGAGCGGGTTATGGATCGTGCGGCGCGAGAACTTGGGATTGATCCCTGGGAGCTCCGCCATAGGAATTTCATCAGTCCTGATTCTTTTCCCTACAAGAATACAACAGGTGAAGTTTATGATGTTGGAAATTTTGCAAAGGTACTTGACCACGCAGCACGATCAGCAGACCTTACCGGTTATCCTGAAAGGAAGGCCGAAAGCGTAAGCGTAGGTAAACTACGTGGTCAAGGGCTTTGCTATTACATTGAAAGCATCCTGGGTAATCCCAGTGAAACTTCAAAAGTAGTTTTCAATGAAGATGATAGTGTTGATATTCTCGTTGGGACGCAGTCAAATGGGCAAGGGCATGAAACAACTTATGCTAAATTTTTATCAGACCAAACGGGTATCCCCTACGAAAAGATTAACGTGATACAGGGAGACAGTGATTTAATTTTAAAAGGTGGTGGAACCGGGGGATCGCGCTCTTCAACAGTACAAAACAATGCAACATTGGTAACTGTTGATGCAATGATTAAAGGCTTCTCGTCTTTTTTAGCAGAAAAGTTCAGAGTTCCTTTCCAAAACATTAGCTTTGATTATGAAACCTTTCATATAATTGGATCAAACTTGTCTCCTAGTCTACTAGATTGTGCTAATATGGCCCGCACGGATGGTCGATCTGATCTATTGGCGTATCAATCTACAGCTACTCTTGAAGCTCGTTCCTTTCCAAATGGGGCTCATGTAGCTGAGGTTGAGATTGATCCGGCCACCGGAGTGGTGATTTTAGACCGTTATACTGTGGTTGATGATTTTGGTAATCTATTTAATCCGAGACTAGTTGAGGGTCAGGTTCATGGTGGCGTTGTGCAGGGTATTGGCCAGGCAATTACTGAGTATGTCGTTTATGATGAAAATGGTCAGCTTATTACAGCGAGCTTCATGGATTACGGCATGCCTAGGGCCAAAGATGTACCTTTTATTTCCTTTGAAACGGAGCCTGTCCCTTCTACCGCTAATGCCATGGGTGTTAAAGGTTGTGGTGAAGCTGGGACGGTCGGAGCACTCGCAGCGGTCGCCAACGCCGTACAAGACGCGCTTTGGGATAGTGGTGTACGTCAGGCCGATATGCCATTCACACCGTTGCGAGTATGGCAAATGCTACAAGCGCCTTAAGAATTATTAACTCATCACAGATTATGGCATTTCATTATTTCAAAAGTTCAACTAAAATCTTAATTCGTTCGCGATAAATGGACTCTTTTCAGTGAATGGTTAAATGATGATGGCATGGAAAGTTTTTCAGAGGCTTTAATTTCAGCACTTTCGCTAATTATCCGCGGTGATTCTGAGCTATGGTTCATCGTATTGTTGTCTTTGAGGGTCTCCTTAAGTGCTGTGATTTCGGCCGCCCTTTTCGGTATCCCCATTGGTGCAGCCTTAGCTATCGGCCGCTTCTCGGGCCGGCAAATTCTGATTGTTATTTTCAATGCACTTATGGGGCTACCACCCGTTGTAGTTGGTCTTTGTGTTTATCTGTTACTTTCAAAATCTGGCCCCCTCGGCGTTCTTGGTCTTTTATATACGCCACTAGCAATGATAATCGCGCAATCAATTCTGATCACTCCGATTATCATTGCACTGAGCCGAGGAATTATCGAGGCGTTAAACGAAGAGTACCGTGATCAGTTTGCGTCTTTCGGACTGAAAGGTCACCAGATTTTGGGCGCACTTTTATGGGAGGCGAGATTTGCATTATTAACTGCACTTCTTGCTGGTTTTGGCCGTGCTATAGCTGAAGTTGGAGCAGTGATGATCGTAGGGGGCAACATAAATCATTATACACGAGTGATGACCACATCTATTGCGCTAGAAACTTCCAAAGGTAACTTGGCTCTCGCACTAGCACTAGGAGTAATTTTGGTCATTCTTGCTATTATAGTTAATGCGGCTGTTGCTACAATTGGATTCCAGCGCCGCGAGGATATGCATGTCTAAAATTGGAATAGAAATTAAAGATTTGCGCCTTTCTTTTGCATCTACGGTTGCCTTGTCAATAAGTAATATAATCCTTGATGCTATCAATCCTACCATAATCTTGGGTTCAAACGGTGCGGGAAAGAGTTTGTTTTTGCGGCTTTTGCATGGGTTATCCAAGCCAGATCGGGGTTCCATTGAATTTCCGGAGGTTTATCGGAGTAATTATTCACAGGCGATGGTTTTTCAACGACCGGTTTTATTGCGCCGTAGTGCTCTTGCGAATGTGACTTTCGCTATGCAAGCGCGCGGCATTTCAAAAGTGCAAGCTGTGCGTTGTGCTAAAATTTGGATGGAGCGAGCTGAGTTAGGACATCTCGAGGGAAGCCCAGCAAGGCGATTGTCCGGAGGTGAGCAACAGAGGTTGTCGTTAGTACGTGCGCTTGCACTTGAACCAAAGATTCTTTTTCTTGATGAGCCTTGTGCGCATCTCGACCCAAGCGCTACAGTCAAAGTTGAAGCTTTAGTAGAGAATGCCATCCATGCGGGTGTAAAAATTATTATGGTGACACACGACGCTGCTCAGGCCAAGCGTCTTGGAGAGGAAATTATTTTAATGCACAAAGGAGAAATAATTGAACAGCAGAACAAAACAAAATTTTTTTCAAATGACAGCAGTGCCGCTGTGCGACAGTTTTTAGCTGGTACGCCGCTTGTATAGTAAACTATCATTAGAATTTTATAATCTCTGCAGAGTACATAAAAATTTTGAAGTCAAAAAGCTTTAAATGTCAGCGTTGTGAGCGATCTTTCAATGCCATCGATATCAAGTAGCTTGTCGTTTATATACTTTCCAATGTCTTCGTCAGTGTTTACATATAATTTTAGCATTAAGTCGTAGTCTCCGCTGGTCGAATAAAGCTCGGAATGCAGCTCTCTTAAGACGATTTCATTGGCAACATTATATGTGCTCCCAGGTTTGCAGCGGATTTGAATGAAAATACAAGAACTCATGATAGCCTCTAATAAAATATAAGTTTGTTTAAGCACAGCGACCAAGGGTTTTGCAAGGATTGGGCTTGGCCTTCGCAATAAGCATGACTATACAGTTTGCAAAATTGTAAGGCGATTTACCTATGCGAAAGTCCAGCATCACGAGAAAAACTAACGAAACGAATATCTCGGTTAATTTAAACCTTGATGGGTCCGGTAAATATGCGATTGAAACGGGGGTTCGGTTTTTTGATCACATGCTTGATCAACTGTCTCGTCACTCGATGATCGATATCACATTGCGTGCCAAGGGCGACACCCATATTGATGATCATCATACTGTTGAAGATTGTGGGATTGTGCTGGGTCAAGCGATCTCAACGTCTCTTGGAGACAAAAATGGAATTGTCCGCTATGGGCACAGCCATTTGGCGATGGACGATGCTTTAGTGCGCACTGCGCTTGACTTGTCTTCGCGCCCTCTTTTGATTTGCAATCTGAATTTTCCACAGCAAAAAATTGGCACTTTTGATACAGAATTAGTTCGAGAGTTTTTTCAGGCTTTAAGCAATAATGCTGGCATTACATTACATATAGACCAACTAAGTGGTCTCAATAGCCATCATATAGCAGAGGCTACATTTAAATCAGTCGCACGA
The DNA here is from genome assembly GCA_902633655.1 of Paracoccaceae bacterium. Classification (GTDB taxonomy): domain Bacteria; phylum Pseudomonadota; class Alphaproteobacteria; order Rhodobacterales; family Rhodobacteraceae; genus LFER01. The sequence goes on from CACPHA010000020.1 coordinate 4,099, forward strand.
GCTCTTCGAATGGCAATTGAGCCTGATCCACGAGCGCTAGGCTCTGTACCATCGACCAAAGGAGCACTTTAGTCTTAATGCTGACTGCCATTATCGACTATGGAAGCGGTAATCTCCATTCTGCGTCTAAAGCATTTGAACGCGTGGCCGCAGAAAATAATGCGGGAGAAGTGGTGGTTACTAATGATCCAGCTGTTGTTATTAAAGCTGATCGGGTAGTGTTGCCCGGAGACGGAGCCTTTCCTGCCTGTCGGAAAGCACTAATGGATTCGGCTGTTTACGAAGCATTGAAAGAGCTAGTTGAGGTCAAAGCGCGACCATTTCTTGGCATTTGTGTGGGGATGCAGTTGATGGCAAAAGAAGGTTGTGAACATGAGCTGACAACAGGACTTGGATGGATAGATGGTCAGGTTTGTCGCATTGTTACAGATCATGAGGGTTTTAAAATACCGCATATGGGCTGGAACGATCTTGTTCTAAATAGGGATCATCCGGTTCTTTCGGGAATTTCAACTGGCGACCATACTTACTTTGTCCATTCATTTCATATGCGTCTTCAAGACGAGAGAGAGATTTTAGCGCATGTTGAGTATGGGGGTAGAGTTACTGCAGTGGTCGCACGCGACACAATGGTTGGAACGCAATTCCACCCTGAAAAAAGCGGACCGGTTGGGCTAAAATTAATTTCCAACTTTCTAAAATGGGTTCCTTAGTCTAGCCTAAGGACTTTTTAGTATTGACGGTCGAACAGCATCAATCAGGCGCTTGCGAAATTTTTTTTAAATAACATAAATCGGGCAACCAAGCTTATGTCTATCGACAGGTTGTTCTCGAACACATTAGGTGGGATGAAACTTAGAGCCTTATCTGACTTTAGTCCATGTACCTCCATCACGACAAATAAATAGTACACATCCAGATACTTTAAGCTTATCTCCGCTAAGCTCTAATTTAGAAGAATACGTTTTGTCACGATCGGGAGCCCAGATTTTGCCTCCACCGTATTTTCCCTCGCCGTTATTGACCATATTCCATATTACTGCCTTGTTTTTATTTTCCGACTCATATTCTGCGCCGTCTGCATCAAACGACCTTCTAAGGAAACCGCAAATAGTTCCATCGCAATTTTTAACCTCGATGTGGCCGTAGTGACCGTTGTCATCAGGGATCGTCTGCCAGATTCCATGAATAGGGTCTGCAAATGCAGTTATTGTTGAAAATATTAGTCCAAAAATTAATAAAGCTAACTTTTTCATCAACATTCTCCCTTTTTCCGGTATCATGACTTTTATTTGTTCGATTTGGCAAGTGTGATCTCTTGCTGCGTTGCAATTTTTTTAATCGCATGGCACACGCTCGATGTAACTTTTTTGAAAGGTCAGTCATGATCCTTTATCCGGCCATTGACCTCAAAGATGGACAAGCAGTAAGGCTTCTCCGGGGTAATATGGAGAGTTCAACTGTTTTCAATATAGAGCCGATTGAACAAGCGATGGAATTTGTTGATGCGGGATGTGAGTGGCTTCACCTTGTAGATCTGAATGGGGCCTTCATCGGCGAGCCTGTTAATGTTGGCGTGGTAGAAGAAATTGCGATGCATATTGAGATACCAGTGCAGTTAGGTGGTGGTATCCGTACTATGGCTACTGTAGAACGTTGGTTGGGGATTGGCTTGTCTCGAGTAATTTTAGGTACTGTTGCAGTTGAAAACCCAAACCTCGTTAGAGAGGCCGCAAAAGAATTCCCTGGGAAAGTGGCAGTGGGAATTGACGCTAGAAATGGCTTTGTTGCTACAAAAGGCTGGGCTGAAGATAGTAACTTTGAGGTAATAGAACTTGCGAAATCTTTTGAGGATGCTGGTGTGGCCGCAATAATTTATACTGATATAAATCGCGATGGCGCGATGGAGGGGCCAAATGTAGCTGCTACAGCCGATTTAGCACACGCAGTGTCTATCCCCGTGATTGCCTCAGGCGGAGTCTCGAAAGTTCAGGATTTAGTCGAGTTAAAGAACTGTGGAGCACCTTTGAATGGGGTAGTTTCAGGTCGTGCGCTTTACGAGGGTACGATTAATCTTAGGCAAGCGATTGGAATTTTAAATGCTTAAAACTCGCGTTATAGCCTGTCTAGATGTTGCAAATGGGCGTGTTGTGAAAGGTGTTAAATTTTTATCTCTGCGCGATGCAGGAGATCCAGTTCAAGCAGCCAGTGCCTATGATAAGGCTGGCGCTGATGAAATTTGCTTTCTTGATGTAAATGCTACTTACGAAAATAGGGGTACAACGTTCGATATCGTGCGTCGTACAGCGGAGCAGTGTTTCATTCCTCTAACAGTGGGGGGAGGCGTAAAGGCAGTTAATGATGTGCGGGCACTGCTTTTGGCGGGAGCAGACAAGGTAAGTTTCAACTCAGCGGCCGTTAAAAATCCGAATGTCATATGCGAAGCGGCAAATAAATACGGCAGTCAATGCATCGTCTGCGCTATTGATGCAAAAACCGTAAGTAAAGGTAAATGGGAGATTTTCACTCATGGTGGCCGCAAACCAACCGGTATCGATGCAGTTCAATTTGCAACAATGATTGCTAAAAAAGGCGCAGGGGAAATACTACTAACGTCAATGGATCGAGATGGAACAAAAACAGGTTTTAATTTGCCGCTTACTCGGGCCATCTCAAACGCCGTTGATATTCCTGTTATTGCCTCAGGTGGAGCCGGGAGGCTTGATCATCTTGTGGATGGAGTGACTAAAGGTGGCGCCTCTGCTGTATTAGCCGCCTCAATTTTTCATTTCGGTGAATTTACAATCGCTGAAGCAAAGGCGCATATGGATGCCGCTGGAATTCCTGTGAGGGCAATTTTGTGAAACTTGAAGAATTGTTTGAAATTGTGGAGGAACAATCCCAGGCTTCAATTGGAAAAAGTTGGACAGCAAAACTAATATCTCGCGGTCCGCAAAAATGCGCGGAAAAGTTTGGTGAAGAGGCGATTGAAGCGATTATCGAAGCCATACGAGAGGATAAAGGTGCTTTAATTAAGGAAGCAGCAGACGTATTGTTTCACCTTTTTGTTATGCTGAAATCTCAGGATGTCCATCTGGTCGATGTACTCAAAGAGCTTGAAAGCAGACAACATCAATCTGGGCTGGCAGAGAAAACTTCCCGCGTTTCCTAACTGATTTACCGCTATCTTTAATAAAAAGGCATGGAAATAGGCTTTAATCTGGCATTTGTGATAATAGCTGAGGGTTGTTGTGTTGGCTAAGTCCCTAATAATTTCAATGAACGTGAGATTACCACGATGGCGTTAACAGTAATAGGTGATAAAATCAGAATATTGTTTTAAATTCTGTCAGAAAAACTCTCGTTTGTACGGCTAATAGTAAGTTCATTCCTTAATTTGAGGTTGGCTTGGGGCTTGTGAAGTATCATTTCGGCGAACAAAATTCATTTAAAGGTAAACATTTGCCATTATTAAATTGATCGTGGGCTTTATCGTGAATTCTATGCAGAACGCCTTTCAGGAAGAAGAAAAGGAAGGAAGCGATGTTCATCGCAAAAAAGTGGTCCAACGCCTTCGAAATATAGCAGAGAAGCTTATCGTTTTAGCGACATCGAAAGACTAGCAGGCTTAGAAACGAAGAAAAAGTAGTTGATTCTCCTTTACTACGTTTTTTTAAAGATATGGGCCCTCGTTTGTTAAAAAACTGAAATGGTTATCTTGATAAGTTCCAACCTTTGTTAATGGGTTCTCTAAAATTTAAAGCAACAGTCAAGGCCTATGATACTGATGGTCGGAAAGAACTAGAGCTAATAAATTTGGCCTTTACAACTCAACTAACGTCGCCCTGAACTTGAGAGCATTATCCAGAAAAGTCGGTGGAAAGCTCCGGCCGCCACCATTTAGTTTACAGTGGCTTTTCTTTTAGGAGTGAAAAGTTCGCTTTCGCATTACAGTAATTTTTTTTAGCTGAAAGGCAGAAAAGCTCTAAGTGTCCTATCGTAGAAGTCAGCGTAACCAAATTTATTACAACCATTCTGTATTATGCCTGTGCCTAGAATCTTGGAAATAGACAATTACAAAACTTAACTGGATGCGCCTCGCAAAATTTATGTTGTTCCTTTCAAGCTTTGTCTTGAAGTTAAAATCCGCATCGCTTCGCAAGAAATAGGATGAAGTTGGATCATTTACTGTAAAACCGTGGCTTAAGGCTAATTTAATTGATCTGTTTTCGAAGCATAGATTTCAAAGGAATTGAGGCTCCTAACCGGCGTAATAAAAACATAAGCCCAAGGAACTTGCGTTGCATAAAAAGCAGATCAGCTGGGATGAGATCCGTTGGTACGATTGTTGACATTTCTCCAACATTTTTGGCATTTATGTAATCGAACACCTTACTGTCCGAAAAGGAGAAAGTATCGGATGCGTGAAATTCTTTCAGCGCGATATTCAATACTTTCTCTACAAGGTTATGAGCTGTGATGGGCATTTCTGTAGGCATGAGATCATACTTAGCCAATGTCTCTATTAGGGACGCTTTATCATTAGCTAAAAAGCTTGCCGCGAGTTCACTATAGATGCGAATAACATTTGGCGATGGTTCTATACACGCCCCAAAATCTAGGAGCTTGATATTGGCAGATTTCACATCATACCGATAATTTGCAAAGTTGGGATCTGTTTGGACAAGCTTAAACTCAAAGACTTCGCGAATAGCCCAATCGACCATCAATAGAGCGATTCTGTCCTTATCAACTTTGGAAAACTGATCCAGGCAATCGAGGTCAACACCTTCTTCTAATGACATCGCAAGGATCGAATTTGTCGAAAATTTTGCAAAGCAAACGGGCGTTTGAATGCCATTTGTCGAAGATGCTAGCGCGTGAAATCTGTGCAGAAAATCTGCTTCACGAACATAGTCTGTTTCCAACAGGAGTTGAGCCTTACAAATTTCCAGATAATGGTCAATATCTAATGCCCCTGGTAGGAGACCACTACTTTTCGCAATTATCTTAAGATTGCGTAAATCACTGTGTATCGATTCTTTAATGTTCGGAAACTGTACTTTGATTGCAAGTTTTTGCCCTTCTTTACTGACCGCTTTGTGGACTTGGCCGATGGACGCGGCTGCAAACGGTCGAACGTCAAACTGGCGAAATTCATTTAACCATCCGTCGCCCCAGTTTTGGTTTAAGATGCGTCTTAATTGCTGCGGCGGCATTGCATGTCCCTGCGCCCTCAAACGCGATAGAACATGGGAAAGATCAGATGGAAGTAAGTCGCCACCTTCCATTGACGCGATTTGCCCTAATTTCATTATGGCTCCTCGCATAGTTGCTAACGTACTTGTTATTTCCTCAAAATTACCTTTGGATAAAAAGAGGGAGCTGGCATCAGGTCTTTTTCCACGCGCTAATTCTAATATGGCATCCTTTGCCATTTTTGTACCAACTCTAACTGCAAGTTTACCGATGCCAAAAGTTCTGGCATATTGGCTATCTGGCACACGCTTGGCTAAAATTTTTCGATTCATGATCAACCCATCCCTCGACAGAAATTAGGTTTAAAGATGGAGTGTTCAAAAATAAAGTTGTTGCAATGGGAATCCGCATCTAAGCTATAGATAAAATTATTGAACAAACCCGTAAGATCGGCTTAAGTTAAGAGGAAGAAGAAATAGAGGAGCGGATTGGTGGGCCCAGAACATCCATTAACAGGCGACAATGCTTTAGGGGAACTGAGGAGCCTCGCAAAAAACATACAAAGCTCTCTACGAAAAACCACTTTAGAAAAAATAAAGGTCGGCGACTGGCTAACGCAAGCACGCCAATTATTGACATCTGACAATGAATTTGGAGATTGGTGTAAAGAAAATTTCCCAGGATTGAACAGACATACCCGACAAAATTACATGAATCTGGCAAAAGTCTTCGGAGGTGAATTATTCAACACCACGGATCTGCTGAGCGACACGGCACTGTACCTATTGGCACGGCCTGGAACGCCAAAGTCCATTCAGGATTTCTTCATTCAGCAGGCTCATGATGGTAAAAAGATCAAGGTAATTGACATCAAGAACGCCAAAGTCATGTACTCTGAGGTTGAAGATCGCGACAAGGACCTGTTTACTGCTCTCCAGTCACAGGGATTTTCGAAGTTTGACACTAGAATTCTGGATTCACAGAGAGGTGGTTCACAAGCGGAGCGTATTCGCGCTGCTCAAAACGGTTCCTGTGTTCTTGCCTATCCATTTGATGAAGAGCTCATTTCGTGGGCAACTGAAAATAATTGCCTATTAAATGCGCCCAATGAAAATATCGACCAAGGAAATGAGAAGCCCTTTTATAATTTTTGGCTCTATAGAAATAACAATCCAAGTGAACGGATGGTGTTTGATAACTTCTGGCGACATACACGGTCCCCAAAATCTGCGCTTGCAGCATATGAGCTAGCGATTAATTCTGCAGAAAGCGAATTGAGAAAATATGCCGTAAATTTAAAAGGTTACGTTTTACACGCGGGAAAAGTTGATACACATTGGCATGGGCCAGTGATCGCAAAGCTCGTGAATGACGGTGATAATCGCATCGATGTGATTGCAGAGCAGAATGTTCCTGCCTTTTGGATGTCCGATGCTTTTGATATCTCGGCATTTTCGATTGAAGAACTAGCTGAAAGATTACGCTTTAGTCTGGCATCGCGTGGTGATAAAGAGGAAATCCGGCGATTTATCGGAGTGCTAAAGGCCATGAATCTTGCTGCTCCATCACTTAAAGCATATCTCTATTAAAAGTTAAATTTGCCCATCCCCGGTGTTGAACTAAAGGATTGTTTTTTTGACTTAGTGTTGAATTGTATTGGCTTTCTGGCCTGGATTTTAAAACTTCTTAACCAAGGCCCGCCACCTTACACAACAATCTCCATATCGGGAGAAGTGAATGCCCAAATGGCAATTTGTAGTTAGTTCTGCCATTATCTTCTGATCTATGGTTGCCGCAGGTATAGACAGCGCCAGCTTAGTTTTTATTGATAGATATTTTAATCTGAATTTTTGTATCTCCTAATTTTGGACACCAGGATTTAATCAAATTCACTCTTGTGTTTTTTTAGCATTGAAATTTTGGGAGATAAGATCCGTTTTGTTGTTGGATGAAATCAACAATTGCTTTTGTAGCGCCAGTGGGTTCCTTATATTTTGGTGTTAATAGGTACCACTTTCGTATTATTGGTAAATCAGGGCGGCGCAGTATCGCCAAGCGCCTAGTTTTCAACTCTTCCGTTACGGTGTGTGCGGAAATTAAGGCAATTCCCAGCCCGGCGATTACTGCTTGTTTGATGGTTTCATTGGAATCGACTTCCATTGTCTGATAGGATGATCCTGGTGCTATTTGCTCGAGGTACCGGGTTGCGAGAATTCGGGTTCCAGAACCCATTTCTCTTGTTATAAATTGATAAGACAAAATTTCATCGGCTGATACATATTCACGGTTTGCTAAACTGTGGGATGGCGGTAGAATTATAATGTGTGGATGGTCTCCGAGCACGATTTCACTGGTTGGCGTTTGGTTGGCTGGCCTACCCATAATAACAAGATCAAGAGCATTATTACGGAGGTTCGAAATTGTCTGGTCTCGGTTTCCAATATTTAAATGTATATCGATTTCGGGATGGCGTTGTTTGATATCGGCAACCAGGGATGGAGCAAAGTATTTCCCCGTACTCACCACGCCGAGGGTTACAGATCCGGCGAGCCCTTTCCGAAGGGCTTCAATCTCTCTCATAGCCGACCATAGGGCTTGATGAGATTGGATTTGAGCTTGCAGCAAAACTTTACCTTCAGCCGTTAATTCAAACCCGCCGGTTCCGTTTCGATAAAACATTGGGCAGCTCATGTTTTCTTCGAGTGTTTTGAGTTGTGTATGTACAGCTGGCGGCGTTAGGTGAAGGAACTCTGCAGCTTGTGTAATCGATCCAGTTTCTGAGACTGCTTGAAGGGCCCACAATTGGCGAAATGTAAGACCATTCAGGCGCTGCATTTAAATTTCCCAAAACTTATTAACTCAATTTTAATTTACTTTAAAAGCGTTATGTGCTCAATGCTAAATCTCACTTGCCTAGATTTACAAATCTTCTGCTTGCTTGCAACATGGCTCGTCAGCCGATCCAATTGGTGCTAAAACAATCAACACCGATAAAAACACATTAGAAATATTTAAACAAAAATAAATGTTAGAAATGAAAAAAAATAGAATATTGCTGTTAGGCGATGCTTGATAAAAGGGCCCTATGACCAAGAAAAAAATACCCTTCAGTGCAACTACGCGTGCTGGTGAACTATATCTTCCAACTGACGCGATACCCATGCAACTATATCCCCTATTGGACGCACTGGCCAAAGCGGCAAGCGAGCTCCGTATTATACTTATGGATAGAGCTACGGTTGATATCAGTAATCTGGTTATTGATCAAAATAGTGATGGTGATAAACAGGTAGCGTTGGACGTTATCGCCGATCAACTTTTTTATGAAGCGGTACAAACACAGGATGTTGCTTGGTATGCCTCAGAAGAACGAGAGGACGCCAAACGGGTAAACAAAAGCGGTAAGTATGCTGTCGCAATTGATCCCTTAGACGGTTCTTCAAATATCGATATTAATATGTCAGTTGGATCAATTTTTTCCATTTACTGGGCTAAAAATGATCCAGATGCCAGCTTTCTTCGACCGCCTAAGGAGCAAGTGTCATCTGGATATTTTATCTACGGCCCTCAAACGCGGTTGATGTTGACAACAGGTTCGGGCGTGCAATCTTATTATTTCGATCTTAATTCTAACAGATTTATCATAGACAAGAAAGCAATTTCAATTCCGGAAATGGCAAAAGAGTTCGCAATCAATATGTCAAATTACCATAATTGGAATAAACCAATAAGGACCTTTATTGACGATTGTATTATGCCAAAAGGTGCTATGTTTGGTGCTCAACATAACATGCGTTGGATAGCTTCTCTTGTTGCAGAAGCTGAACGTATTTTAACCCGAGGGGGAATTTTTCTATATCCTTCTGATGGTCGTGTAGGTTATGAAAACGGCCGTCTGAGAATGGTATATGAAGTTGGTGCAATCGCATTTCTAATTGAGCAAGCCGGAGGTCAGGCAACTGATGGAACTAAGCCAATTATGGAGAAAACTGCCTTGCATTTGCATGCTAGAACACCGTTTATGTTTGGCAGTCGCAAAAATGTAGAACAAGTTGTGGCGTATCATGATCTCCCAGATCACGAAATGTCCGCACTATTTGTTGAACGGGGGCTATTCAGGAGAGTCTGAAAAGAATGAGCAAAAAGCACCCTATCATCTCAGTAACTGGTTCTTCTGGGGCTGGCACCTCAACGATTCGTCATACCTTTGAACAAATTTTCCGTCGAGAAAAAGTTATCCCTGCGACAATACAGGGCGATGCCTTTCATCGCTACAACCGGCAGCAAATGCAATCTGAGCTGAAAAAAAGAGCTAAGGCAGGAGACGATACTTTTTCGCATTTTTCCTTCGATGCGAATAATCTGCCACGTTTGGAGCAGTTGTTCAAAACTTATGGAAAATCAGGAATTGGCCAAACGCGCGAGTACGTTCATGATGCTTCAGAAGCGGAAAGATATGGGGTTGATCCTGGGCACTTTACTACTTGGCGCGACTTTGAACCTAATACAGACCTTTTGTTTTACGAAGGCTTGCATGGTGCCGTTGTAAATAAAACAGTCAACATTGCACGGCATGCCGACCTAAAGATTGGAATTGTTCCGGTGATAAATCTGGAGTGGATACAAAAGATCCACAGAGACAAGGCAAGCCGTGGGTATTCTACTGAGGCCGTAACAGATGTCATTTTGCGCCGTATGCACGCCTATGTACACTGCATTATCCCTCAGTTTGCTGAAACTAATATTAATTTCCAACGTGTTCCAGTCGTTGATACATCGAACCCTCTTGTTGCCCGGTGGATTCCAACGCCGGACGAAAGCCTTGTTGTTATCCGATTTAAAGACCCGCGGGGCATTGATTTCTCCTATCTAACGAATATGATCGATGGCAGTTGGATGAGCCGTGCAAATTCTATTGTAATTCCGGGTGGCAAATTAGACCTAGCAATGCAATTGATATTTACACCCATGATCGAACGATTAGTTATACAGAGCAGGCATATTTGATCCATTGTAACAATGGTTGCGCCTGCTATCCTCTCTCTTTAGAGCTATTTTTAGTATTTTAACCACATTGAGAAGTATAATGATTTTTGATCCCACCGTAAAAATCGCCCCCTCTATCCTATCAGCTGATTTTTCAAATTTCGGTCAAGAGATAGAGGCTATTGAGTCTCAGGGATGCGACTGGGTTCATGTAGATGTGATGGATGGACATTTTGTGCCAAATCTTACTTTTGGACCAACACTGTGTTCTGCAATCCGGAAGCATATCAAAACAGTAATGGATGTGCATTTGATGATTACACCTGTTGATCCTTATATTAAAGCCTATGCAAATGCTGGTGCAGATATTATTACGGCACACATAGAGGCAGGCCCCCATGCTCATCGAACAATACAAGTGATCCGAGAAGCTGGATGTAAGGCAGGGATTGCGTTAAATCCTGGGACCCCGGCGGGAGCAGTGGAGCACCTGCTTGATGTGGTCGACCTGATCTGTATTATGACGGTAAATCCAGGCTTCGGAGGTCAAAAATTTATCTATTCCCAAATTGAAAAAGTTAAAAAATTATCGAGTATGATTGGCGATCGCCCTATTCACATCGAAATTGATGGCGGTATAACGGTAGACACTGCACCTTTGGTGAAGAAGGCTGGTGCAGATGTGTTAGTCGTAGGGTCAGCTGTATTTGATGGTGGATCTGTTGAAAATCCGTCAGTTTACGGAGAAAATATTCGGGCTATTAGAGAAGCTACAGGAGGGTAAAGATGGCTTCTATACCACCAGTTTGTGATTTTGGCTGGAAGGCTCCAGGTTTTTCGCTACCCGCTACTGACGGAAAATTCTACGCTTTAAAGGATATCAGCGGTGCAAATGGTACACTAATTATGTTTATTTGTAATCACTGCCCGTATGTTCAGTCGGTTTTGGATAGAGTTGTCCGTGATGCGCGTGATCTACAGGAATTGGGAATTGGTGTCGCTGCAGTTAGCGCCAACGATGTTAAAACTTACCCTCAAGATAGCTTTGAGAACATGAAAAAATTGGCAAAAGACCAAGATTTTCCATTTCCGTACCTTTACGACGAAACTCAGAAAACCGCACGTGACTACAATGCAGTATGCACGCCGGATTTTTATGGTTTTAATGGTTGTGAAGAACTTCAGTACAGAGGTCGTCTTGACGCGTCAGGACGTAATGCAGGCCCTATTGACCTTCGTCGTGATCTTTATGAAGCCATGAAGCAAATTGTCGAAACTGGGCAGGGCCCGAGAGATCAAATTGCTTCCATCGGATGCTCAATAAAATGGAAGATGCCTCAAAAGCCCTCGTTATTTTGATAGATTAGGAGTTAAAGATACCATTTAAACCTGTGATAGTGTTAGTAAGGAGTCGCTTAATTTTCAGTTTCTAAAACCGTGTAACTTTTAAAACGTGAGGTCTTAGGTTTGAAGCGTTGCTGAAGTACTCCTGGAATGTCTTTTAAATTAGATCTGGTAAATTTGGTGAAATATCTTGGGCTACTTGAGAGGATCCTCAAGCTCTATAAGAAAAGAAATACACATGTAAAGTCACCTTTTAAGGTCTTGTCGCATGCCTTTAGCAAAAAAGGCATGATATATGAAATCGGAAATCTGCATGAAGAAGCCGATAGCTGCGGCTATAGTGGATGTCTTAAAAATCCCAGCCTATGACTACGTTTAGGGCGAAACGGAAAGCGATACCTCGGCTTAAAAATACCAAGCTTTAAACTTTAATCTTTTCTGTAGAACTCTTTTTATCATTTATATATAAGTTTTTTTTTAGATGACACTGATTTCAAACTCAGATTACATTCGCTACGAACTTAACTTTTACCTATGACGTCCAGTTTGACATGGTTGCCACAAAAGGTTTTCTCTTGAATGAACTGGTTATTATGAAAATAACGGAGAACTTGACGTGACAGGCACGACTAATTCTTTTGACTATAACGGGCTAAGGTCATCCTTTTCGTTGAACTGCCCAGAGGATTTTAACTTTGCTTACGATGTTCTTTCTGCAAAAGCGGCAGGATCTCAGAAAACTGCATTGATCTGTATCAATAGGGCAGGCGAACATGTTGAAAACGTCAGTTATCTGCAACTTGATCAAGCGGCTTCTAGATGTGCAAACGCATTTCTTGCTTTGGGTGTGGCCAAATCTGATACAGTACTTGTCGTTTTGCCACGCTTGCCTGAATGGTATTATGTGCTCTTTGGTTGCGCTAAAATGGGTGCTGTGGCTATGCCTGGAACTAACTTACTCACCGCGAAAGATATGGAGTACCGTATTAATCAGGCAAGTGCAAAAGTTGCGGTTGTATCTGATACTCACGCCGGCGCTATTGAACGAATTAAAGATAATTGTCCGAGCCTTGAGCATCTAATTCTGGTGCGAGGTATGAGGGAAGGGTGGCATAGTTTCGAAAAAATCTCCAAACACGCTTTGGCCACGATAGACCGCTCAATGGTGCCGCCAACGCGGTCTGATGATCTAATGCTGATTTATTTTACCTCCGGAACCACGGCTATGCCAAAAATGGTTGGAAGAGATCATGCCTATTCTTATTTCCATCATATAACGAAGAGTTACTGGCAGGATTTACGCGCTGAAGATGTACACTGGACTTTGACTGACACAGGCTGGGCTAAGGCGGCTTGGGGATTGCTTTATCCTCAAATCCTCGCGGGAGTCTCGATCGTTCTTTATGACGGGGAAGGGTTCGACCTTGAGGCGCACCTCAAGATCATAAAGGAGCATCGCGTGACAACTTTTTGCGCGCCTCCAACGATCTACCGCCTTATGGCGCAAGCTGACTTAAGCGGTGCAGATTTTAGCTCTTTAAGGCATTGTTTCGGTGCAGGGGAGCCCTTGAATCCAGAGGCGATGCGCGCTTGGAAGGTAGCTACAGGATGTGAAATCTATGATGGCTATGGTCAAACCGAAACTATTAACATAGTTGCCAATTTTCCGGGTATGGAAATCCGCCCTGGATCTATGGGCAAACCCTGCCCGGGTTTAACGGTCGATATTATCGATGAACAAGGAAATATACTTGAGGATGATGAGATTGGCCACATCGCTGTGAAGATCACTGATCCGTATCCTCCGGGGCTTTTCAAGGGTTACTACCGTGATGACGCCAAAACCGCTGAAGTCTTTCGCAACGGATGGTATTATTCTGGCGATACTGCCACTCGCGACAAAGACGGTTATATTTGGTTTGTGGGAAGGTCTGACGACATTATCTCTTCTGCTGGCTATCGTATAAGTCCGTTTGAGGTGGAAAGTTCTCTAATCGAGCACCCAGCAGTGGCGGAATCCGCTGTGGTCGCAAAACCCGATGAGATACGTGGCTCTATTGTCAAAGCCTACATTATATTGGCTGAAGGACAGGAGGCAACAGACGAGTTGACTTTGGATATTCAGAATTTTGTAAAAAAGCATTCAGCACCTTACAAATATCCGCGTGATATAGAATTTGTGTCGTCGTTGCCAAAGACGATTTCTGGTAAGATTAGGCGCGTTGAACTAAGGAAAAACGATTAATTAATTGCGCGCATCGATGGAAATATGTGAGTACTTTTTTTAAACCCCTAAAAAATCCTCTACAACTTTCGTGGATATCTGTGCTGCAGAACCTTTCCATACGGTCTTTCCACGTTCAACAATAAAAACTCTGTCGCAAACAGCTTTCAACTCATTAATGGATTTGTCGATTACCAAAATTGACAAGCCAGTTTGGTCTTTGAGTTTCGAAATAACGGCCCAAATTTCCTGACGTATAAGCGGTGCTAGACCTTCGGTCGCTTCATCAAGAATAAGGAGTTTAGGATTGGTCATAAGCGCGCGACCAATTGCCAGCATCTGTTGTTCCCCGCCTGATAAAGATATTGCCTTTTGAGCCCGTCTTTCACCAAGCTTTGGAAATAACTTTATTACTTTCCGAAAATTCCAAAAGCCACTTCGGTGTGCTGAGATTAGATTTTCGTAAACGCTGAGTGAATGAAAACAACGTCTTCCCTCAGGTACCAACCCAATCCCAAGTTGGGCCGCACGATGGCTCGGTAAAACCTGTAGATCGTGACCCGCAAAGTGCATTTCACCATGTGATGGTATTAAACGGCAAATAGACTTTACCGTTGTAGATTTTCCCATCCCATTGCGTCCCATGAGCGCAACGACCTCTCCCTCGCGAACATCGAGATTGATGTCATAGAGCGCCTGAATTGCACCATATGAGGCGTTAAGTTGAAAAATTTTGAGAAGGCTCAACAATAGTCTCCAAGATAGGCTTCTCTCACACGTTGATCCTTCCGAATTTCCGAAACACTGCCGCTGGCAATAATCTTGCCATACACCAATACGCTAATTCTATCCGCTAATGCAAAAACGGCATCCATGTCGTGTTCTACTAGTAAGATAGGCGCTTTTTCCCGCAGGCCATTTAAAAAACGCGTCATTCTCGAGGATCCTTCCGCCCCAAGGCCAGCCATAGGTTCATCCATCATAAATGCTTTTGGTTTAAGAGTAAGCGCTATAGCGATTTCTAATTGCCGACGCTGTCCATGGCTTAACTCAAACGCCCTTTTATGCGCAACGGAGGTCAAGCCAACGCTTTCTAGTGCACTTAAAGCAGTTCCCTTTAAGTGCGCATCACTCATAACGGAGTTGAAAAAACGCCAAGGTTGTCCAGACGCTCCTAAGGCGCCCAAAACTACATTTTGAAGAACGGTATCTTCCATTGCCAAAGCAGATATTTGGAAAGATCTTGCTAGACCAGCCCTTGAACGAAACCGTACAGATGTCTTCGTTATATCGGCTCCCTTAAGAAAGACTGAACCTAAGTCTGGTCGAATATTTCCGCAGATCTGAGAAATCAAGGTCGATTTTCCTGCCCCGTTGGGTCCGATGATTGCATGGATTTCACCCAGTTTTAGTTCGAGCGAAATATTTTCACTTGCAACTACAGCTCCAAAGTATTTAGTAAGTCCTCTTGTCGAAAGTACTGCTTCAGGCATTTATTTTTTCCTTTCCGCATAAAATTCCGACTAGACCACCTTTTCCTAATAAGACGATGCCTAAAAGAAAGAGACCAAGATAAACATGCCAATAGTCGTTTATTCCTCCTAGAAAGTGCTCAAGGGATACAAAAACCAAAGCGCCTGTCACGGGGCCGAAAAGTCGCCCAACCCCGCCGATAATCACAAATATCATAATCTCGCCGCTCGTTTGCCAACTGAACATAGTTGGACTCACAAAGCGATTTAAATCTGCAAAAAGAGCGCCAGCCAGGCCGGTGATCGCGCCTGATATGACGAAAGCGATAAGTTTTAGCCGCTTACCGTTTAAGCCAACGGTTTCAACCCGCTCAGGAGACTGCCGTGCGGCATTTAATGCAAGGCCGAATGGTGATTTTTTTAATCGTGCGCTAAACCATAGGGCAAGGAACAACATAACCAAGCATAAGCCATAGTAGTGAAGAGGGATAAGAGTATTGAGACCTGGAAATCCATTCCGCACGTAGATCGATAATCCATCCTCCCCCCCGTATTTAGGCCAACTTATTGAAAAAAAATAGAACATTTGCCCAAAAGCTAGCGTTATCATTATGAAATATACACCTGATGTACGTAATGAAAGAAAGCCTATGAGTGAAGCTGCGATCGAACAAAAAATAAGTGCGACAAGCCAAATGAGTGGCATTGACTTTGTTCCTTCGATCAAAAACGGCCATTCAAATAACGCTGAATAAGTTTGTGCATGAAAAGCAAGAATACCCATGGCATAGCCACCGAGTCCAAAGAAAACGGCATGACCTAAACTTACTAAGCCACCGAGGCCAAGCGCGATGTTCAAACCAACGGCAGCTAAAGAAAATACCACGGCACGCGTAATTAAGGTAATTGTAAAAGGTTCATCGCTTGCAGTAGCCCAAGCTGGAACCAATAGAAGCAGTAACACAATCACGCTGTTGAAATATTTTTCGTTTATCAAGGCGAAGCTCCAAATAAACCTGATGGCCTCCAGACGAGAACGGCTCCCATCAATAAATAAATCGCCATAGAGGCAATCGATGATCCAATTGAGGTGGCTGTAGATGGATCAGTGAATAGCTTAAGCAACTCCACCAAAAAAATATCGCCTAGAGTATCTGTCATTCCAACTAAAAGAGCGCCAATCAAGGCGCCCTTAATAGAGCCTATGCCACCAATTACGATCACAACAAAGGCAAGGATCAAGACCGGTTCTCCCATACCCACTTGAACAGATTGAATAGCTCCTACAAGGGCACCTGCCAGCCCGGCTAAAGCTGATCCCAGCGCGAACACCAATGTGTAAAGTCGGGATATATCAACACCTAAAGCGGCGATCATTTCTCGATCGTTTTCGCCGGCTCGGATCTGAATGCCCAGCCGGGTCTTTGTAATTAAAAGTCCCAAACCGGCAGCGATTAAAAGTCCTGCAGCTATTAAAACAAGCCGGTAGCGGGGATATTGGATCGACCCTGGAAGCTCGACCGATCCAGAGAGGTACCTTGGTATATCAAGAAACAGGGGAAATGATCCAAAAACCCAACGAGTTCCTTCAGAGAAAATTAGAATTAATGCAAAAGTAGCAAGAACTTGATCCAAGTGATCTTTGGAATAAAGACGACGAATAACCAAAAGTTCGACCATAGCTCCAGCAATTGCGGCGGCAGTCAAAGCCCCAATGAGGGCGAGAATAAAAGAACCTGTAAAACTAGCAACAGCCGCAGCTGCAAACGCTCCAATCATATAAAGTGACCCATGAGCAAGATTGATCAATCCCATAACGCCGAAGATTAGAGTTAACCCTGCTGCCATCAAAAACAGCATAACGCCAAACTGTAGGCCATTTAGGATTTGTTCTGCGATAAGAACAATGGACATTTAGACTGCCTTATTGAACCCGGGCCCAAGTAAGGGGCCCGGACATTTAAATCACATCTTGCAGTCTTTTGAGTACGGATCGCCATGATCATTCAAGACTTTACCGATGATCTTATTGGTGAAAATATCGCCTTCTTGGATCACTTCGCGAATATAGACATCATGGATAGGGTGGTTGTTTTTCCCAAACTTGAAGTCTCCCCGAACAGAAGTAAAGTTTGCGGACTTTAAAGCCGCGCGGAAGGCTTCAATATCACTGATGTCTGCGGCTTCTATGGCGCTGATCAGCAGGTTTGCGGTATCAAAGCCTTGGCTCGCGTAAAGGGATGGTAAACGACTGTACTCGGCTTTAAAACTTTTAACGAAAGCCTTGTTTGTGGTCGTGTCAAGATCCTTATTCCACTGAGATGTATTCCGCACCCCAAGCGCTGCGGCACCTACGGCCTGTAGAATTCCCTGGTCGAAGCTGAAAGCCGGGCCCACAACTGGAATATCTACACCGCTACCAGAATACTGTTTCAAGAAAGAAATGCCCATACCACCCGGCAAGAAGAAATAGACCGCGTCTGCTTCACTTGCACGAATTTGAGCTATTTCAGCAGCATAGTCTGTCTGACCAAGCTTAGTATAAACTTCAGCGGCAATATCGCCTTCAAAAAGCGCTTTGAAACCATTCAAGGCATCTGTGCCGGCCGGATAATTAGGAGCCATTATAAAGACGTTTTTATATCCAGCAGATTGGGCATAAGCACCTCCACCGTTGTGAAGTGAGTCATTCTGCCAAGCGACATTAAAATAGTTTGGGTGACATCCTTTCCCCGCAAGTGGAGAAGGCCCAGCGTTTGGCGATAAATAAATTTTTCCCTGTGTTGTAACTGAAGGTACTACCGCCATAGCGAGGTTAGACCAGATTATGCCCGTCAGGACGTCCACTTTTTCAGATTGGATCATTTTATCGGCAAGCTGTACTGCCACGTCTGGCTTCCGTTGATCGTCTTCAATAACAACTTTAATATCACTGCGACCAGACTGCTTGATGGCGAGCATAAAGCCATCTTTTACATCAATACCAAGCCCTGCACCACCACCAGATAAGGTCGTGATCATACCTACTTTTGTATCTGCCGCTGCTGCGCTGGAAAAAACGCTAATTGCAGATATTATTGCACCCATCAGTGCAAAATTTCCCATTTTCATATCATTCTCCCAAGGTGTGACAAACGGTCAGTGCTGCCACTTCGACTGCGCCAAATTACGCAGTGTAACTTTAATATCAAGCACAATTTCCAACTCACTCCGCTAAAATTTGTTTTGTCAGGCTTAATTATTATTTATCCTACTCCAGTTTTGTAAAACTGAATTGTCCGCTACTAGCTAAAATTGCGAGATTTCAATCCCAATTTATTGCATAGTCTTCCATTAGCCAAGCGCACAATCTTTCGGATTGCAGACTTTTCAGAAACAAGCTGACCGAACCTAATATATTCGCGGATTTAAAAGCAACAAATTCCGGAGTATTTGTTTTGGGTACATTGGGAGTATTTTCATATTTTTTTCTGGTATTAGCATTGAAAAAAGTAACAAGTTCTTCTGCTACTCCGCTTCCTCAGGCAAGAATTCGATGTTCTCTATTCAAACTCGTGTGGGTTACCCGAGGATCCCCAAAACTTTAGCCATTTTGTTAAGCTTTTCTTTATAAGTTTCATAAGTGTGTAAATTTTTGGAAATTAGATGGGCTGTAATCCTGAGTCCCTTCTACCAAAAACACATTAATCAAAGCGACCTGAAATTTGCTGATGCAGTATTCATAGGCAGGACTATGACTGAGATAAATAACTTCGGTAAGATAGTGGGCATTATAAGATCAAATGATGTCCCGGAGTGAAGTCCTAATCGAAGCTCAAAATCCCAATGGTGGCTAAAACATATATTCATGATTACGGCTTCCAACCAGGTCATAATTCTTAAAAGAAAGTGTCTTTCTAATGAATACAAGAGACGTTCTTTATGCAACTTTATATTCGACAGTGCCAAATATCTAATAAAGTTCTAATTTTTTAACGCTGAGTTTCTGTATTGCCTCAATGCAATAGAATCGCTGGATTTCCTGAGGCAGATCTAAAAGTTCTTAAGGTTTATTTTTTATAGCACCTTTATGACAATGCAAGTGGTGGATCCCGTAGCATAAAGCATTCCGTTTTCTGTGCCTATGATTTTCGCCCATGCAACGCCTGTTGAACGACCTGCATGGGTAGACCTGCCGATTATGTTGACCTCCATTGCCATGGGAATTGGGTGGGTAATATTAACTTCAAATTCAAGCGTGGTTGACGTGAAGCCTTTTGGAACCTTTGTAGACACAGCACAGGCCATTGAACTGTCTAAAACTGTACCATACCAGCCGCCGTGAACAGTACCGATCGGGTTCAGCGAATTGAAACCTGGTGATCCCCGGAAGACGACTTTCCCTTTTTCTACTTCGATCAACTTATAATTTAATGTTTCGCTTATAGGCGCAGCAGGACACGTACCTTCCATTATAGACTTCATGTAATCAAGGCCACTGACACTCACGGTTTTATCTAATGCGATAAATTCTTCGATAGACCTTGCAAACTTTGGTTTTGACATAGAAGTTCGTTTATAGATTTTGAACGTGTCTCGGGCCTTTAAGGCAATTTAACAAGTCAAACGTTGCGTAAACCTACTTACTGAATGATTGCTCCGTGAAATTTCTCCTTTCGGTGCGTCCAAAATTCGGTTTGTCAGTGTCTTGGCCTGCTTCTATAATATCACGTCTGATGCCTCTTGTTCGGGTAAAATATGCGTGCAGATGATCTCCATCACCAAGCCGGATCGCTCTTTGCAGGGCAAAGAGCTCTTCCGTGAAGCGACCTAGTATCTCCAGTGTTGCTTCTTTATTACTAAGGAAGACATCGCGCCACATAGTCGGATCAGAGGCCGCTATGCGGGTGAAATCCCGAAAGCCCGCTGCTGAGT
Organism: Paracoccaceae bacterium; assembly: GCA_902633655.1. GTDB lineage: Bacteria > Pseudomonadota > Alphaproteobacteria > Rhodobacterales > Rhodobacteraceae > LFER01. The sequence continues at coordinate 24,238 of CACPHA010000020.1, forward strand.
AATTGATTACTTCACTATCGGTTACGCGCCTAATATCATCTGCTACGCCAACCATAGTATAAGCGATAAGGTGCGGCGCATGGCTGGTAACGGCAAGTACAAGATCATGGTGATCCGCATCCATTAAATCTACATTCGCTCCCATCCCCTCCCAAAGTGAGCGAAGCCGGTCAACTGCTTTTGCATCAGTGTCATGCCCTGGAATAATCAGACACCAGCGATTATCATATAGGGTGGCAAAGCCACTTTCGGGCCCAGAATGCTCAGTTCCTGCAAGTGGATGTGCTGGAACAAAGTGAACACCTTGCGGGACATGGGGAGATACGGCATCAATCACTGCTCGCTTTACTGATCCCACATCGCTTATAGTTGCGCCCTTCTTCAATGAAGGAGCTATCTCTTCGGCAATATTGCCCATGGCGCCAACTGGAACACAAAGTACAATGAGGTCTGCTCCCTGTACAGCTTCAGCTGCCGTATCACAGACCTGATCACACAGGCCTATATGGCGCGCTGTTTCTCGAGTCTGTGACGATCGAGCAAATCCTGTAACTTCATGGGCTAAGCCACCTCGTTTGATTGCCCAATACATAGAGGATGCTATGAGGCCCAGACCAATTAGAGCGATACGGGGGTATACAGTGCTCATGCTTTGCCCGCCTTGAATTGTTTCACCGCATGCGCTACCCTTTCACATGCGTCCCTATCACCGACTGAAATACGTAAGCATTGGGGTAGCTTATAACTACTAACCCGCCGTACTATTATGCCCTTGGACTTAAAGAATTCATCGCAAGCTTCGGCCTCTTCTTGATTTCTAAAACGCGCAAGGATAAAATTCCCCATAGAGTTATCTGAAACGATGCCACATTCCGCCAAAGCTTTGGCCAGCCATGATCGTAAGAGATTGTTTTCCGAACGACATTTTCCAATATAATGTTGATCTTGAACGGCCGCTTCAGCGGCTGCTAAAGCAGGCCCGGACAAATTAAATGGTCCACGTATGCGGTTGAGGTTATCAACCACATTCTTAGGGCCATAGCCCCACCCCACCCGCATACCACCTAGACCGTAAAGCTTTGAAAATGTACGAGTCATAAGGACATTTGTCCGTGTCTCTACCAATTTTGCACCACCATCATAATCTTCGATGTAATCAACGTAAGCGCCGTCAAGCACAAGTAGGATATGAGAGGGTATATTATCTGCGAGAAAAGTGATTTCTTCTAGGGAAATCATTGTGCCCGTGGGATTGTTCGGGTTTGCTATGAAAATAATCTTCGTGCGCTGCGTGCAGGCATTAAGTATTGCCGGAACGTCTGTAACTCGATCTTTCTCAGTTACCTCAATCGGAGTTGCACCGGCTGCGAGTGTACAGATACGGTAAAGTGCGAACCCATGTTCTGTGTGAATAACTTCATCACCAGGTCCTGCATAAGCTTGGCATATAAAGCTTAATATTTCATCGCTACCCACACCGCAAATGATGTTCTCTGCGGATAGTTGAAATATCTTCCCGATGGTTATGCGAAGTGCACTATGATCGGCCGATGGATAAAGATGTAAATTGAAAGCTGAATTCCGAAATGCTTCTATGGCTAATTGGCTAGGCCCTAGTGGATTCTCGTTTGAGCTTAATTTCACAACATTACTGGCTCCTTTAAGCGTTGCAAGGCCACCTTCATAGAGGTTGATTTTTTCAACCCCAGGCTTTGCTTGTAGTTGTGACATTTGTGCCTCCGCTGTTCCTCACTTATTTACTAAAATGTATCATCTCGCCAGAAATTGAGAATGGGTCGAGGCGGCATCCCGTCACGACCGGCTTTTCCAAAATTAATAACTTAGTTTTGCGCGTAGTATTCGATTACGAGGTTTGGTTCCATGATTACTGGGTATGGTACGTCACCAAGGCTTGGTGTTCGGATAAACTTGGCTGTCATCTTGGAATGGTCGGCATCAATATATTCTGGTACGTCTCGCTCCGCTAGCTGCACCGCTTCAAGAAGTGCAGTGATCTGCTTAGAGCGATCACGAACCTGGATAACATCTCCTTCTTTAACTCGGTAAGATGGAATGTTAACTCTACGCTCATTTACAAGTATGTGTCCATGGTTTACAAATTGTCTCGCTCCAAAAATGGTAGCAACAAATTTAGCACGGTATACCACTGCATCTAAACGGCATTCCAAAAGTCCGATCAGATTTTCTCCTGTATCACCTTTAATTCTTTCAGCTTCGGCAAAGATGCGCCGGAACTGCTTCTCCGTCATATCACCGTAATAACCCTTCAATTTTTGCTTAGCCCGAAGCTGAAGGCCAAAATCCGACAATTTGCCTTTGCGTCGCTGACCGTGCTGGCCCGGACCGTATTCACGGCGATTTACTGGTGATTTTGGGCGACCCCAGATGTTCTCACCCATACGGCGGTCTATTTTATGCTTGGCAGACGTGCGTTTGGTCACGGCTGATCTCCTTCTAAAATGGCGCCTGTCATCGGCGTTTATGAAGGGCGTTGTCCTCTGACCTTTCGATCTGACAGGCGTTTCCTTGCGGATGCCACCAACACCAATAAAGGCGGTCGTATAAATGAATACGCATGGGTGTCAATGGAAATGCATAGATTGAGTAGCTTTAAGTTGGTAAATTTTGAAAAATTTGATGTAGAAAATCAAACTTTCCAAAATGCGAGCTAATGTAAGTTGGTGCATAGTAAAATATTTTGTCGTCGAAAATAAAAATCGAGGATGCGCGTTTGTAAGTTGCTAAGTTCAAAGCTAAGTCAAATTGTTAGTTTAGGAGTTTAGACATTCAAAGAGGTCAAAAAAGAACGGTTTGTAGAGAGTAACAGGTTTCTCAATTCGGTGTAGGCAATGAGACCATTCACAAGAAGATTAATGCCTCCTTTTACCAATACGGCAACAGCATTTTGTACCAGAACAGCTGGTCTTAACGAAAAATAATAACAATCTCTTCGGCGATGTACAATGAACTGCCTAATCGATTGCGTCAAAGGCAAAAAGACTGCAAACCCATGCAAGCATAACAAACCCATGCAAGCATAAAGAGCATAAAATGTGTGACTAGTATTCGTGCATGTTTAATCATTTAGAACTTCATGATGAAAATTTACACCTCGCTTAGGAACAAGTCGACCTTCGGAGCTCATTGTCTTTTAGATAACTTTATAAATTTTATGGTATTTGGTCTGGGAAGCTTTAAGCAACATAAAGAGGGACTGGAAAAGCGTCTATTCTCTCTTGTCTCAAGAGATTTAATCTATAAAAAAGTTCTTTTTTCCACCCGAAAATTAATGCTGGATTCAGCAGTTTAATTGACCACAATTGCACAGTCCCCTGTTGGATCAGACTTAAAGATTTGTGGTGAAATATTTAGGTATTTGGGCAATGTTTGGTTCAGCCTATATCTACGTTGTCCTTCATTGTGGTGCATTTTTTGTGTGGATTGTTATAAAGGCAAAATATTTTGCGCTCTTCTAGGAAACTATTTTGGAAAGCTAATTAAATAAAAGCACTAAAACTTTTGCCAAAAGATTTACCGCAACGCTTACTTGTTGCCGCGCCACAGCATCTCATGTATCACCGCCACGGATTATTCTTTATTGATGAAACGCTGTTGGAGACAAAAATGACAAATGTAGTTATCGCCTCTGCTGCTCGAACACCTGTCGGCAGCTTTACCGGATCTTATGCTAATACCCCTGCACATGAACTTGGAGCATGCGTATTGGAGGCGTTAGTTGATCGTGCCGGTATCGAAAAAGCTGAGGTATCAGAAACAATAATGGGTCAGGTGCTTACTGCAGGCCAGGGCCAAAATCCAGCTCGGCAAGCTCATGTAAATGCAGGGCTCTCGGTTGAGAGTGCCGCCTGGGGTATTAATCAGGTGTGTGGATCTGGTTTGCGCGCAGTTGCTTTAGGAGCCCAACATATACAACTTGGCGATGCCAAAATTGTCGCGGCGGGTGGTCAAGAAAATATGTCACTAGCCCCACATGTTTCACATCTAAGAGTGGGTCATAAGATGGGAGATACTTCCTATATTGATAGCATGATTAAAGATGGTCTCTGGGATGCTTTTAATGGCTATCACATGGGGCAAACGGCAGAAAATGTGGCGCAAAAGTGGCAGATCAGCCGCGAAATACAGGACGAATTTGCCGTCAAATCACAGAATAAAGCAGAAGCTGCGCAAAATGCCGGCCGTTTCGAAGATGAAATCATACCCTTCTCGGTTAAAACTCGTAAGGGTGATATAGTCGTACACAAAGACGAATACATCCGTCATGGGGCAACTATTGAAACAATGCAAAAACTTCGCCCTGCATTCATTAAAGAAGGTAGTGTTACTGCGGCAAATGCTTCTGGTTTGAATGATGGCGCTGCTGGTGCGCTGTTGATGAGCGTGGATGAAGCTGAAAGACGAGGTATTGAACCGCTCGCGCGCATTGCTTCCTTTGCTACTGTTGGCCTCGATCCGTCTATCATGGGTGTTGGGCCTGTCTACGCAAGCCGCAAAGCTTTGGACAAGGCTGGATGGTCAGTATCTGATCTCGATCTGGTAGAAGCTAACGAAGCGTTTGCTGCACAAGCTTGTGCTGTGAATAAAGAGATGGGCTGGGATACCGAAATTGTGAATGTAAATGGCGGTGCTATCGCGATTGGACATCCAATTGGTGCGTCCGGCGCACGGATTTTGAACACACTTTTGTTTGAAATGAAACGCCGCGATGCCAAGAAAGGTCTTGCAACTCTATGCATAGGCGGTGGAATGGGGGTGGCCATGTGCATAGAAAGATCTTGACTAAATTAGTAAAACGGGGCTTCGATCCCGTTTTTATACCTTAATTGAAAATTATTTTGCCTCGTGAGCGAAATAATGTTGCTAATTTTTGGTAAAAAACGTAACTACATTACTAAAAATTTAAGAGTAAGGAGACCATAATGGCAAGAGTAGCTCTTGTAACTGGCGGATCGCGTGGCATCGGAGCCGCTATTTCTATTGGACTCAGGGATGCGGGATATTCCGTTGCCGCTTCTTTCGCGGGTAATGATGAGGCAGCAGAAATTTTCACAAAAAAAACATCAATAAAAACTTATAAGTGGAACGTTGCAGAATATGACAGCTGTATTCGGGGAATCGCCAAAGTAGAGTCTGATTTTGGACCAGTCGAAGTGTTGGTCAATAACGCAGGTATAACGCGGGATGCACCCTTCCACCGCATGACGCGTGAGCAATGGTCTGAGGTCATTGATACAAATCTTAGCGGTGTTTTCAACATGACCCACCCGATCTGGCCAGGCATGCGAGAAAGAAAGTTTGGACGTGTGATTACTATCAGTTCGATTAATGGTCAAAAGGGGCAGTTTGCACAAGCCAACTATTCTGCATCAAAAGCGGGTGATTTGGGTATGACTAAAGCCTTGGCACAAGAAGGTGCGCGTTTTGGCATTACTGCAAATGCTGTTTGCCCCGGATACATTGCGACAGACATGGTTATGGCGGTACCTGAAAAGGTACGAGAAGGAATAATTGCCCAAATTCCTACAGGTCGTCTGGGAGAACCGGACGAGATTGCACGTTGTGTTGTTTTTCTAGCTTCAGACGAGGCAGCATTTGTAAATGGTTCTACAATCACCGTAAATGGCGGCCAGCACTTCGTTTAGAAAGAATAGCTGCTCGATCGTAAACGTATTTTTTGAAGTTATGTAAATGCTATAGATGTACTCCTGAAATACAGGAGTAGATATTTTGATCAGCAAAATCCTAGGCATACACCATATAAACGTGATTGCCAGTGATCCAAAGTCAAACAATGATTTTTCTACTAAGGGTATAGGTCTGAGAAGGGTCAAGAGGACTATTAATTTTGACAGGCCGTCAGTCTATCACCTATATTATGCTGATCCGACCGGCGCGCCAGGTACAGTATTAACATATTTTCCTTTTCCGAAGTGAATACGAGGGTATCGAGGTGACGGAGAAATTAGTTCGATGCGTTTTGCTGTAAATCCAGGAAGCTTACCCTTCTGGTTCGGTCGTTTAAAAAATAGCGTGGCTTAGAACTCCGGAGGTTGCGCTTTTTGGAAGTCCGATGCTGAATTCTCTTGGGCCCATGGCGAAGCTTTTGCTCTATGTGAAATGTGTAATTCGCCTCGTCCTGCTGTGCATAGTTTCATTGGCGATATATATGCAGTCAGGGGTTTTCATTCAGTGGAATAATGGTGCCTGCAAGTTCTAAGATAGAAAATTTGTTTAGCTTTATGGGCTATAGACTGATTGCGTTAGCGGTAAATATTCAAAGATACAAAACCTCCTACAAACAAACCACTTCGATAATTGACGTTAAGTTCATTGGTGCGAATAAAAGTTCTGTTGAAAATGCTTGATCTGTCCATCACATTGCATTTTCTTTTTCAGATGCATTTCAAGGCAAAGTTAGGCAGGCACTAATCGAAAAAGGGTATAATGTCGCTGGAATCAAAGACAGAAGTTACTTTAAGGCCGTTTATTTCCATACTGAAGAAGACATATTATTTGAGGTTTCCACCAATACGCCCGGGCTCAATACTGGTGAGCCTATCGAAAAATGGGAGAGAATTTATGCCTGCCTGCATCATGAGCATCTGCGTACGCAGCTAGAGAAAACGCTAGTCTGCATTTAATTAAAGCATCGAAGGTACGACTTGGTCTGGCGGTCTGTGGCCATCGGCAAACGTTTTGATGTTTATTATGACTTTTTCTCCCATCTCAATCCGACCTTCGTGTGTAGCTGAGCCCATATGTGGTAACAAAACAACGTTCTTGAGCTTTATCAGTTTTGGATTAATCTCCCGACCTCGTTCATAAACATCTAGTCCGGCGCCGGCTAACTCTTCATTTTGGAGCATATTTGTAAGTGCATTTTCGTCTATTACTTCACCGCGAGATGTATTAATCACAACAGCGCTTGGCTTCAAAAGCTTTAGTCGTCTTGCATTCATCAAATGAAATGTTGAGGGTGTGTGTGGGCAATTTATAGATAAAACATCCATACGTGCTACCATCTGATCAAGGCTTTCCCAATATTTAACACTATATTGTTTTTCTAAATCTCTATCTAGACGTCGCCGGTTATGATAGTGGATATCCATTCCAAAAGCTTTTGCGCGGATTGCGACTGCTTTCCCAATGCGACCCATTCCGAGAATTCCTAGTCTTCTTCCTGTGAGACGACCGCCAAGAAAAGCCGAAGGTGACCAACCGTCCCATTGACCCGTTTGCATGACTACAATGCCTTCAGGAATACGACGCGTAACGCTAAGAATAAGTGCCATGGTCATATCAGCGGTATCTTCAGTAACAACACCGGGTGTATTTGAAACCAAAATGCCTCTTTGAAGAGCTGTTGTTACATCAATATTATCAAAACCCGCGCCAAAATTTGCAATAAGCTTTAGATTTTTTCCAGCCTGTGCAACCATCGGAGCGTCAACCACATCCGAAATGCATGGGACCAAAACGTCCACATCTTGCATATAGTCTATGATCTCTTTTTTATTCAGTGGGGTGTCTTCGTCCCTCAATTGGACATCGAATAATTCGTCCAATCTCTTTTCGACCACGTGTGGTAAACGGCGGGTTAGTGCCACCTTTAGTCGGTCTGAGCGCATTTTTCTAATTCCATCGTGTAACAATCTAATAAAAAGAGATTGGCGCAATTGGGATAAAGTCTCAAGAACTAAGGACAAAAACTTTGGGAACAGGGCGTGGAAAAAAAACAAGGCTTTTTTTTGTAAGTATTATTGTTGCTGTCGCGAGCACTCAATTGACGTACGGTCAAGAGCGTGGTCCCGTCACGAACTTGCCAATGCCAAGATATGTGTCTTTGAAGGCAGGCAAAGCAAATGCACGCCGGGGACCGTCACTATCACATCGTATTGATTGGGTTTTTGTTCGAAAACATATGCCTTTAGAAATTTATGGAGAATATGAAAATTGGCGACGGGTAAGGGACCTTGATGGCGCAGGAGGTTGGGTTCATTATTCTCTCTTATCAGGATCGAGAACAGCAATTTTGACCATTGATATGCAGCCGATGCTCCAAGCGCCTTCAAGCGATGCTACGATTGTTGCGAGATTTGAGAAAGGTGCGATAGGTGATATTAGACGCTGTGTGCCGAACTGGTGTCAGCTAACTTCTGGGGGATATAAGGGCTGGGTTTCCAAGGCTGCAATCTGGGGCGTTTACGCAGATGAGAAAAAAGATTAGTCTTCCTCGACCGTTTCGACACTTTGTGTCTCTTCCGCTGGGTTTTTTAGGTTTGAAATAATTTTAGCTAAACGCTCCAACTGATCCGGGGTCATCAAAGCTGAATTGATCTTTAGGTCGAAACCATCTTCACTGAAGGCCTTTATTTTTGTGTGCGTATCATCTTCAATATCAACCTCATGACAACTTATTTTTCTACCAAGACCCTTAACATCAATTTTCTTTTCTTTGGCAAAAGAAAAGTGTTCTTTCATCAGCAAAAATGTCTCTTCTGA
>CACPHA010000021.1 GCA_902633655.1 Paracoccaceae bacterium
GGCCACGCCACATTTAAATCAAATTATCTTTCCTTAATATAAAAGCTAAATTGTTAGCGGGCATTGCTACGGTTTCTAAGTGCAATAGATCTACTTTAGAGAACAACCTCAGCATATCTAAATCGTTTTTGTAACCAATATCTGGATCAGTCTGCATGAGGCTACTATGAAAATTTTTATCCCCTACACTGGTAAGCTTTCCGCTGCGCATAAACGGACCATAAATGAGAGCAATTCCAGCTGTTTTAAGAGCCTTAGATAGTTCACTAATTAGAGTCTCCGTCTCATTCCAACTAATCAAATGCAATAAATTTACCAGCAAGATAAAATCAGACTTAGATAGGCTTTCAGCCCATCCAGTCTCTGTAGCATCAAGGTAGAGGGGCGGCTTAATATTAGGTAATTTCTCACCTTGAACCCATGCGGAAATACTCTTTAGCCTCTCTTCGTCAACCTCTGAAGGTGACCATGATAGGTTGGGTATGGACGATGCTAATTTTACAATGTGCTGACCAGTTCCACTTGCTATCTCTAAAGCTTCTCCAGATTTAGGCGCAATTCTTTCAGTTAAACTAACAATGGGCGCACTATTTCGCTCAGCGGAGGGAGCAAATAGACGTCCATCGCCCTGAGAATTTGCAACACTTGCCGTATCTGGCAGCTTCGTACGATAGACCATCTGCATAACCAAAGTATTAATCGATATGTCAATTGAGTGATATAGTTGCTCAAACTCTCCTTGGTTACAATCTATATGCGATTTCGCGTCTTTATTTTTCTATACAGTGCGTTTCTTCTCCTAGATCATATGATATAACCCGCTCAGCACGATTAGGGTAGTCAGTGTAATTTAGGTTCTTCTAAGCACACACCCGAAGCGGATAAATCGGACCCCGAAATCGTTCTAGCCACAGAAATTCTATAGGGAGGCCAGTTTTTTCTTGGGACATATACAGATATAAGAAGTATTATTTATGTTTTTTCATCAGAAAGATAGGAGGTAAAATTGAGGCATGCCCTTAAACACGTACAAACTAAAAACGGCGGCTGGCTGTAAAAACAAGAAGAAAATTCTTGAAAGAATTTCGTCGTTTGGGGTTGCCCATTACACCGCAACGCAAGATCATGAGGCAAAACCGATACACCATCGGTCAAACAGGCTTAGCTTTGATTATTGCCGAACTTCAAAAATATGAAATTTCGCTGCTTAATTGTAAAAAATTATTAGATCGCATTGATATCCAAGTTTTTGATGAACAAGTCGATGCCCCTAAAAATGGCAAGATCAAGAAATTGATCGTGATGATACCATCACGCGATTATCTCGACCGTGCAGGTTCGTCTACAGCAGCCACCAGTTGGGAGGAGGTTACTGAGTTCGCTAAAGATGAGGCCAATAACTTTATCCCCATTGAGATCGGTTAAATGCTGTGCGAAAAACTCAAAGGGAGTTGGTAAAATGGGCGTAATAAAAGAGTCGTTTAAACCAACGTTTGTATTGGGGACTTAGTGGTCAGCCTATTTATGTCTCAAGCAATATCAAAAGTTGCGCTCAGATCAACATCGCTTACTTTAACTGCTTTGAAAACCAGTAATTTAGATGTAGATCAGTTGTCGATTAGTTTTGAATTAGTTTGATTTTCGCCATATAAGAATAAATTCAAGGCGCGTTCTAGAGATTATGGTCGGATATTGGACAAATAACTGAATGAGAGATGAAGAAGATACTGAATTAGATTTAACAGATGCTTTAAGGGTATTGTCAAGTTGACGATACTGCTACGACAATTCTTCGATTACTACCGACCTTGGAAAGCTTTGTTCTTTCTCGATTTTGGGTGTGCTGTTGTGTCGGGGTTGCTTGAGTTGGCCTTCCCCCTGGCTATTAAAGGGTTCATTGACGTCTTGCTGCCTAGTAACAATCTGGCACTGACCCTATGGGCTGCATTTGGATTACTGGTCATTTACCTGGTTAACGCGGCTCTGATGGTGATTGTAATTTATTGGGGCCACAAGTTGGGTATCAATATCGAGACAGAGATGCGTCGCCGGGCTTTCGCTCATTTGCAATGCCTGTCATTTGGTTATTTCGATAAAGTTCGCACCGGCAAACTGGTGGCGCGTGTCACACGTGATCTGGAGGAAATAGGAGAGGTTGCGCACCACGGCCCTGAAGATTTGTTTATTGCAATTATGACTTTCGCTGGCGCCTTCATATTGATGACCACCATCAACCTTGAACTGGCACTTATCACAGCGGTGATTGTGCCTGCGTGCATCGGGATTGTGGTGATCTTTGGCGGACGGATGACACGAACATGGCGGGCGATCTATGCACGGGTTGCTGATTTTAACGTGCGGCTTGAGGAAAACATCGGCGGCATCCGGGTGGTGCAGGCCTTTTCCAACGAGGAGCACGAGAAAACACTTTTTGAGCATGACAACAGCCGCTACCGCACAACCAAACTGTCAGCCTACAAGCTTATGGCGGGATCATCCGCGGTGAACTATATGGGAATGCGCCTGATACAGGTGGGGGTCATGGTCACCGGCGCGGCCTTTGTACTAGACGGTTCGCTAACTACAGGTGGGTTCGTAGCATTTCTGCTATTAGTTACCATTTTCTTTCGTCCGCTCGACAAGATTGCGGCGGTGATCGAAACCTATCCTCGCGGAATAGCAGGCTTCCGCCGCTACTTAGAACTGTTGGAGACCAAGCCAGACGTGACAGACGCGCCAGGGGCCGTGCAGGCGCCAACCTTCAAAGGGGCGATCACTTTCAGTGACGTGAGCTTTGACTATGGCCATGGACTTAGCGTACTCAAGGGCATTACGCTGGCAGTAAAGCCCGGCGAAAAGATGGCATTTGTCGGTCAATCGGGCGCTGGTAAGACGACACTTATGGCGCTGGTGCCTAGATTTTATGATCCAAAATCGGGTGAGATTACTATCGACGGATTGAATATTTCTAAAATGACACTCAAATCTCTGCGCGACCAAATCGGCATCGTCAGCCAAGATGTTTTTCTGTTTGGCGGAACTCTGCGGGAAAACATTGCCTACGGACGATTAGATGCGGATGAGACCGCAATTTTGGATGCAGCGGAGAAAGCCCAACTAGCCAAAATGATTGCGGAACTGCCCGCGGGACTAGATACTATCGTTGGCGAACGTGGTGTGAGCTTGTCGGGTGGGCAAAAACAACGGGTCGCGATTGCTCGGATATTCCTGAAAAACCCACCGATACTTATTTTAGATGAGGCAACTTCAGCGCTGGATACGCATACAGAAAGACAAATTCAGATGGCCCTTGACCTGTTATCCGTTGATCGTACAACCTTGGTAATTGCGCACCGGCTAGATACTATCAGCAATGCAGATCGGATCGCGGTGATGCACGATGGGTTGATTGTCGAAACTGGAACGCATAACGAATTGAGACAAACCTTGAATAATTATGCCCGTCTGGCGGCTGTCTGACACTATTACTAGCAACTATAGCACTCGAGTTTGTGCCGACACGGACCCGAACCGCAGAACTCCCAGCGACTAAAACATTTGTGCGAGTCCAGTAAGACTAGATGCATTGGGCAGATTGGGAGCTTAGCTTTTTTTAAATGTCTCTTAACGATTATTATTCAAAAAACCTATTTTCTGTTTTCTACGAAGTGCTGGTTTAATTCTGTCCAACTCTTCCCAACGTGCTTGTTGTTTAGGTGTTAAACCACTGGCATCTTTCAATGAGTCTAAGTCTTTTAACTCTCGTCTTTGACTATTTCGTTTTTCGGCAATGTCTATGTCAAATTGCAACTTGGCAATTTCATCTTCTGCTTTACCGCTTTCAATATTGGATTTTAAACCCTGTAGAAATGCTATGTAATCACCACTACACGGTGTTACTCTATCTATGATTACATCTGATACTCTAATTTCAACAACGCCACCTTTCTTTTTCCAAGTTTTAACTGCAAAAGCACCACGTTTCGTATCTTTACCAGAAGCAATGTCTATTTGTTTTTGAATAGCATCAATAAACCGAGTTTTAGCATCCTTCTTCACTGGTTTTTCAACTTTCCCTGCCAAGGTAACTTTCATTCCATCATATAAACCCATCTCTTATACTCCTGCTTCCTATCACTATATAATAACCAAAATACGATGGATTGAAGTAAAAGATTTATTTCTTTGATTGATACGAAATGGAATACAATAGACAGTGAAGAAACTGTGTCCAAAAGTGGTGCTGCCTATTTTCCTTGATTTCCAAGTGCTACACAATCACAGAATTGAAAAGGATGCCTGTAGTGCTGACACTAGTAACTTATAATAAATCTAACTTTCAATAAAGATGAATAATGGAACTTATAACTTACGTCTTTTGATCAACAAGTTCACAGAAGACGACTTGGAGGCTTGGTTCTGCGTTGAAAGTAATTTTGAAGTAAGAAAATATATTGACCATAGGATTTTGAATTTGGATGAAGCGCAATCCTACATAAGGAACTCTATACAAAGCTATATCAGCAAGAGTTATGGCCGATATGCGGCAAGGGATAAGACAAACAATAAATTACTTGGAATGTGCGGATTTTTATTCGATGGAATTGAAACTGACTTTTATTATCGATATTGCCCAGTGCCTGGGGTAATGGTATTGGTAGTGAGGCCGCTAATATAGTTTTTGAATTTGGAGTAAACACTTTGGATTTTGGACCAATAATTGCAGGAGTACATCCAGAAAACTATGCTTCAGAAAAATTATCCGAAATTTGGGTTTTCGTTTTGTAAGTGAAGCCCCATTTAAAGGAAAATTATATCGCAAGTATGAGTTTTCCTATTAATGTCAAAATACCTAGAGTTAAATTTAGGCTGATACTGTAAGTAATTTTTATCATAAATTAAGGATAACGAATAAGCGTTTCACAAACTGATGTATCCTAGGATAGCACTCTGTATAGCAAAGCTGGATTCATATTTGTTCTTAGGCCAGTCTCCGTTTTGGATCCTCAAGCGAAATTAATCAGCTATTTCGATATTTACCTGTGCAGGCAGTTTTGCCATCTCTGTAATTACAGGCTTTGATACACTATTAATTTTTACGGATACGCTATGATTGGGCTAAACTGTCTTGCCTGGCTATTGAGCACTCCAACGCTCTGAAATTCGGTATTTTTATTGCGCATAGCCCTCATAACACTGCTTTCAGGATTGCTAGCTTTTACAGAAAGATGTGTCTTTGCATAACTCTTCCTCAAGGCATAAAGGACGAGCGAACTTAGGGTTTCTTCAACATTGCCAACCAAGATACCAATCCGATAAAATGTAATCTCCAATCATTCAATTTGAAATCATTGTATTTAGTTATTATCAAGTTGAAAAAAATCCAGCAATTGGAAGTAATGGTCTCATAATGCCTAACCTCTCTACCAGGAAAACCAAAACAGTCCACCAAAGTTGGTCCCTATAGATAAATTGACCTTCAAAGACTTAGATCTAGTTCAATACAAAATTTAATGATCGTAAGTTGTAACAGATGGTATTTCCAAGACTAACAATTTTTTTCTGGGTATCATATTTTTTTCTCTCAGGGGGAAACCTCGTGGCTGATAACCTTCTAACATCGCACCAATGGGATTATGTTTCTGACCGTGTGATGGGTGGCTTATCCGATGGTAAAGCCCAATATGAAGGCACCACTTCAGGCCGCGCTTTACGTTTAATCGGGGAAGTTTCTACTGCAAACAGTGGGGGTTTTATCCAAGTTAGGACACAATATCTAGAAACCACCCCAGAAAATGCCCTGGGCCTTCAAGCAACAGTGAAAGGTAATTTAGAATCCTATTTTATTCACATACGTACTACTGGAACCAGACTGCCTTGGCATTATTATGCACACTCCTTCAAAACAACCTCAGAGTGGACAGTAGTTAAACTACCATTCAATAATTTTAAACGATCCTCGCGCTTAATTAATAAAAATCTAAATGTGAGTAAAATTAGCTCAATTGGTATCGTTGCTTATGGCAAGGATCACCATGCGGATTTGTACATACAAGATCTTCGTTTTTATGATTAGGTAAAAAAGACCTGGCTTATCTCAGGCTTATTTTCAATTATACTAATAACTTGGCCGCTAAATGCAAATCAGGCTACTGGATGTCCTAACAGAGGGGCGATCCTTCTAAGTTTTGCACTTTAGGCGTGATTTGGAGCGCAAAGACGGTTCGTTATTGGAGTGCTTCGGTCACTCACAACCACATCAAAAAATATTTATATATTTCGATCTGTTAGCTATATAAAAAACAGATTAACAGCAAGGATGACAAATTAAAATGTATTTATACTTAGATCCATACGTAGTTCAGACCTTTTCCTCAAAGTTGTAAGGGCATTTCTTTTTGAAAAACTACTTAATTTTAAATTACAGCCTATAACCGAGCCTTCGCCAAAAAAGAATTTTCAGCTTAACGATTCAGATTTTTTCACATTTACACTTTGTATCTAAGCAAGCACTAAAACTCGC
Organism: Paracoccaceae bacterium; assembly: GCA_902633655.1. Taxonomy (GTDB): domain Bacteria; phylum Pseudomonadota; class Alphaproteobacteria; order Rhodobacterales; family Rhodobacteraceae; genus LFER01. Next base: position 6,524 of record CACPHA010000021.1, read on the forward strand.
AAAACACTTAGTTAAATGTTGGTTTCACTGATAAGAAAGCAACGAGGAGGTTGACACAAAGCACCAATGGAGAGTTGTGTTTCAGACAGGAACAAGGAAAAATCAACGGAGAGTAAATAATGCAGGTTGTTGTAATTGGCGGAGGTATTTTAGGTGCATCAGCCGCCTGGCATCTTCGTGAAAAAGCAGAAGTCACGGTTGTTGATGCTGGTGCAGTAGGTGGACTGGCTAGCCGAGCATCATTGGGCTGGTTGAATGCAACATTCTATCTCAGTGAAGATCACTTTCGATTCCGCCAAAGTGGGATTAACGCATGGCGGGACGCAAAAAATAAACTTCCCGAACTCCCGTTGTCATGGAGAGGGACCATCATTTGGGCGACGGATGACGAAAATATTGCAATTTCAGCGCAAGAATTATTGGGGTGGGGTTATCGCGTTAAAGAGCTTGACCAAAAGACTATGCGGTCGCTTGAACCATTCCTAGCAAAGTATCCCCATAGTGCTTTGCTACTGCCGGATGAAGGATATGTGAACCTTTCATTAGCTGCAGACATGCTCCTCAAAGCCTCTGGTGCAGCTGTATTGAGTGGAATAACCGTCCAAGAAATTGAAGTAGTGAATGATCGCGTCACTGGCGTTCATACCAATCATGGCATAATTAAGGGCGACCAAGTAATCGTTGCAGCCGGTACTGCGTCCGGGGGTTTTGCTAAAAGTTTTGATATAAAATTGCCAATGCTAGATCGACCAGGTTTGATGTTAAGGACGACGCCTGCGCCAAAAACCCTTTCCCATATATGCTCAACACCAGATTTCGAATTACTTCAACAGAACGATGGTAGGTTTATGCTACCTACATCTCCGGCTCACCAAAGCGAAACCTCTGAAGAGATTTCTTTTACTCCAGGAAACATGGCAAGTAATGCAATGGGTAGACTTTCGGAATACTTTCCACACCTGAACTTATCTCTCGAAGAAATTATGGTAGCCAATAGGCCCGTCCCTGGGGATGAACTCCCTGTGATTGGTCAGGCGGGCCCGGAAGGTCTTTACTTTTTGACAATGCATTCAGCTGCAACACTGGGTATTATTGCTGGTGAATATTTAGCAAATGAGATACTAGATAACGATACGAGTAACTTGAAACCATTCAGGCCCCAAAGGTTTTAAGAGGCTAGAACCAAATGGTGTCTACCTGCAGAAACAAAACGATTTGTAAACCACTTGAGAGAACAACGTTATTTTTAGGAATGGCAATTTTTTAGTAAACTAAAATTCCTTGAATACCAAAGCCGAAGACGAAAAGCGCACGATCTTCAACTTTCGAAACTACGATTTCAGTTCTATTTTTGCAGATCTAATTGGCTTGCGATCTAGCTTAAACAACCACGAAAGTCCATATAATAATTGCCTTAAGTTATTTTAAATCTAAGCTGCCGCGCCTCTTTTGGCCGTTGCGACCGCTGAAAGGATCACATCAGAGATTGAAATACAGTCTTCAACAGTCAAACGCGCAGGCAACCTTACATCACACGCCTTCATTAGCATGTCTCGAGTTTTTGGTAGATCAAATTTTTCGGGTAGGAATTGCAAGTTCCAAAATGCCCGCGCGTTATCCCTTGATCGCCCAAATATCTTTAATTTAAAACCAGATTCTGCGGTTAGCTGCGCAAAATGGTCAATTTCGGAAGGCGTCAAATCAACCAAATTAAATTGAATAGAGTCCGGTGCACGCTCCTCAGGCTTGAGCTTCTCAGGTACATAAATCCAAGGTGAGCGGTTCAATCGTTCAGCAGTAAGATCGTGGTTTCGCCGCCCATCTTGAACTCGACGATCGAGCTTTGGCAACTGAGCATTAAGCAAGACTGCCGAAAAATTATTTAAGCGCCGATTATATAGTGGTAGTTTATTCTGCCATTTTTCGAAACAGCGCTTTAACCCCGAGTGCTTTTTCCAATTGTGTTAATAGGCGCCGGACATGATTACTGCTTTCACAAGGATTTCTGGATCGTCTGTTACGAGGATACCACCCTCTCCTGCATTTAATAATTTGTATGATTGAAATGAAAAACAGCCAACCTTTCCAAAACTCCCTATCATTTGACCATTCCAGGTTGTCCCCAGAGAATGCGCCGCATCCTCAATAATTGGTTTCCCAACGGCCTCACATTCTGCCAAAATGGCATCCATATCTGAGGTGTGCCCACACATGTGACTAATCAAAACTGCATCTGCTAGAGCGAGTTTTGATCTAATTTCGTAAAGATCAATTCGGTAGTTCTCGCCACACTCGCAAAGAATCGGAAGGCAATCTGCATGTATGATTGCTGATGGAACTGCGGCAAAGGTAAAAGCGGGGATAAGGATGCTCGCCTTCGGCGAAATGCCTGAAGCCTTAATGGACAAAAATAGGGCTGCTGAGCAAGAAGAAACTGCTAAGGTATAGTCTACACCCATTTGTTTTGCAAATGGGTCTTCCAAACGCTTTACTGCGGAGTTTTCAGATCTGTACCTAAAAAGATCTCCACTTTCGATTAGTTCGTTTTTTTTCCATGGCTACAGCTGAAATGCTCTCTGCCGCAACTACGTTGGGAATAACTGGCACGTTTTCAACCTCATTTAATTTAAACTCAGCAACCAGAATTGTAACCGAATGTTGACCCAGTATCACCTAAGATTTATCTATAACATACTTTGAAGATAAGCAAAAGTGAAACGGAAACGCACCTTTCTACATAATCAAAACCAGGCTTTAATATTTTATTTAGGACGAGTTTAAATACTAGACCTGTTTTCTTGAACGGTAATTTGAAACTTCAAATATTTTTTTACCATCCTAGCACATATTTTCATTGTAAATTTCGATTATATCCCTCCATTCGAAGTCAAGTCTATCTGTTTTTCAATTAATTCGTTACCACGCAAAGAAGACTAAACTGCGCTAAATAAAAAACAATGCTCATATTATTCGTGCTAGAATTCTAGGAATCCGTTAGTCGTTACATTAATTATTTCACATGTTTGACTGAAGGATATCTGATGTCCAAAGGCCCCTGCATTCCGCACCATAGGTTAATGGCATTGTGGCCTGATATTTCAAGTAATGAGATAAATGGTCTTGGTGAAGCCAAGCAACGTAGTCCCAGCTATGTGTACTCGGGAAATGACCCTTCTGATATAGTTTACGGTGACCTTCAGAGATGGTTTTATTCGATTGATCCCGACCATCCCGGGTACTCAGAAGAACGTCAAAGGCGAGCTGAAATTATAGCATCACCTTTGAGGGAGATAGCAAAGCAAAAAACACCTATAACAGAAGAATTAATCCAAAGTTTTTATAAAGGTTCCCCTTCATTTAAGCTTTTGACAAAATCGGTGTTTCCCAATTTAATCCAGTGTGGGCATTTGAAGGGGTTACAATTGTCTACAAGAATATTGTAATACTTGGCTTCCAGCACCAATATGACGAAATAAGAAAAGCCCCTAAACCAGCATCGGGACTAAAGGTAATACGCCAATATGGACGAGCAGCCTTCGGTTCAAAATATGTTGCTAACTGGCTTCACGGGCTCGGGTTGGATTCTGAACCCCTTACCGGCCCAATGTCAGGTAAGGTCACTATGATACCCCCTGCCATAGCTTTAGGGTTTGGTGAGCTAGGTAAGCATGGATCGATCATTAATCCGGAATTTGGAGTAAGTTTTTGCCTCTTTGCCATACTCACCGATTGCCCATTACCCTTAAACGAACATCGGGAACATGGAATTGACGGTTTCTGTGAAACTGCTTGTCCGCCCAACGCGCTTTTTTCGGAAACGAAATTAGTACGTTGAATTTCAAAATGGTATGTCGATTTCGATAAATTACTTCCGTTTTTAATGAACATCAAGGCTGCGCCATCGGCATCGCCGAATGTCCGTGGAGCAGACCTTCCATTGGAATAAATTTAGCTAAGAAATTGAAGCGCCGCGCCTTACGACTGAGATCAGAAAGTTGAAATCATTTAAACACAAAAAGATAAGTAGAATTAACATTTTATAAATTGGATGAATGCTATAAAGTCATTTGCGTGTGGCTTACGGAAGTAAAGCTAATGCATGGTAAAAGAAAACAATTTTATTCGGAGGACAAAAATTGGAACGTACTGCATTAATATTTGGTGCCGGCCTTGGCTTAAGCGCTTCGCTGGCGCGTCAATGTGCTTCGGCAGGTATGAGTGTAGTTTTGGCTGCGCGCAACCTGGAAAAGCTGGAAAAGATTTCGAAAGAAACCGGCGCGAGGCTTCATCAGTGTGATGGAGCAAATCTTACACAAGTTACAAGCATGTTTAATACTCTAGATAAATCAATAGGAACTCCTGAACTTGTCATTTATAATCCTTCAGCTCGTCTAAGAGGGCCGATTGAAACGCTCGATCCACTTGCAACAAAAGACGCCATCGATATAACATGTTATGGAGCATTTCTGGTGGCGCAGCAGGCCGCAATACGTATGCTAAAACGAGGTAGTGGCAGCATTTTTTTTACTGGGGCTTCCGCTGGTGTTAAGGGCTTTGCTAATTCATCTGTATTTGCTATGGGAAAATTTGGAATGAGAGGGCTCGCCCAGGCACTAGCTCGTGAATTACACCCAAAAAATATTCATATTGGCCATTTCGTTATCGATGGAGGAATCCGCGCAGACCACCGTCCTGAGAGAATTGGGGATGGTTTTGATAACATGTTAGACCCTGATGCTATTGCCGAAGCCTATCTACAGCTACACTGCCAGCATCGCAGTGCATGGGCATGGGAAATCGAGCTACGACCATGGGTTGAAAAGTTCTAACTATGTGACCAATCGCCAGGATCATCGGAATTATTTGGCGATAATCCTAAAATACCTCCATCCAACTTACAGCCAAGGCCAAGCACCGTCCGGTTGGCATAACAAAAATACGCAAATACTTGATTAATTTCCAATATCTCACCGTCATCAAAACCCTCCTGGCGCATTTCGATAACATCAATTTCTCGAAGAGCCGCAGGATTCAAAGTAAATTTCTTGGGATAAAGCATGGCACTTTTTTGTTTTACACTCAAAGGTGCTGAATAAATTTCACCGGCAAGAAATGTATTTTTTAAAGCTTCTGACCTAACGTCATCCGACAAAAGCCGTTTTAACCCTGCATAGTGACGCTCTACGCAAATATTAACACTTATTCAAAATACTAACCCAAACACCCAAAGTTTCCAAAAACCACCGTGGCAATGTGTTAGAAAAGTGATGCAATACGTACTTGTAAATGGCCATGTGGCCCTCCATGGAATGCGGGCGCAGTGACCGCAGCATCATGATATTATCTACATCATTATTAGAGCATTTAATGGGATCATATAATTTTCTAAGCCTTTTGGTTGACGCCTCATAAGAAATTGTTTTTATCCGGGAAATGGATCTCTCCGTTAGCCAGTTAAGATATTTTACCCATCATACGCGGACTATAAAGTCGTTTTACAAGAAATTTATGGTACATTTTCATCATTCGAAAAACATAATACCCGTTCAGAATTTCTCTAAAAAATTGTACCACATACTTTAGAACATTGACCGAGGTTTAGTACTCAGCGTAATCTATAGTTGACACCAATTGAGCGAGAGAAATAAATGACATCAAAAATCTGGAAAGGTCAGTCTTTTGCTGTAAGTCATGCCGATGGAAGTGGCACTCTGGAAAGCCATTTTAAGGGTGGGCTTAGAGCTTTTTTTGAATACCGTGATCTGGGTATTGCTGCGGCCTCCAGCGGCAAATACTCAGCCAATCTAATCAGGGCAATTCCAGGGCGCCACGCAGAGCCGAACTGGCATGCACACGATCTTGATTTTCAGATGATATATATACTTAAAGGCTGGGTCATCTTCGAATATGAGGGAAAAGGTGAGGTGACTTTTCGCAGTGGCTCAGCGGCATTGCAACCTCCCGGCATTCTACATCGCGAGATCCGACATAGTGATGATCTTGAACTGATTGAAATCACTTCTCCCGCTAATTTTGGGACAAAAAGTGACGGCGCTCCTTAATTAGGAATATGGGCGTTTTGTAAGATTTTCAGTTCAGGATTTTTTCAATGTCTGTTTATTTCAAAACTGGGATTAAGGGTTCAGAAACGTGTTTTGACTACATTATTATAGGGGCAGGTTCTGCAGGCTCTGCCTTGGCGGGACGGCTTGCAGAAAACACTAAACTCCGCATTTTACTTTTAGAAGCTGGACCAAAAGATTATCATCCTTATTTGAAAATTCCCATTGGCTATGGGCGGGTATTTTTTGACGATCGCTTCAATTGGAAATTCACTACAGAACCGGAACCCCAAATGTACGGATCACAAATGTATTGGCCAAGAGGAAAAGTTCTTGGTGGGTCAAGCGCAATTAATGCAATGGTTTTTGTACGTGGTCATCAACGCGATTTTGACGAATGGGGAATATCAGCTTCTGGTTGGTCTTGGGCAAACGTCGAACCTTATTTTCGCAAGATGGAACATTGGCAAGGAAATAAAAACCAAAATCGTGGTCTTTTTGGCCCACTAAACATAAGCAATGTTTCTAATAAGGTGCATCCATTAACGCAGCGCTATCTGGAAGCCGCTCAGCAAATAGGATTTAAATTGAATGATGATTATAACAGCGGTGATCTAGAAGGGGCATTTATATATCAAATAACGACGAGCAATGGTGTGCGAGTTTCATCTGCGACCGCTTATCTAAAAAAATTCGGCCGGACCAAACACTTAAAAATTCTAACTCAAGCACAAGCTACTAAGATCCTATTTGACGACCAGCGAGCGGTAGGAGTTGAGTATGTCCATAAAGGAACAGTTCGAAGAGCAAAAGCGGAAGCTGAAGTGATCTTATCAGCTGGCGCCCTTTTATCACCTCAACTTTTACAAGTTTCAGGCATTGGACCTGAAAAACTTCTCAAAGCTCATGGAGTAGAGGTGCTAATCGATTCACCAAATGTAGGTCGGAATTTGTCTGATCATCTCGGCCTTGATCATACTTTGCGGGTAAACGAACCATCTCTTAATCAAACCTTGAGACCCCTTCAAGGAAAACTTGCAGTAGCTTTAGAATACATTTTCACTCGCAAAGGTCCGCTTTCCATGAGTCTCAATCAGGGAGGTGGCTTCGTAAAATCAAAAAAAGGTCTCGATGTACCTGACCTTCAGTTATATTTTTCACCTCTTAGTTATTCAACGGCACCCAAAGGAAAGCGCCCACTAATGAAGCCAGATCCTTATCCCGCTGTCCGGCTTGGTTTCAACCTATGTAAACCCACCAGCATGGGACTTGTAGAAATATGTTCTTCAAATGCACTTTTACCACCTAAATTTTATGGAAACTATCTTGCAACAGAAGAAGACCGTGAAGGAATGATTCGAGGCATGCGTCTGATGCGAAAAATCAGTGAAGCTCCGGCTCTCAAGAACTTAATTACACTCGAAGAAAGTCCAGGCCTCCATCTCCAAAGCGATGAAGAACTACTGGATTTTGCTCGAAGATATGCATCAACCGTTTTCCATCAGTGTGGGACATGTCGAATGGGTAGTAACCCGCTGACGAGTGTCTTAGACGAAGCATTGCGTGTGCGAGGTGTACGCTGCCTGCGAGTGGCAGATGCCTCTGCTTTTCCGACAATTACTACAGGTAATACAAATGCAGCATCCGTGATGGTTGGGGAAAAAGCAGCTGATTTGATATTGGCAGATTTGTAAGTGCAAAGGAGAAACCATGTTCAATATTAAAAAAATCGAAAGTTTCTGCAACGAATTCGTTGGCTTTGTACGTATTACGGATGAATGTGGGTCTCAAGGTTGGGGGCAAGTCTCCACATATAATTCTGATTTCACTTGTAGCATACTACACAGGCAGGTGGCTCCTTGGGTGCTGGGGGTGGAAACTGACGACCTCGGAGATCTTTTAGACCTTGTAACTGAACGGGAACATAAGTTTCCTGGGTCTTATTTAAGGCGGGCCATAGGGGGCTTCGACACAGCTATTTGGGACATGAAAGGTAAACAGCAAGATAAGTCAGTGACTGAGCTTCTGGGAGGAAAACCTGGAAAGCTGCGTACCTACGGCTCCTCAATGAGGCGGGCTATAACCCCAAAAGATGAAGCTGCGAGATTAAATCAGTTACGTGATCGTTTCGGCTTCGATGCCTTTAAAATAAGAGCGGGGTCTGAAGTTGGGCGTAACCAAGACGAATGGCCTGGACGAACAGAAGAAATTATTCCCACGATGCGGAAAGCACTTGGTGATGAAGTGGATCTACTTATTGATGCTAACAGCTGTTATTCACCAGACCGTGCTATTGAGGTCGGTAAATTGCTCGAAGACAATGGATTTTGTCACTTCGAAGAGCCCTGCCCTTACTGGGAACTCGAACAAACTAAACTAGTTACAGACGCGCTTAACATTGATGTCACTGGCGGAGAACAAGACTGTGACTTGACAGTATGGAAACGCATTATCGATATAAAGGCAGTCAATATTGTGCAGCCAGACATTCTCTATCTGGGTGGTATTGACCGCACGATGCGGGTAGTTAGTATGGCAAATAAGGCGGGATTACCGGTGACGCCACACTGCGCAAACCTTTCTCTTGTCACATTATTTACGATGCATCTGTTAAACGCGATACAAAACGCAGGTAAGTACCTGGAATTTTCTATCGAAGGCACAGACTATTACCCCTGGCAGCAATACTTGTATGAAGAAGATCCTTTCAAAATCGATGATGGCAAGATTACAATTTCTAATAGACCCGGCTGGGGTATCAGTATTAAGCAAGAATGGTTGGAGAATTCAATTTATCAGGTTAGTGAACTTTGACGTAATTCCAGACCGGTGAAGATGGGGTGATTATCATATCCGTATGCATGACGCTAAAAATTAAAACAAAACGCTTAGACGAACACATGTTGCTCAGCTGTTCAAGAGCCGCACTACAACCTGTTTCGTATAAAGAGAAATAGCTAGAACTTCATAACTAAATCCATACATTTCGCAAAATTCATTAAGAGCTCGGAATTCATCTTTTTCCCAGTCACTATTAACTATAAATTCATCGAATACGAGGATTGTTTTCGAGTCCATCACTTTTTTGGAATTCACTAAGGCACATAGGGTCGAAGCATAAAGGTCTGCATCAAAGTTTATAAGACCAGCCATAGGTCTCGCTTTAGAAAAGAAGCGTGGCAAAGATTCCGCAAACTCCCCGATGATAAATTCTCCACCATCTATCTGGGGAACTTTACCAAAGCTTGAATAGGCACCTTTTGGGACGGTTCTCCAATCTTCAGGAAGCCCTTCAAAGGAGTCAAAGCCATAGCCTTTCTTGAAATGCTTCATAAGGTATTTGAAGCTCTCTCCCATCCAGACACCGTACTCGTAAACTGGACGACTGCTATCCGAAAGCTCCGCCGCACGATCAAATATTGACCATCGATTGTAGTGAATTTCTGGCAGCTTTGGCAACGACAAAATCCAGTGAATTGAACGTAAAATTGGTTCGTTCGCAAGACCAGAGGACATTAGATCACGGAAGTGTTTATCATTTCCATTAAATGCGTTCATCCCGGCCAATGTATAAATTGCATCCCGAAAAAGTGGTGAATGAGTCAAACATTGCTCAATAATTGCCTTGGCCTTGTGCGCTTCGCTTACGGTAGAATGGAGATTCCAGTAAGCGACAAAATTGTCAGGCTCGATATCAATTGCTTTTAAAAAACACTCTTGTGCCTTCATTAGCTCAGCTTTATCATTCAGAAGATTGCCATAATTATTATAGGCCGATGAGAGTTTTGGATTGAGCTCAATCGATCTGACAAGATTTTTTTCAGACTCTTCAAGAAAACCCATACTCTTTAGTAAGACGCCTAAATTATTATAAACGTTGGGTGCGTAAGACGTTTTAAGATTCTCTTCAATCTTTTCTGGCTTAATTGCTAGTACATGCTCAAAGTGCGAGATTGCTTTTAGATTTTCACCTAATTTAGCATAACTCTCGCCTAGCACATTGTGTAGAAAGATCGACTCAGGATGCAATTTTAGCAATTCACTTGATATGTCAATTATAACATCATATTTCCCTGAAGCGAACAGCCGAATTATAAGTGTTTTAACATCAGAACCGATTGGTTGTGAATTTTGATCTGAACTTCCATCGCTGTCAAAAGACGTTGTATTGTCGACCACTGTATCGGTCACAGAAACACTTTCAGCTACTGAAGAACAACTCAGCGAAGCTGACAAATCTGACGTATGGTTATGAAGATAAGTGCCCATTAGATCTTCTCCTATCGGGTAATAAAACGTCCGAATACAAATTTGTTTAGAATGTTTTGATTTTAATATTTCGGAAAGCTTTGTGCGAAATGAAAGTCTAATGGAGAGTGCCACCATCAGACAGTTGTACTTAAGTTTTACTTTTAAATCTTTTATAAACTCGTAACCATTGAAATTAGTTTTTGAGCCTTTGCACAGAAGTTGTAACATCTGACTCCTTGCTGGTGATACTTCTTCTACTCAATGCACCACAAGAAGGAATGATTATTAAAAATAGGAAATAGAATACAAGCGGCTTAAAAACTAAACGATCATTAAAGGAAGAGAAATGAGTTATGAATTTGTTAAAACCGAGCGGCTCGGCAAAATATTTCTGGTAACTTTAAACCGCCCCGCAGTATATAATGCCGTGCACGAGCCTATGCATCACGAGCTTGCCAGCGTTTGGGATGATTTTGCCAATGATACAAATCTTTGGGTGGCGGTATTAACAGGCGCAGGCGAGAAAGCATTTTGCGCAGGCAACGACCTTAAAGCCACTGCTAGCGAAGGGCGTGCAAAACTACCTGAAAGTGGTTTCTTAGGTCTGACCCAACGCTTTGATCTGGATAAACCAATTATTGCCGCGGTTAATGGATTTGCTATGGGCGGTGGGTTCGAAACAGCATTATCCTGTGATATTATTATTGCCTCTGAAATAGCAAAGTTTGCTCTTCCAGAAGTGAAAGTTGGCTTTATTGCAGCCGCTGGCGGCGTACAGCGACTTAGCAGATATATTGGGCGGTTGGCAGCTCACGAAATGATTATGACAGGGCGCATGGTCAACGCAAGCGAGGCGCTCCGACTTGGGATTGTAAATGCTGTTGTTCCTCATAGTGACCTCCTAGAAAAAGCCATGTTCAAGGCAGAGGAAATAGCCAGTGTTTCCCCTTCTGCTATCAAGGCTACTAAGAGCATACTCAATAGTCTAGTTATTGAGGAACATCTTCCTGAAAGCCTTGCCTTCAGTCGAGACGTGGTGAGCGATCTGGCAAAAACTGAAGACTTTAAGGAAGGTGTTAATGCCTTCGTTGAAAAACGAAAACCCAAATGGGTCAACCGATAGGAGGTATTGCGAATGAGTGAACCTAGAGACTTTATACGGAGCATCCGATGCTGGTCCCTGTATGACCGGACAAGCACTCACCGTATGCGATGGCTCAAATATGTAGGCGTGAGGTAAATGAATCATGGAGCTTAAAGGTAAGATTATTGTGGTTACTGGAGCAGCTAGTGGCATAGGCAAGGCGATGGCTTTGCGCTTTGCGCAAGAAGGCGCTTCAAAAGTTATCTGCACGGATATCAATTTTCAGGGTGCAGAGAAGACTGCGTCATATATAGGAGGTCATGCCTTCGCTATGAATGCTACGCAGGAGCATGAAATCGCACACATCATCAAAGAAACCGAGAAATATATTGGGCCCATAGATCTTTTTTGTTCCAACGCCGGTATATCTTTCGGTGGTGGGGTTGAAGTTGCAGACAAAGCTTGGCAGAAAATTTGGGAAATTAATCTTATGTCCCATGTGTGGGCCGCAAGGCATTTAGTCCCGCGTATGTCAAAACGAGGAGGCGGATATCTTTTAAATACTGCGTCAGCAGCCGGATTACTAAATCAATTGGGCTCTGCACCTTACGGCGTTACTAAACATGCGGCTATCGGTCTAGCAGAATGGCTAGCTATCACTTATGGAGATCTAGGAATCAAAGTTTCTGTCCTATGCCCACAAGCCGTCCGCACAGAAATGATTAAAGGTCTGGAAGAGCATGTAGCGAGTATCGATGGTATAATTGAGCCCAGTGAAGTAGCCGAGGCCTGCGTGCAAGGATTGCAAAAAGAAAGTTTTCTGATATTACCCCACCCAGTTGTTAGCAAATATTTGCGTAGCAAAACCGACAATTATGAACGCTGGATTGGTGGCATGCGTAAATTAAACCGCCGCTTCGGTACTTTCGTATAAATCAAGTAATCACTTGTTCTTGAACTGATCAGAAACTAAAGTAGACAGGAAGGGAATAGTAAAATGCCGATGCAAGCACAAGATATTGAAGACCTAATACGGGAAAGTTTTCCTAGTGCAAAAATCAATATCACTGATCTTGCAGGAGATGGCAATCATTACGCAGCAGAAGTAGAAGATGAAAGCTTTCGTGGAAAAAATCGCGTCCAACAACAAAGAGCGGTTTATGCAGCTCTCAAAGGTAAGATGGATGGCTCACAAGGTGAGTTACACGCTCTTGCCCTTACAACAAAAATTCCTATTTAAACAAGTGCTGAGTAAAGTAAAACGTAATTGAGCGCAAAGCTCGAGCTGGTTTCGATAATTTAATTACGCTAGAAGGCTAATACAAGAAGGCGTTGCGATTGAGGACTGAAAAATGAGTGACATAAAAGAACAAATTAAACAAACTGTAAAAACTAACGATGTGGTACTCTATATGAAGGGTACAAAAGAAATGCCACAGTGCGGCTTTTCGAGCAAAGTCGCTGGTGTTCTTAACTATATGGATGTCGATTATACGGACGTTAATGTATTGGCCGACGAAAGAGTCCGGCAAGGAATTAAAGAATTTTCTGACTGGCCAACGGTACCTCAGCTTTATGTGAAAGGTGAGTTTATAGGTGGATGTGATATTGTAACGGAAATGACTTTATCAGGAGAATTGGATACACTTTTTAAGGAAAGTGGCGTCATTTATGACGAAATTAAAGCTAGTAAAATTCGCGAAGCAAATAGCTAAAAGTACAATAAATAATGCTATAGTCCGATTGCAACCGACTTTACTTATCTTGTAGCCTCGATTTAACCAGTGTAAACTCGGTCAGCTAATTCTTCGGCTTTTTGGGCGATGTCTTCCAAAGTTTTTGTCAAATCTGCGGACATATTTTCAGACTCACGTCCAGTTATCGCGCTTGCGGCTAATTCTGCCTTAAGCTTTGATATTTCCTCCATCGCAGCCGAAAGCTCATGTTCTGATTTTGACACTTTATCTTTGAAACTACCAGTCTTATCCGCCAACATTAAGCCCGCCATCAAAAGCATGCGCGACTCTGACAATCTACCCACCTGTTCACCTATTGCACTAGCTTCAAAATCAAGAACTGATGCTGCATTCATTAGATAGGATTCTTCACCGGACTGACATGTAACTGTAAAGCGCCGTCCTCCAATTTCAACTTCAACTTCAGGCATCACTCTTTCTCCTCAAATGATTGATCAGAGTTGTTCAAGACTTGCGCCAATTGGTCATAAAGGCTCTGTAACTCTTCTGCCTCAGTTTTTTTTTCTTGCTCCAATTCGGCCAAGAGAGCTGAGAGCTTTGCATTCTGCTCGCTTAATGAGTTGATTTCAGCTTGCATTGCCTTCTCTGCAGCACCGACAACCTGAGAAAGGCCATAATGCTCCAATCCCTCAGAAATGCGGTCCAAGGCTACCTTTATGCGACGTTCAAGCTCTTTTAAGTTTTCCATATGTTGCCTTTTCTATTCCCGACAAATTGGAACCAAGACATGTTCGTCAAAACTCCAAATGCGAATCGATATTAAGCTTTATAATACGAGTTTACTCGACCGTATTCAAAATTACGCTCCTTTTGCTATCAATTCTATGGCTAACACTTGCGCTTCGTCACTGGGCTGGTATTGAGCAGTGTAATCGCTATTTTGAGGGTTTCTCGCGTCATGGATATCCAAACACTACGAGCTGAACATCCTGAACATTGGGAGAAATCAACCGCCATTAGAGTCTTGACCTTAGATGCTGTTGCTAAAGCAAATTCGGGTCATTCCGGCATGCCAATGGGTATGGCAGACGTGGCGACTGTACTATTTGAAAAACACCTAAAATTTGTGGCGGAAGATCCAAAATGGCATGATCGGGATAGGTTTGTTTTGTCAGCCGGCCATGGTTCAATGTTGCTATATAGTATCCTCCATTTGTGTGGCTACCAAGAATTCCCAATGGATGAACTTAAAGAATTCCGTCAGCTCGGTGCCAAAACCGCTGGGCATCCTGAAAATTTCCTAGCAGCCGCTATTGAAACAACTACCGGACCACTTGGACAAGGAATTTCTAACGCCGTTGGTTTTGCCATGGCTGAAGAACTTTTGCGAGCTAGGTACGGTAAGAAACTTGTTAACCATAACACTTATGTCATAGCAGGAGACGGCTGCTTAATGGAAGGCGTAAGTCAAGAAGCTATTAGTCTGGCTGGTAGACACGATTTGGGTAAATTGATTCTATTCTGGGATAATAACAACATTACCATCGATGGAAGGGTTGGCTTAGTAGACCGGACCAACCAAGTGATGCGGTTCAAAGCATCGGGCTGGCAAGTACTTGAGGTTGATGGGCACAACCCTATTGAAATTGACGAAGCAATAGAGAGAGCCAAGAAGAGTAAAAAGCCGACTATGATCTCTTGTAAAACCCATATCGCATTTGGATCGAGTGCCCAGGACACTTCCAAGGGCCATGGTGCATTGACGGAGCCTGATTTGATTTCAGCAACGCGCAAGAATTATAATTGGGTGTCTGGACCTTTTGAGATACCAGATCATATCGAATCCGCTTGGAAACAGATAGGGAAACGTGGAGTGGTCGAGCGAGACGCTTGGATCAATAGACTGAAAAGCGTGTCGCGCAATCGTCAAAAAGAGTTTGAACGCGTACACGCACTAGAACCAGCAAATAAAATCAAATCTGCGGTTCTTAAACTTAAGAAAGAAGTATCAAAAATTGCGCCAACAGTCGCAACACGAAAATCCAGCGAATTGGCATTGAACGTGATTAATCCGATTGCGCCAGAAACTTTTGGAGGCTCAGCAGATTTATCCGGTTCTAACAATACAAAATCGGCTGATTTCGATGTTTTTGACACGGTTAACCGTTCTGGTAGATATATGCATTGGGGTGTGCGCGAACATGCAATGGCTGCGGCTATGAATGGGATGGCACTGCATGGAGGGGTACGCCCCTATGGTGGCACATTCATGTGTTTTACCGATTACGCGCGTCCTTCAATGCGGCTTGCCGCCCTGATGAGAATTCCAACGGTTTTTGTTATGACGCACGACAGTATTGGTCTAGGAGAAGATGGGCCAACCCATCAGCCCGTTGAGCATTTAGCAATAAGCCGTGCAACGCCAAACACCTATGTTTTCAGACCGGCAGATACCGTTGAAACGGCTGAGTCCTGGCAGATTGCCCTAAGCACAAAAGAAACTCCCTCAGTTATGGCTCTTTCTCGGCAGAGCCTCCCAACAGTTCGCATAGAACATAAACGGGCCAATCTCACCGAAAAGGGTGCCTATGTTCTGGCAGAGGCGGACGGTAAGAAAAAGGTGGTTCTCATTTCTACTGGTTCGGAAGTGTATTTGGCGTTGGAAGCCCGAACCCGTTTACAGGAAAAAGGTATTGGAACGCGCGTGGTTTCCATGCCGTGCATGGAACTTTTTGCAGAGCAAGACGAAAGTTATCGTCGCCGTGTATTGCTTAGCGGAAGAGAGGTGCGCGTAGCAGTGGAAGCCGGGGTACGGCAGGGATGGGATCGCTGGCTGATCGGGGAACGGGGCAGAGAAGCGAAAACAGATTTCATTGGTATGAGTGGGTTCGGCGCCTCTGCACCGGCTCAAAAGCTTTTTGAACATTTTGGGATTACAACGGATCGCATTGTCGAACGTGTGGAGGCACTTCTTTAGAGAAAAAGCAGCTACGGTGAGTCGCAGACAAGCATACTTTCAGGAGAATTAAGTCAAGCATCGACATTTGAGAAGCAAATGTTAGCGATATCATTTTTATTTGCCTTGGTTTTATCGCTAACAACTTGCTTGAAATGGTTTTTTTCATGTAAGCCTATCAGATTTTCAAGTATAAATAGGTATGTCGAAATTCCGGGGATTGATTGTATGACTGTAACAATAGGCATAAATGGCTTCGGAAGAATCGGGCGTTGCACCTTGGCGCATATCGCTGAAAGTGGACGGAACGATGTACAAGTCGTAAAATTGAATGCTACAGGTCCGTTAGAAACAAATGCACATCTTTTGAGATATGATAGCGTACATGGGCGATTTTCAGGAAATGTTGCAGTAAACGAAAACTCTTTAGATTTAGGCAAGGGACCAATTGAGGTTATGTCATCTTATGAGCCCATGGAATTGGACTGGGGAGGCTGCGATGTTGTGCTCGAGTGTACAGGTAAATTCAACGACGGCAAAACCTCGGTCGTGCATATAAAACAAGGAGCCAAAGCTGTTCTGATTTCAGCACCTGCCATAAATGTAGATAAAACGATAGTTTACGGGGTAAATCATCGCGACCTCGTCCCTGGCGATAAAATGATTTCAAATGGATCCTGCACGACGAATTGCCTCGCGCCCATGGCAAAAGTGCTAAATGCCACGATCGGCATAGAACGTGGTATCATGACAACTATTCATTCATACACGGGGGATCAACCCACTTTGGACCGACGCCATATTGACCTTTATCGTGCGCGGGCTGCGGCAATGGCAATGATACCAACATCAACTGGAGCAGCAAAGGCGCTGGGGGAAGTGCTTCCGGAGCTTAAAGGAAAACTTGAAGGAACAGCCATTCGTGTTCCCACCCCAAATGTATCAGCGGTTGATCTGACATTTGAGGCTGGTAAAGACGTTACCTGCGGGGATGTAAATGAGGTCGTCAAGGAGGCTTCTGAAGGCCGTCTAGGTCAAATTCTTTCGTATGATCCAGAACAAAAAGTTTCTATTGACTTTAATCATACTGCTTATTCTTGCATTTTCGCACCTGACCAGACCAAAGTCATTGGAAAGCGAACCGTACGGGTTCTGGCGTGGTATGATAATGAATGGGGGTTTTCTTGTCGTATGGCTGACGTTGCATCATCAATCGGTCGTTTACTTTAAGACCCAACGTATTCTCCTCTTAAAATCCTATTTTTTTCTGTTTTTGGCAAAAACTAGCGGTGGGAAGGCTAATCTAAAAATGACGCCAAAACGGGGGTTTTTGGAGAATTATGCAACCATGCCTAAGGTGAATAGAGTGTTATTTATTCTTATCATCTGTTTACCAAACACCAATATTTTTCATACCGATGTGAGGTTGTAATTTTTTATTTTCTGCAAAAAAAAAAATTTAATCCATGGGATGGCTCATGGTCCAACGCAAATTTTTTTCAGCTATTAAGCACATATATGGTTGACACTGACCGTTTTTTTATAATTGTTAGCGCTACCATAATGTGTTTATCTAGCGGATTGCTTTATGACAGTGAAAATTGCTATAAACGGGTTCGGTCGAATTGGTCGCAATATACTGCGTGCAGCTGTTGAAAACACTCGCAAAGATATTGAAATTATTGCAATAAATGACCTCGCTCCAATTGATACAAATGCGCACCTGTTAAAATTCGACAGTATACACGGAAAATTTCCTGGAGTTATATCAGTTGAGGGATCGACTTTGAATGCTGGGCATGGCCCTATCAACGTGTCTGATTGCAGTGATCCTGCCGGGCTAGACTGGAAAAATGTGGACATTGTTTTGGAATGCACGGGAATTTTTGCGTCCAAAGAAAAAGCTTCTGCTCATCTTAGCAACGGGTCCAAAAGAGTTCTTGTTTCAGCACCGGTTAGCGGAGCGGACAAGACAATTGCTTATGGCATCAATCATAAATCTCTAACGGCTGATGATATAATCGTTTCTAATGCTTCCTGTACAACAAATTGCATGGCACCCATTGCTGCAGTTTTAAACAAAACCGTTGGAATTGAAAAAGGCTTTATGACTACAATCCACAGCTACACCGGAGATCAGCCAACACTAGACAGAGTCCACGAAGACTTTTATCGTGCCCGTTCCGCAGCGTTAAATATGATCCCAACTTCAACCGGTGCGGCGCGTGCCGTTGGTCTGGTTTTACCTGAATTAAGTGGGAAAATGGACGGCGTAGCGATCCGCGTTCCAACTCCCAATGTTTCTTGCATTGACTTTACTTTTGAAGCCTCAAGATTGACCAGCGCTGAGGAAATTAATGAAGTTATGCGCACCGCATCGAAGGGATACTTAAAGGATGTTTTGGAGACAGTTGACGATAAGCTTGTATCCACGGATTTCAACCACAACAGCCACTCAAGTATCTTTGCAACCGATCAAACCAAAGTCATGGACGGAACATTGTGTCGAATTCTAGCATGGTATGATAATGAATGGGGTTTTTCCAACCGGATGCTGGATACTGCCACTGAGATAGGAAAATACCTTTAGCTTTTTTTTCAGTTTCTTCAGTAAGCGTTCTTTAACCCGCGGCGTAACAAACCTCGTTATATCCCCATCCATACGTGCAATCTCTTTAACGAGTTTTGACGCTATCGCCTGATGTTTCGCCTCAGCCATGAGAAATACCGTTTCAATAGAAGAATCCATAGAACGATTCATACCAACCATCTGAAATTCGTATTCAAAATCCGCTACCGCTCTAAGACCACGAACAATCACCTGTGCCCCAACATCGTGAGCACAATCGATTAGGAGGTTTTCAAAAGGGTGAGCCTCGATTTCGGTCCCTATGTCTTTGGAAAGAGCAGCACACTCTCTTTCCAGCATGTCCACCCTTTCTTCTAGTGAAAATAGGGGATTTTTATCTCGATTAATTGCGACACCTATAACCAGTCTGTCTACAAGCATCGCCGCTCGCCTTATGATATCCACGTGACCCAGTGTTATTGGATCAAAAGTGCCCGGATAAAGTGCGATGCGCATAATGGACAATTCCTGTGGTGTTTAATTTCTCGTGCAGACGCAACATCATTCGGAACAAAATTGCAAGTCTCAAAACAAAGCCCAGCACATATCAACTTGCTTAGTTTATAGAGCCGAGCTTTTTCTCGCCAAATAGACTGATTTTTAGAAAATACGTCACTGCAACGTCAGATTACTGAAATAGGATTGATGATTTTGAGTTTTCTCTCTTCCCGTGGCTTTTCTGCGCGAGTAAGGTGACGTCAAAGTTTAAAGGAGACGCAATGATGAATGAGTTAACCCACTATATTGGTGGCCAACATGTAAAAGGTACCTCCGGCCGTTTTGGCGATGTTTTCAACCCAGCAACAGGCGAAGTGCAAGCCAAAGTCCCATTGGCTACAGCTGAAGAAGTTGCCCAGGCGGTCGAGATCGCCGCAAAAGCTCAGCCAGAATGGGGTGCTATAAACCCTCAGCGACGCGCACGCGTCATGATGAAATTCGTTGATCTCTTAAATCGCGATATGGACAAACTGGCTGAAGCGCTTAGCCGTGAGCATGGTAAAACCTTTCCTGATGCAAAAGGTGACGTGCAACGCGGTTTAGAGGTTGTCGAATATTGTATTGGCACGCCCCAGATGCTAAAGGGTGAATATACCGATAGCGCAGGTCCAGGGATAGACATGTATTCGATGCGCCAACCTCTGGGTGTGACATCAGGAATTACACCGTTTAATTTTCCTGCTATGATCCCTATGTGGATGTTTGCTCCTGCGCTTGCATGCGGTAACGCATTTATCCTTAAACCTTCTGAGCGCGACCCTTCAGTGCCTTTGATGCTCGCTGAACTGATGGAAGAAGCCGGCCTTCCAAAGGGCATTCTACAAGTAATAAATGGTGATAAAGAGGCTGTAGACGCCATTCTTGACCACGCTGTGATTCAATCAATCGGATTTGTTGGTTCAACTCCTATTGCAGAATACATCTATGGACGGGGTTGCAGCAACGGTAAGCGTGTGCAGTGCTTTGGTGGTGCAAAGAACCATATGATAATTATGCCAGATGCGGATATGGACCAGGCTGCAGACGCGTTGGTTGGTGCAGGGTATGGCGCTGCCGGTGAACGTTGCATGGCAATTTCAGTGGCTGTTCCTGTGGGAGAAGAAGCAGCAGACCGGCTCATCGAAAAACTTACACCGCGTATAGAGAAACTTAAAGTCGGCCCATACACGGCCGGGGATGATATTGATTATGGTCCCGTTGTCACAGAGACAGCAAAGCGTAATATTCTTAAGCTTGTGGAAAGTGGCGTTGCTCAGGGTGCTAAACTTATAGTAGATGGACGTGACTTCAGTCTTCAGGGCTATGAGGATGGGTTTTTCGTTGGCGCACATCTTTTTGACCGCGTAACCCCTGATATGGACATATATAAGAAAGAGATTTTCGGTCCAGTACTTAGTACCGTGCGCGCGGGAAGCTACGAAGAAGCGATCGGCCTAGCCATGGATCACGAATATGGGAATGGGACAGCGATCTTTACTCGTGATGGCGACACAGCGCGCGATTTTGCAAATCGCATCAATATTGGAATGGTTGGCATCAACGTTCCGATCCCAGTACCTTTGGCTTATCATACCTTCGGCGGCTGGAAAAAATCAGTATTTGGAGATCTAAACCAACACGGACCAGATGCGTTCAAATTCTACACTCGAACGAAAACAATCACCTCTCGCTGGCCATCTGGCATAAAAGAGGGTGGTGAATTTAACTTTAAAGCGATGGAATAGGTCACTGTTATAAGATATCTTTCCTGCCAATAATTGAGAGATGTGATGTTTTTTGGGGCAAGTGCCCTTTAAAAAAAAAGACCCCACATCGCAATATCAACGGACTCAGAGGAAAAAAATTATTAAAAAAATGGATGGTCAATAATGCTACCAAAGAAAACCAAAATACAGAATATAGTACTTAAGATAACCATAGGAAACCATCTGTGCGTCGATTGAAGTACCGTCCACACGTGCTTGATATGGAGTGCTTTACCTTTTTTAATCTTACTCGGAGGCCCTCATGACAGGACAACGTTCGCGTCGCGCCGGTGGCCGATCAGCAAGACGCATAGCCAGAGCAGCACCACTTGCTGAACACCTTCGTCCGGTTCGGGCCGGTATGCTCGGTGGTACCTATAAGCCTCTCACCAACGAGGGTATCCGTCTTATTAATCGGACAGTTCTTGACGCACTTGAACAAATCGGCTTGGCGGACGCCCCCGAAAGTGGTGTAAAATATATGACCAAAGCTGGTGCTATTATGGGAGAAGATGGACGACTCCGTTTTCCCCGCGCTTTGGTTGAAGATACCATCGCTTCTGCCAATCGCTCAATTACCCTTCATAGCCGAGATGGCAAAAACGATCTTATTTTGAGCGGTAACAAAGTCCACTTCGGTACAGCCGGTGCCGCTGTCCATATTGTTGACTTGGAGGGACGCAATTATCGCGACAGCACAGTGCAAGACCTCCACGATGCAGCGTGTCTTACGGACAAACTACACAATATCCATTTTCTTCAACGTCCTATGGTCTGTCGAGATATCCTCGATAATCGTGAAATGGATCTCAATACAATCTACGCTTGCTGCTCCGGAACAACAAAACATGTGGGGACCTCCTTTACAGAAGTTTCCTTTGCACAAGATGCTTTTCAAATGCTGCATATGATTGCGGGCGGAGAAAACAAATGGCGGAAAAGGCCATTTGTGTCTAATTCTAATTGCTTTGTTGTGCCACCAATGAAATTTGCCACTGAAAGCTGCCTTGTTATGGAAGAGTGTATTAGACAGGGTATGCCCATATTGTTATTGAGTGCAGGACAGGCAGGTGCCACTGCTCCAGCCCCGATTGCCGGAGCAATTGTGCAAGCAGTGGCAGAATGTCTTGCGGGTCTCGTGTATGTACAGTCCATTCAACCAGGCCACCCAGCTATTTTTGGAACTTGGCCATTTGTCTCTGATCTACGTACGGGCGCCATGTCCGGAGGTAGCGGTGAGCAGGCTCTACTTACAGCAGGGTGTGCGCAAATGCACCGGTTCTACGACCTGCCTGGTGGTGCTGCTGCGGGGATTGCTGACGCTAAACTACCTGACATGCAGGCAGGTTGGGAACAGGCAATATCAAACGTGATGGCCGGACTTTCCGGTCTAAATATGGTATACGAAGCGGCTGGAATGCATGCATCTCTTTTAGGTTTCTGCCTTGAATCACTGGTTCTGGGAGATGACCTTCTAGGTCAGGCGATGCGCTGTGTGCGGGGTATTGAAGTAACTAACGACTCTGTCAACTTAGAGATCATAAAAGACACCTGTCTTAATGGACCAGGGCATTACCTTGGATCTGATCAGACACTATCTTTAATGGAAACGGAATATATTTATCCCCAACTTGGCGATAGAACATCGCCGAAAGAGTGGGATGAATTAGGGAAACCGGATTTGATTCAAAAAGCGATAGAAAGAAAAGAGGCAATTTTGGCAAAACCCTCCTCCGCGCGCTTTCCGCCAAACGTTGATCTTAATATCCGAAAAGCTTTCAATATTCATTTGCCGACTTAAGCTTAAGATGACTGCAAGATTACATTAATTGCCAATTTTGGATTTTGCTGTCTGGCCATTTCCATTCTGGGAATGTAGGGCATCGCCAAGCTTTTTGATATAGGATATTTTCAATGGATTTGCGCAATATTGCTATCATCGCACATGTCGACCATGGCAAAACAACTTTGGTCGATGAATTATTAAAGCAATCCGGTGCCTTTAGAGATAACCAAAACATTGCAGAGCGCGCGATGGATAGCAATGACTTGGAGCGCGAACGAGGTATTACGATACTAGCTAAAGCTACTTCTGTTGAATGGAAGAACGCGCGCGTCAACATCGTTGATACACCTGGTCACGCTGATTTTGGGGGGAGAAGTCGAACGCATATTGAGCATGGTCGATGGCGTTGTTTTGCTCGTAGACGCAGCGGAAGGCCCAATGCCACAAACAAAATTTGTAACCTCCAAAGCACTTGCCCTTGGACTGAGACCTATCGTAGTCCTCAATAAAGTCGATAAACATGATGCCGAACCAGATCGAGCATTGGATGAATGTTTTGATCTCTTTGCAGCCTTGGACGCGTCTGAGGATCAGCTTGATTTTCCTCATCTTTATGCCTCTGGCCGCTCGGGATGGGCGGATGTCGAATTAAATGGCCCACGCACTAATCTTTCTGCTCTTTTTGATCTGATCATCAATCACGTACCAGCACCAAAACAACTCGACCAGCAGGACGAAGATTTTCGCATGCTTGCTACTACATTGGGAAACGATCCTTTTGTAGGACGAATTTTAACAGGGCGAGTGGAAAGTGGGCGCGTAAAAATTGGGGGCAACACTGCAGGCACTGAGCCGGACTGGACAAAAATTTGAACAGTTCCGTGTGGCACGTATTCAGGCTTTCCGTGGCTTAGCCCAAACTGATATTGATGTAGCACTTGCCGGTGACATAGTTTCGATAGCTGGAATGGCTAAAGCCACTGTTTCAGACACGCTTTGCGCTTTGACAGTAAATGAAGCACTTGAAGCACAGCCTATAGATCCTCCAACGATTACAATAACTTTTGGTATTAATGACAGCCCACTAGCTGGCCGTGAAGGTAAAAAAGTGCAAAGCCGGGTCATTCGTGAACGTCTTCTAAAAGAGGCTGAAAGCAATGTAGCGATACGAGTTTCAGAAACAAACAGTGGAGAAACCTTTGAGGTCGCCGGGCGTGGAGAGTTACAAATGGGTGTTCTCATTGAAAATATGCGGCGTGAAGGTTTTGAGTTATCTATCTCACGTCCGCAGGTACTTTTTCGCGAAGATGAAATGGGTAACCGTCTTGAACCAATTGAAGAAGTCACAATTGATGTGGATGAAGATTACACCGGTGTCATAATTGAGAAATTGACTGGTAGTCGCAAAGGTGAAATCGTTGATATGCGGCCCGCAGGAATTGGAAAGACACGCATTATCGCTCTAGTGCCTTCCCGTGGCCTTATTGGTTATCATGGAGAGTTTCTAACAGATACGCGCGGCACAGGTGTTTTAAATCGAGTATTTTTTGAATGGTCGGCTTACAAAGGCCCTATAGCGGGTCGCAGAGCCGGTGTATTGATTTCAATGGAAGACGGTATTTCCGTGGCTTATGCGCTCTGGAACCTTGAAGACCGCGGTAGGATGTTTATAGGCTCCCAAGTACAAGTTTATCAGGGTATGATAATTGGCGAGCACAGCCGTGACAATGACCTCGAGGTAAACCCACTAAAAGGCAAAAAACTCACCAACGTAAGGGCTTCCGGTAACGATGAGGCAGTTCGGCTGACGCCATACACACAATTTTCATTGGAACAAGCTATTGCCTACGTTAACGATGATGAACTCGTTGAAGTAACGCCCCAATCGGTAAGATTGCGCAAACGTTATTTAGATACGCATGAAAGAAAACGCATGAAAAAAGCGTGTTAAAGATCTGATTTAATCTCTTTATTCAGTCGTCTCAACAATCAACAACTCACGTTCCGCAGCACCGCGGGCGTGATTTAGTGCGGCTTGATACTCCAGTGAATGATAGCATTTCTCCGCCGCCTCAACGCTATCGAATTTTGCAACGACATTGCGTGGGCGGTCTTTACCCTCCAATTGCACATAACGGCCACCACGTGCAATAAAGTGACCCCCATGCTTTGCGATAGCCGGGCCAGCTAATTCAGCATATCTGGCGTATGCATCAACATCGTTTACTGTAATATGTCCAATCCAAAGTGCGGGCATTACTGTACTCCTTCTAATACCGTTTCTGCAGCTTTAAAAGCAGCATTGGCCTGGGAAATATCATTGCCGCCGCCACGCGCCATATCTGGACGTCCTCCGCCACCCTTACCTCCCAATACGGGCACAGCAGCTTGGACAAGATCGACCGCTGAAATCTTTTTTGTCAGATCATCCGAAACGCCCGCACATACGGCTACTTTACCGTCTACTTCCGCCAAGAGAAGCACCGCACAACTACCAATTTTTGATTTATATT